>JAHJDE010000041.1 GCA_018812525.1 Gammaproteobacteria bacterium
ACTCCGCTTCCTTCGACTCCGCTTCCTTCGACTCCGCTTCCTTCGACTCCGCTCAGGACAGGCCTGATCGTTCCCCCTCCCCAACCCTCCCCCCAAATGGGGGAGGGGGCAAACGCGCGCTTCGCGACTTTCACAGTAAGGGAGGTGGAGATTGCTAAGATACCGTTTGCAAACGTCGGGAGCGGCTTCAGCCGCGAAACTCAAAGATTCAAATACATCGCGGCTAAAGCCGCTCCTACGGTGGTGCTGGATAAATTGGT
Organism: Gammaproteobacteria bacterium; assembly: GCA_018812525.1. Lineage (GTDB taxonomy): Bacteria > Pseudomonadota > Gammaproteobacteria > Chromatiales > Chromatiaceae > YD12-FULL-61-37. Next base: position 261 of record JAHJDE010000041.1, read on the forward strand.
ACGTTTGTATTTTCCTTCTCCCTAGCCATCTGGGAGGACGTAGTGGGGCGGGCTATGCCCGCCAGCCGAAGCCTCGGCGCATCCCGATGTCGGGCACAACCCGACCCGTTCTGGGAAGTTAGATGACGTTGTCCTGAGGGCATGCGTCCCTGACGTCCCCTCCGCCCAATATTCCGGTATCATGCCGCTCCATGCCTATCATCGCACTCAAAAACATCCATCTGGCCTATGGCACGGCGCCTTTGCTGGACCGCGTCGATCTCTGTATCGAGCCGCGTGAGCGTATCTGTCTGATTGGCCGCAACGGGGCGGGCAAATCGACGCTGATGAAATTGATTTCGGGAGAGATCGCTGCGGACGAGGGCGAGCGTGTCGTCGGCCAGGGGATGCGCATCGCCCGGCTGGAGCAGGAGGTGCCGGCAGAGGCATCCGGCAGTGTCTTCGATGTGGTGGCCGAGGGGCTGGAGGCCTTGGGTGGAGCCCTCAAGGACTATCACCATATCAGCCTTGCGGTGGCGGACGACCCCAGCGAGGCCAATCTGGCGCTGATGGCGCGCATCCAGCATGAACTGGAGGCCGCCAACGGCTGGCAGGTGGAGCAGCGGGTCGAGACCGTTCTATCGCGCCTGAACCTAAACCCCGATACCGCCTTCGCCGCCCTCTCCGGCGGGCTCAAGCGCCGGGTGCTGCTGGCCCGGGCGCTGGTGATGGAACCTGACCTGCTGCTGCTGGACGAGCCCACCAACCACCTGGATATCGAGTCGATCCAGTGGCTGGAGGAGTTCCTGCTCAACTGGAACGGCTCGTTGCTGTTCGTTACCCATGACCGCGCCTTCCTGCGCCGGCTGGCGACTCGCATCCTGGAACTGGACCGGGGCGGCCTGACCGACTGGCCCGGCGATTACGACAACTTCGTGCGTCGAAAAGAGGAACGCCTGAACGCAGAGGAGAAGGCCAACGAGCGTTTCGACAAGAAGCTGGCGCAGGAAGAGGTCTGGATTCGCCAGGGCATCAAGGCACGGCGTACCCGCAACGAGGGCCGGGTACGCGCCTTGAAACAATTACGCGAGGAGTTCAATGCGCGCCGCCACCAGCAGGGCCAGGCCCGCATGCAACTGCAAGAGGCCGAACGCTCCGGCAAACTGGTGGTCGAGGCCATCGATGTCGCCTATGCCTGGGGCGACAAGGCCATCGTGCGCAACCTCTCCACCCTGATCATGCGCGGCGACCGCATCGGCCTGATCGGCCCCAACGGCGCGGGCAAATCGACCCTGCTCAACCTGCTGCTGGGCCGTCTGCAACCCGACAGCGGCTCGTTGCGGATGGGGACCAACCTGGAGATCGCCTTCTACGACCAGATGCGCGCCGGACTGGACGAGGAGAAGTCCGTCATCGACAACGTCGCCGGCGGCAGCGACAAGATTGACATCAACGGAAAGCCGAAACACATCATCAGCTACCTGCAAGACTTCCTCTTCGCCCCGGACAGGGTGCGCCAGCCGGTCAAGGCCCTTTCCGGCGGCGAGCGCAACCGCCTGATGCTGGCCAAGCTCTTCGCCAAGCCCGCCAATCTGCTGGTCCTGGACGAACCGACCAACGACCTGGACGTGGAGACCCTGGAGCTGCTGGAGGAGCTGTTGCTGGATTACCAGGGCACCCTGCTCCTGGTCAGCCACGACCGTGACTTCCTCGATAACGTGGTCACCTCCTCCCTGGTGTTCGAGGGTGATGGCCGGGTCGGCGACTATGTGGGCGGCTACAGCGAATGGCTGCGCCAGCGCAAGGGACCAGAACCTGCCCCCCGGCCCAAGACCGAAAGGGGCCCGGCAGAACCGGAGCCGGCGAAGGAACAGCCCCGCAAGAAGCTCAGCTACAAGGACCAGCGCGAACTGGAGACCCTGCCGGGCCGCATCGAGGCGTTGGAAAGAAGGCTTTTGGAACTACAAGCCGCCCTGGCCGACCCCGCCCTCTATCAGGTGGGCGGCGGCAAGGCAACCAAAATCAAGGACGAACTGGATCTGGTGGAAGCGGAACTCGCCACGGCCTATGCCCGCTGGGAAGAACTCGAAGCCCTGAGGGTATAGCGATGTTCGGCTACAAGACAGCGATCAAGATCCTCTCCCTGTTCATCCTGGCTGTGCCGCTGCTCTGGATCGTCCTGGACAAATCGGGTCAACGCTGGGCCGATGTCAGCCTGCTGCGGCTGCTGGGCAATCCGCCCATCCATCTCGATTTCGCCGCCCTGAAGGGTAAGGAATCGGTCGATGAGATCCGCAAGATCTATCCCGAACTCAAGCTCGACTGCGACGCCGATGGCCAGACCGGCCTGAACCTGAACTGCCACGCCCAGATCGCCGCTATCAACGGGCTGCCCGCGCGCTACATCAGCTTCTTCTTGCGCGACAGCCACCTCCATATGATCAAGGTCAGCTACCGGCCCGCCTACCATGGGATGCTGCTGGAACAACTGAGCAAGGTCTATGGTGAACCCGAGGCCGATGGCACTGGACTGGAGGGGCAGGTCTTGATCTGGCAGGCCGGACCCGGCCGGGTGGTGATGAAGGCGCTGCTGGACAAGACGGCGGAGAGCCAGCTCTTCTGGCTCGCGCCGGGGTATGAGAGGCTGTGAAAATGCCTCCCGCCTACTGCGAGAGGTTTTTTCACAACCTCTGAGCCGGAGGCCTGATCGAGTTCTTCCAGGATCAGAGCCCCCGCATCGCCCTGAGTTGCTGTAACAGCTTCGGTATCTCGCCCCGGATAATGCTCAAAACCGTTCGGCAAAGCCGATCATGTCGTCCAGATAGAAACACCATTCACGGGCCGTGTCAGACATGCATCGCCTCTTGCTCGATAAAAGGCCGCAGCTCGGCCCGCAGGGCCTTCTCTGTCACGAGATCCACGGGGCACCCAAGCCGGTCCTCCAGATAAAACTGCACACCGAAATAGCGATCGGAACTCGCCGCGCCGTCGAAGGCCACCAGGACATCCACATCGCTGTCCACACGGGCATTCCCACGCGCCGTCGAGCCGAACAAGGCCAGGCGGGTCACACCGTAGCGCGCTGCCAGAACAGGCTTGCTGTTGGCCAATACAGTCAGGGCCTCATCGCGTTTCATGCTTCGCCTTCCTCAAACAGGTGCATCCCCAAACCGCCGCTCCACATAGGCATCCAGGATCGCCAGGAATTCTTCGGCGATGCGATCCCCTTTAAGAGTGGCGAACTTCTCGCCATCGACGAAGACAGGGGCCGCAGGGTTCTCGCCGTTGCCGGGCAGGCTGATGCCGATGTGGGCATGTTTGCTCTCGCCGGGGCCGTTGACGATGCAGCCCATGACCGCCACATCCAGGTCCTCCACGCCGGGGTACTTACGGCTCCAGACCGGCATCCTCTCCCGCAGATGGTCCTGCACCTGCTTGGCCAGCTCCTGAAACAGGGTGCTGGTGGTACGGCCGCAGCCGGGACAGGCGATGACCGCCGGCATGAAGGCACGCAGGCCCAGGGCTTGCAGGATCTCCTGGGCCACCGTCACCTCCTTGGTGCGGGGCTCGCCCGGCTCGGGGGTCAGTGAGACACGGATGGTGTCGCCGATGCCCTCCTGCAACAACACTGACAGGGCAGCAGTGGAGGCGACGATCCCCTTGGAACCCATGCCCGCCTCGGTCAACCCCAGGTGCAGGGCGTAGTCGCTCTGGGCAGCCAGCAGCCGATAGACGGCGATCAGATCCTGGACCTTACTCACTTTGCAGGAGAGGACGATACGCTCGCGGCCCAGACCCAGGGCCTCGGCGCGGGCGGCGCTCTCCAGGGCGGAGGCGACCATGATGCGGTGCATCAGGGCGCCGGCCTCCAGGGGTTCGGCAGTGCGGGCGTTCTCATCCATCATGCGCGCCAGCAGCTCCTTGTCGAGGCTGCCCCAGTTGACGCCGATCCGCACGGCCTTGCCGTGACGGGCGGCGGTCTCGATCAGGACGGCGAAGCTGGTGTCGCGGGTCTGCCCGCTGCCCACATTGCCCGGATTGATACGGTACTTGGCCAGGGCCTCGGCAGAGGCGGGATGCTGTTCCAGCAGGCGGTGGCCGTTGAAATGGAAGTCACCCACCAGGGGAACCGATAGACCCTGCCTGTCCAACAGGTCGCGGATATGGGGCACGGCGGCGGCGGCCGCTTCGTTGTTGACCGTGATGCGCACCAGTTCCGACCCGGCACGGGCCAGTTGCGCCACCTGGGCGACGGTCCCCGCCACATCGGCTGTATCGGTGTTGGTCATGGACTGCACTACCACAGGGGCCAGGCCGCCGAGGCACAGATGGCCGATGCGGACGGGGATGGTCTTGTGTCGTTGAATCCTGGAATGGGTCATCTGTTGTCCATTAATCCATACTCTTGAGGCACTTGCGAAATGGCCTTCCTGGCCATTTTGCAAGACGGAAACGAAAAATGCGATTTTTCGTTTTCTTCATTTTCAATGGCTTAGGCCATTGAAAATGGCGGTTCATCCCTGAACCGCAAGAGGTTCTTGCAGTTTTACAAGAACCTCTCTTGAAATCACTACTGTCCGGTCAAATA
>JAHJDE010000042.1 GCA_018812525.1 Gammaproteobacteria bacterium
GTCGATCTGATTGAGCAAAACCGCCTATTTTCGCGGCAGAGCCGCTCCCACCGCCGTGGGAGCGGCTCTGCCGCGAAAATTGATCGATTGAAGATCGGCCAAAGATGGCCTGAAGATGAGATGCGAGATGTACAAGTTATTTCCGGACAGTTCCTAAGCTAACTTCGACCCCACCCAACCGACCTATCCACCTATGGAAGACACCCTCAAACGCCTCCTGGCCGCCGAGACCAGGGCCAACGAAATCACCGACGCGGCCCGGCTGGCGGCGGACCGGCTGGTCCAGGACGCCCTGCGGGAGTCACGGGCCATGGAAGAACGATTCCAGTCGCGCCTGCCGGCGCTGCGCGCCGGTTACCTGGACAAGGCGGAGAAGCGGGCCGCCCAGTCGATCCAGGAGCTGCAACGCCGTTACGACGAGATCCTCAACCGGTTGCGCGACGACGCCGAGCGCCAAGAGGGCGAGGCGCTGGAGGCCGCCTTCGCCTATCTGCTGTACCGGCGGAACGGCGGCGAGCCATGACCCATGCGGCCGATCAGGCCTATCTGCGCACCCGGCTGGCGATTATGCGCGGCCGGCTGCGGGGCGAGGAGGAGCTGAACGCCCTCATCGACCTGCCTCCCGCCACCCTGCTGGAGGGCTTCGGTTTGCACTCCCCTGGCGGCCTCGGCCAGGAACGGCTACTGGTCAGTTTCGAGCAATCCCTGCTGCAACTCTGGCTGGATGAGCTGACCACCCTGCTACGGCCCCTGCGCGGCCCGGCACGGGAGATCCTGATGCAGTGGGCGCGGCGCTACGAACTCTTCAACCTCAAGGCCCTGATCCGGGGCAAGCTGAACGGCATGCCGGCCGCCGCCATCCGGGAGAGCCTGTTCCGGCTGCCCGCCTTCCTGGCCCTGGACCATGAGCGGCTGTTGCAGACAGACAATCTGGATGAGCTGCTGCGCCGGCTCGACAACGGCCCCTACGGCTCCCTCGCCCGTCAGGCCCGCCGTCGCTTCGCCGAGAACCAGGACCCCTTCCTGCTGGACGCGACCCTGGACCAGTATTTCTACACCGAGCTTAGTCATCGCCTGCACTCCCTGGAAGGTGAAGACCTCGCGGCCATGACCGCACTGATCGGCCGTATCGTCGACCGCCACAACCTGATCTGGATGCTGCGCTACCGCTACAACTACGCCCTGTCGCCGGCCCAGGCCTTCTTCCTCGCCATCGACCACGGCTTCCGCATCGGCCGCTCCCGGCTGGCCCGATTGGTGGAGGAACCGAGCCTGGAACAATTCCTGGCGGGTCTGCCCGATTCGATATGCGGGATACTGGGCGGCGCCACCCGGATTCTGGTCATCGAGGCCCGCATGAAGTCCGATCTGGCCGCCTATGCCGACCACTGCCTGCGGCACGGCACCTCCATCATCGCCGCAGTCTTCGCCTTTCTGATCCTGCGCTATTACGAGATCAATGACCTCTTCGCCATCGTCCAGGCCCGCATGGCCGGCCTCGACGACGATATCCTGCGCGAGGCCCTGCACCCCGAGATCCGGGAGGCCGCATGATTGCCGGCCGGGACCTGCTCCACATCACCCTTCAGATGATGCGCGACGATCTGCCCCTGGCCGGGCTGGCCCTGGCCCGGCTGGAGGCCTTCGCCCCGGACGACCGTCCCCTGCTGGCCGAGGCCCTGCCCGAGGTCCCCGGCCAGGGCTATCGCGACTGCGTGCAGAGCGCCCGTGGCCAGCTCGACCGGCTGCGCCGGCTCTTCGCGGCCTGCTCGGGGGACGGCGGCCTCTGCACGGTCGCCCCGCACCTCTCCCTGACCCGCGAACAACTGGAGGAGGTCCAATCCTGGCTGGCGCGGGCCTGGTCCGAATGCGCCCCCTTCGAGGTGGAGCAGCAGCGGCTGCGCGACCAGTCGCACGAACTCGGCCAACTCGACAAATCCCTGGACGAGCTGTCCGGCCTGGACCTGGACCTGGGCCAGTTGCAGGAGGAACACAGCCACCTGAACCTGCTGCTCGGCCTGGTCCCCAGCGAAAACCTGCGCCGCCTGGAACGGGCGCTCGCCCTCTCCGGCCACCTGATCCTGAAGGAGACCCTGGAACAAGAGAGCAGCCGCGTACTGATCGCCGGGCCGAACCAGCCCGGCATGGAGCCGGGCGAGGTGCTCAAGGCCGCCGGCTTTCAGCCCCTGGTCATCCCCAAGCCCTTCCGCTCTTCTCCAGAAGAGATACGGAAGGAGCTGGACCGGCGGCGCCACGGCCTCGCCCGGCAGGAAACCGCCTTGCGGCAAAAGATGGAGGAGTGGCTGAACCGCAACCGCGAACGCCTGACCGAGGCCGGCGCGGTGCTGGAGGCGGCCCTGCCCTATTTGGACGTGGGCGGGGCTGCGCGTTGCCGCGGCCCCCTGGCGGCGATGCAGGGCTGGCTGCCGGCATCGGCCCTGCCCGAGGCCCGGCGCCTGCTCGACGAGCACCTGAGACACCCCTATTTCCTGGTGCAGCGCCGCCCCCGCCTCGACGAGTGGCCCCTCACCCCCGCGCCGCCGACCGACCACCCCTGGCTGCGCCCCTTCGCCCTGCTGGTGCGCCAGTACGGCGTGCCCCGTTTCGGCGAGATCGACCCCACCTTGCTGTTCGCCCTCAGCTTTGCCCTCATGTTCGGCATGATGTTCGGCGACCTGGGCCAGGGGGCCTGTCTCGCCCTGTTCGGCCTCTGGCAGCGGCGGCGGCTGGGAAACTTCACCCGGCTCTTCCTGATCGCCGGTGCCAGCTCCATGGCCTTCGGCCTGCTCTACGGCAGCGTCTTCGGTTCGGAGGAACTGCTGTCTCCCCTCTGGATGTCGCCCCTGAAGGACCCGATCCTGCTGCTGAAGATCGCTCTGGGCTGGGGCGTGGTCTTTCTCAGCCTCGGCTCCCTGCTCGCCATCGGCAACCGGCTGCTGGCCGGCGACCTCGACGGGGCGCTCTTCGATACCGGCGGCGCCGTTCACCTCCTGCTCTACCTGAGCCTGCTGGGCGGCATCCTGGGCATGGCGAAGGACAGGGGCTTCGGGACGGCGGCCCTGGCACTGGCCCTGCTGCTGCTCGGCCTGCTGGCGGCGCGCCTCTGGCGCCACTCGGACGCCCCCTTCGGCGAACGGCTGCTGACCGTCTTTATCGAAACCTTCGAGCTGGTCAGTAACGCCCTCACCAGCACACTCTCCTTCCTACGGGTGGCCGCCTTCAGCCTCAACCACGTAGCCCTGTCTCTGGCGGTCTTCACCCTGGCCGACATGCTGCAAGGCCCCGCCCACTGGCTGATGCTGGTCCTCGGCAACCTCTTCGTCCTGGTGCTGGAGGGGATGATCGTCGCCATCCAGGTCCTGCGGCTGGAGTACTATGAAGGCTTCTCGCGTTACTTCCAGGGCGATGGCCGCCCCTTCAACCCCCTGCGGCTGGGTAGATGAGTGCCAAATCGATCGACCCGACGCAACGTTGCGCGAGATTATTGAACCTAAATTCCTCGTTTAACCGCAAAGAACGCAAAGGAACGCCAGGATATAGGGTAGGGGCGGGTTTAAAACCCGCCCCTACTACGCATGGCCGTTCACCCGGAAGATGAATGCCTCGACGGAGATAATCCAGTAATTTCCTTCGTGTTCTTCGCGTCCTTTGCGGTTAACTACTTTTTCTTGGTTGAAGTACATTCGGAGAACAACCCAATGACCCTGCTCACCAGCCTACTGACCCTCTCCCTGCTGGGCCTTGTCGCGGCGGGGCTTTATTGGAACCGGCGGCCCCCGGCGGCCGAGCAGGCGCGGCGTTGGATCGGGCCGGCCCTGACGGGCAATCTGATCCTCTTCTTCGGCGCCCAGGCCGCCCTGCTGTTCCTGGGCATCGCCGATGCCGCCGCCGAACCGGCGGTGCGGGAGGTGATCCAGGGTGGGCGGGAGATCGGCCTGGGCACGGGACTGGCCTTCATCGGCATTGCCCTGCCCACGGCCCTGAGCACCATCGCGGCGGCCATGGCGGTCGGCCCCATCGGCGCCGCTTCGCTGGCCGCCATCGCCGAGAAGCCCGAGCTTTTCGGCCGGACCCTGGTCTATCTGGGGCTGGCGGAGGGCCTGGCCATCTACGGTCTGGTGCTCTCCATCCTGCTGCTGGACAAGCTCTGAGACCCAGCCCCATGCCGGAATCCTCGACCCGCCTCTGTTTTCTCGGCAGCGCGGCCCTGGCCAATGGCTTCCGGCTGGCTGGATTCGAGGTCTACCCCGGCGCGGGTGTCGATACCCTGGAGCGCTTGCTGCGGGAACTGCGGGAACAGCGGGCCCATGCCTTCGTGATCCTCGACCAGGCGCTGGCCGAGGCCGACTGCAAGGAGCTGCGCGAGATCCGGGCCGAGGGGGGGCGCATCCTCCTGACCCAGGTGCCGCCCCTGAACCGGCCGGACGATCTGCGTTCCGGCCTGGATGATCCTATCGAACTGCTGATGGGCAACCGCTGGGAGGCCGGATGAGTCTGGGCAAGCATTCTAAAAACCCACTCCCCCTTGGGGAGGGTGTCGCAAAACGTGGTGAACGTAGGGTGGATAAGCGAAGCGCATCCACCGAAACCGCGCCGAATGGTGGATGCGCTTCGCTTATCCACCCTACATTTTCAATTTTACGACGCTCTCTTGAGGGGGAGGGTTGGGGAGGGGGTGCCGTTCCATCGGTCGCCCCGCGGAAGACCCCATGATCCGGGGCGACGAGGAACAGGTCGCGGCCCTGGAGCGGGCCATTCTGGACCGGGCCAGGGGGCTGGCCGAGGAGTATCTCGGCAAGGCGACCCAGCAGCGGGACAACATCCTCCAGGACGCGACCGAGCGCCAGCGCCTGGCCGAGGAGCGCGAGGTGCTGGCGGCCAAGGCCGCCGCCGACCGCCTCCAGCGCCGCAAGGTCCAGGCCGGGGAGCTGAAGATCCAGGCCCAACTGGACCAACTCCGCTGGGGGCTGGCCCTGGCCGTCCAGTCCCGCCTGGCCGAGCGCCTGGCCGAACTGCGGGCAGACCGCCCGGCCTACCGGGATTGGCTGGCCGAATTGCTGGCCGAGGGGGCCCGGCTGATCCCCGAGGGCGATCTGATCGCCGAGGTGGACGTCGATGACCTGGAGTGGCTGCCCGCCGCCTGGCCCGGACTGATCGCAAAGGCCGCGCCGGGCCGGGTCATCGAACTCAGCCAGCGCCCCTTCGACGGGCTCAGGGCAAGTCCCAGCGCCTGTTCCGGCGGTATCCTGCTAAGGACCGCCGATAATCGCGTCCGCCTCGACAATCGCTTCGAGGGCCGGCTGAAGCGCCTGGAGCGCGGGGTTCAGCGTGTCCTCATGCAGCACCTCTTCCCCCACGACACCGCTATCCATCCGGGGGGCTCATGACGGGGAATCACCAATTGCCTTGTAAACGGAATGTAGGAGCGCTTTTCAAGCGCGATCATCCCGCATCGCGCCTGCAAGGCGCCCCTACGAAAACCATTCATGACCAGTAAAACGACTGCCCAGGGCCGCGTCCTGGAGATCAACGGCCCCATCGTCCATGTCCAGCTACCCGGCGCGCGCAACGGGGAGCAGGTCAGCGTCGGCGCCATGGGCATCATCGGCGAGGTCATCGCCCTGGAGGGCGAGGGGGCGCGGGTGCAGACCTACGAATCGACCGAGGGGCTGCGGCCGGGGGAGGCGGTCCTTGGCCTGGGCCATCCCCTTTCCGTGGAGCTGGGGCCGGGTCTGCTGGCGGGGATCTTCGACGGCATCCAGCGACCCCTCCAGACCATGGCCCTCCAGGCCGGCGACAACATCCCGCGCGGCCTCAGCCTGGCCGCCCTGGACCGGGCGCGCGACTGGCACTTCGTCCCCGATCCCGGCTGTTCCCCCGGCGTCGAACTCCAAGGGGGCATGCGCATCGGCACGGTGCGCGAGACCCAGAGCATCAACCACCATATCCTGCTGCCGCCCCGGCTCGACGGCGAACTGATCGACCTGGCCCCCGAAGGGGACTACAACCTGGACCGGGTCATCGGCCGACTGCGCGATGCGAAGGGGGAGATACACAAGCTCCACCTCTACCACCGCTGGCCGGTGCGCCAGCCCCGCCCCTTCCTCCGCCGCGACCACAGCGGCGAACCCCTGATCACTGGCCAGCGCATCCTCGACAGCTTCTTCCCCCTGCTCAAGGGCGGCAAGGGGGCGGTGCCCGGCCCCTTCGGCGCGGGCAAGACCATGGTGCAGCAGCAGATCGCCCGCTGGTCCAACGCCGACATCGTGGTCTACGTGGGCTGCGGCGAGCGCGGCAACGAACTGGTGGACGTGCTGGAGAGCTTCCCCCAACTGACCGATCCCCACACCGGGCGCGGCATGATGGAGCGCACCCTGCTGGTGGCCAACACCTCCAACATGCCCGTGGTGGCGCGGGAGGCCTCCATCTACGTCGGCATGACCATCGCCGAATACTTCCGCGACCAGGGCTACGACGTGGTGATGCTGGCCGACTCCACCTCCCGCTGGGCCGAGGCCCTGCGCGAGGTGGCCGGGCGCCTGCGGCAGATGCCGGTGGAGGAGGGTTATCCCGCCTACCTCGGCTCCCGCCTGGCCGCCATCTACGAACGGGCCGGGCGGGTCGAGACCCTGGCCGGCCAGCGCGGTTCCGTCACCCTCATCGGTGCCGTTTCGCCGCCGGGGGGCGACTTCTCCGAGCCGGTTACCAGCCATACCAAACAGATCATCCAGACCTTCTGGGCGCTGTCGAAAGAGCTGGCCGACGCCCGCCATTACCCCTCGGTGGACTGGGTGGAGAGCTTCTCCGCCCATGTCCCTGTCGCCGCCCAATGGTGGGCCAAGGCGATCGATCCCCACTGGGCCGCCTGGCGCGAACAGGCCCTGGCCCTGCTGGCCCGCGATGCCGAGCTGGGTCGTATCGTCAATCTGGTCGGTCCCGAGGCCCTCTCATCGGCCCAACGCTGGGAGCTGGAATGCGCCGCCCTGCTAAAAGAGGCCGTGTTGCAACAGAGCGCCCTCGACCCCCTCGACGCCTACTGCTCGCCCCAGAAACAGCTTCTCCTCCTCCGGCTGGTCATGAGCCTCTTCCAGCAGGGCCGCGAACTCATCGACCTGGGCGCCCCGGTGCAGGAACTGGCCGAGCACCCCCTCATGGCCAAGGTCCGCCGCGCCAAATCCACCTGGGGCAGCGATCAAATAGACCAAATCGAGGCCCTGGCCAGGGAGATCGGCGATGCCTTCGCCACCTTGCGCAGCCAATATGCCCCCAAGCCCGAGGCTGGCACATGAAGGCGCAATTTCTCGCGCAAAGGCGCAAAGACGCGAAGGAAATAAATGAACAAGCCAAGCAGATAGGAGGGATCTGGCGTCCGCAACACAAGCTGTGGGAATTGAGTTATGCTCAGATCGCGGCGCTTGGAATACAAGACCGCATTGTGGGCGAGGGATAAAAGCATCTACCTGTAGATGCTTTTCGTCGCATGGGGCGGCGGATGAATACAATGTTATGTATCCAAGAAATTTCGTATTCGCTGTTCAACAATGGATAAGTCGGTTAATTCGCATTCCCATAATACAAGGACTTTCCAGCCAGATTCGTTTAAAGCTATCCGAGTTTTTAAATCCCTGTTTATGTTAGAGTTGATCTTCGTTGTCCAGTATATTTGATTCGATTTTGGTCTGCGCTGTCCCTTTTTGCAAATATGACCGTGCCAGAAACAACCATGGACGAAAATCACCTTCTTGCGTCCGATAAATACCAAATCGGGCTTACCAGGAAGTTTTTTGTAGTGTAAACGATATCGGTAACCTATTGAGTATGCCAATCGACGGACGCGCAATTCTGGAGCAGTATTCTCGGAGCGAATCCTTCTCATGTTATTGCTGCGTTTTTCTGCTGATATGGTATCCATGTGAAATAATATTAGGTGATTAGCATGCGTATAGCTTTACGAACAAGTGGAGGTAGAGGTGAGTACGAGATTGCAGGTACACATGGAAATGTTGGTCTTGGTGATGTGCTGGGTTCAATTATTTACCTTCAGTTATTTCCAGGAAAACTCATTGAAACAAATAACATTGTTCGCAGAGTTCAGGGAAAAACAAGGATAAGGCTACTCACCCCTAGAAAAGACAAGCATATCTATCTGATTCTAGCTGACATTTTGTTAATGCCAAAGCCTAAGAGAGAAATAGGGATAACTCCAATAGGAAAACTACAGCTCACAGAGAATAACTACTCAGTCACATCCATACAGTTTGACATCGTTTCTAATAGAGGTGGAAAACTGGTTATTCAGCCAAGTGATTTAATTCTTGCTAACTCAGATTATGATTTAGCAAGAATTGATATCTTAGAAAGAATGCGCATTCTGTTAGATGTGTGGGCTTCGGCGGGAGCAAGGTCAGATATCGTGTCACAGCTTATAGCAAAACACAGAGACTCTGTTTTGCGTGGAGATATGACTGGGTTGCAACAGGTCACGAAGGAAATTAGAACCCACTTTGATATTGAAGACCCGCTGCGCGAGATACTAAGAACGTTTTCTTTGCTCGATCAATATACATACTGGTTAGGTGTTCATAGAAATGACGTTGAGGAATCTATAATTGAAGAAAATCCAATGCCCATCGCCGAGGCGTCTAAATTACGTATTCGTCAATGGCGTTTGCAGGCTATCCGAGGCCCCGAGGGGCGAAGGTTTAGCCAAAATGTTAAAGAGGCATATGGAAACAGATGTCTCCTCACCGGTTATTTTCTGCCAAAATCTAATGTTTGTCTAAGCTCTGGGGTTGATTCTGCCCACATCCTTCCGTGGGCGGATCACGGTATTAATGACGTAACAAATGGAATATGTCTAAGTAAGTTATGTCACTGGGCGTTTGACAACGGAATCATTAAAATTGCACACTCAAGTGCAACTGACAGGTACACTGCATCCATGCCCGATTCAGTGTTAAATGCTGAAAGTGAGGGGGTAATAGACCTAAGCCCCTTCAAGAATTTGATTGGTTCTATCCCAATTTCGCGGCTACCAGCAAACAAACAACATTGGCCGTCGCCAGCCTATTTGGATGCATATAACCAATCTCAAGGGGAATATTAGTTTTCGCCATTGAGATAAGACATAACTTTATTTGCAATCCACTCAGCAACCGGTGGCGTTACAGCATTACCAAGAGCATGATACCTTGCGGAATCTAAATCATCGCCCTCAAGAATGTGATTTCCTGGCAATGTCCAGTTTTTTGGGAACGCCATAACGCCTTCACATTCAGAGGGGATCAATCGTCGAACCATGCCTACATTTGGATAGCAAGCGTAGTTTCTACTCCAATCGGTTCCGGTATGTCTGGCAGAAGTTGCATATAAACAATATGCAATTGACTGTATTACTGGCCCTTCGCCGCTAGTGTCTCCAACGATTTCCTGAAATGGGGTTTTAGATTTCGTCCCATTCGATCCGCCCTTCTCAGTATCCCTTTCGCTGCATTCGGGCTCAAAAAGTATTTGTCCTGGACCTCGTTCATCTCGATAACACCCGACAATGTAGACTCTTTGCCTTGACTGGGGGACTCCGAAGTTTTTGCTGTTAAAAGTACGCCATCCAACAGCATACCCGAGTTCGGCCAGCGTGGAGATGAGGATTCCAAGATCTCTTCCTTTGTGCGAGCTAAGGAGACCCGCAACGTTTTCGATAACAACAACTCTGGGCTTACCCTCTCCAACCAATCTAGCAAACTCATAAAATAATCCAGATTTACTGCCTCTAAGTCCTTTCCGTTGGCCCATCCTAGCAAGTGATAAGTCTTGACACGGGAAGCCTCCGACCCAAACAGTTGAAGTTGGGATGTCATCAATTTTTACCTCTTTAATGTCGCTCAGTTTTGGTATACTCGGCCAATGCTTATTTAAAATGGAAACACAAAATGGCTCAATTTCACATTGGACAGTCACTTTAAATCCAGCTTTTTCAAAGCCAATATCAAAGCCACCGATACCGGAAAAAAATGAGGCTATAGTATGTTTTGGCTGTTCTGAACAATAGGTTATCTGAGCTGGCTCGCTAATCTGGAGATGGTAATTGCGAATTCTCTCAATATCTCCATTGTTAAAGACGCGCCAATTATTCTTATCGCGTGCTACATCAGAAACCTTGCCACTTAAAATCCAGCGCTTAAGTGTGATGGATGAAACCCCAATTTCTTTCGCTGCGTCAGCAAGATACATTATATCAGCCTCTATCGCGGCGGGTTGCCGTGAGCCGTATCAACCCGTATCATAGCAAGGCAGCAATTACATAACAAGAAAAGAGAAAAGGGGATTATCAGACCCCTAATCGTTACAAGGCGGAGGCCATCACGTGAATGTTTCCGTTGTCGAACATGAGGAGAAAGAAAGATGACCACCGCAGAAATTCGCCAGCGACTGACCCACGAAATCGAACGCATCCCTGATGACCGACTGAAGGAGGTATTCGATGTATTGCACTACTTCCGTCTTGGCCTGGAGTCTGCGGATCGCCCGGTCGCTCCTGCCAAGCACCATCGGCAGTCGGTTCGCTTGGCCTGGCAAGGGGCGCGGCTCAAGGGCGACGATATGGCGCCGGCTATTCCCCTGGCAGACTGGGGTAGCCTCTATGAGGGGGTGAAACGCGAACAGGCCCAGAGCGGGCGTTCTAACAACGTCAGCGAGGTCGTGCGTGCCGAGATCGCGGCGGGTCGTGCCAGTGGCCCGGCCAGGCCTGCCGAAGATGTGTTCGACCGTCTCGAAGCCAAGTACAGCGCGCAAGCCGGAAGCCAACAGCGTTGATGCGGCTTACCATCGCGCCGTTGGCCGACCAGGACCTTGAGGCCTTAGCCGGCGGGTTTGATCGTTCCCAGGCGCCAGCCTGTGAACGATCCTCATCCCCTTCGCGGCTCTGCGCCTTTGCGCGAGAAATCTTCAGGGGTTCGACATGAGTGACCTGGAATACCGCAAGGCAACGGCCGCCCAAGGTGGGCTGCTCTGGGTCTCGGGGGTACGTTCGGTGGCCTTCGGCGACCGGGTGCGTATCCGCGATCTGCATGGGCGGGAGCGCAACGGGCAGGTGATTTTGGCCCGCGAGGAGGCGGCGCTGATCCAGGTCTTCGAGGGGACGGACGACCTGGATCTGGAGAATTCCTGGGTGCGTTTCCTGGACGAGCCGCTGAGTCTCACGCTGAGCCCTGCCCTGCTGGGGCGCGTCTTCAACGGCATCGGCGAGCCGAGCGACGGCCGTCCGCCCATCGTGGACGGGGTCCGCCGGGGCATCGGGGGTTCGCCCATCAATCCGGCGGCGCGGGCCTATCCGCGGGAGTTCATCCAGACCGGCATCTCCACCATCGACGGCCTCGATTCCCTGGTGCGCGGCCAGAAGCTGCCGATCTTCACCGCCTCGGGTCTACCCCATAACCGCCTGGCGGCACAGATCGTGCGTCAGGCACGGCTGCCGGACGAGGATAGCCATTTCGCCCTGGTCTTCGCCGCCATGGGGGTCTCCCACGCGGACGCCCGTTTCTTCCGCGAATCCTTCGCCGACAGCGGGGTACTCGGCAATCTGGTGATGTTCATCAACCACGCCGACGATCCGCCCATCGAGCGCCTGGCCCTGCCGCGCGCGGCCATGACCGCCGCCGAGTACCTGGCCTTCGAACTGGATCGGCATGTGCTGGTGGTGATGACCGACATGACCCATTACGCCGAGGCCCTGCGCGAGGTGGCCACGGCCAAGGGCGACGTGCCGGCGCGCAAGGGTTATCCGGGCTATCTCTATTCGGACCTGGCCGAGATCTACGAGCGTTCCGGCCGCATCCGCGACCGCCATGGCTCCATCACCCTGGTGCCGGTGGTCTCCATGCCCTCGGACGACATCACCCACCCGATCCCGGACCTGACCGGCTATATCACCGAGGGTCAGATCGTGCTCTCCCGCGAGCTGCACAACCAGGGGGTCTATCCGCCCATCGACATCGGCCCTTCCCTGTCGCGCCTGATGAAGGACGGCATCGGCAAGGACGACACCCGCGAGGATCACCCGCGCGTCGCCAGCCAGCTCTACGCCCTCTACGCCAAGGCCCAGGAGACGCGCAACCTGGCCTCCATCATCGGCGCCGAGGAGCTGACCGCCCGCGACCGGCTCTATCTCAAGTTCGCCAATGAATTCGACCGCCGCTTCGTCGCCCAGGGCGAAGATGAGAATCGCGGCATCATCGAGACCCTGAACTTGGCTTGGGAGCTGCTGTCCCTGTTTCCACGCGACCTGCTCAGCCGCGTCAGCGAGGGTGACCTGGGGCGGTATTACCGGGGAGGACTGTAGGTTGGGTTAGGCGCGCAGACTCTATATCGTTGCGGGTTTCGGGAGGCTCTGTGCGCGCCTTAACCTCACCAGAAAATGCAGCGAAATCGAAAATGCGCGCCTAACCCAACCTACATTGCGTATAGATCATGCTGAAACTACGAACCCCTCCGACCAAGAGCGCCCTGCTCCGGCTGCGGCGGCAGATCGGTTTCCTGCGTACCGGCCACCAACTGCTGGAGCGCAAGCGGGAGCTGCTCACCCGACTGGTCCATGAACGCATCGCCGAATACCGGCAACACAAGGCCGGGGCGCGCCAGGCCCTCAAGAGCGCTTACTACTGGCTCGGCATCGCCCAACTGCGCATGGGGGGACGGGCCATCCACCAGGCCAGCCTGAGCGCCGCGCCTTCCGTCGAGGTCAAGGTCATCCCCCGCCGCGCCCTGGGCATCCAATACCCCTCGGTCGAGGCGCGGCTCCTGCCCCCCAAGCCCGTCGGTCTGCTCGGCACCGACCCCAGCTTCGACGAGGCCCGCAAGGCCTTTGCCGAGGCCGCCCTCCGCCTCGCCAAACTGGCCGAGGTCGAAATGACCCTCCACCGCCTCATCAGTGAACAGCGCAAGGCCCAAAAGCGCGTCAATGCCCTCAAATACAACATCATCCCCGGCTACCAGCGGGCCATCCACCGCATCGCCGAGGCGCTGGAGGAGGAGGAGCGGGAGACCCTGTTTCAGATCAAGCGGCTGGGGGAGGCGTAGCGAAAGAGATTTTGACCCAGGATGGGGGCTATCCCATGAGATCCGCCAGGGCGGCCCTGACGAATCCGTAACCGACCATCTCCTGTTCCAGGCGCAGATTGGCGCGGATGCGGTTGTCCCTGAGCGCATCGTAGAGAGAACTTTCGGCCGCGGTGAGATTCGGCAGGTCATGAACGACCTGTTCGGGTTCCTCGCCCCAGAGGGCCTCATGGGCCATGAGCGTTGAGCGATCCATCAGGAAAGACCCGACCTGATCGAAGCGGCGCCGGAGCTGATCGAGGATGGCAAAGCCGTGGGTGTCGATGTCGCCCCAGTAGTGGATGGGGCAGCGACCCAGCCATGCGGCCCTCGCCAGGGCGTCCCAGCCGTAGCCGGCGCCGAAGACGACAATGGCGCCGGCCACAGGGGGAAAGGCCAGGAAGTTGGTCTCGTTCTCGGTGATGAAGAGACGCCGCACCGGCACCTCCAGCCGAGCGAAACTGTCGGCATCCAGCGTCACATCGGGTAGCGCCGGGCCGGGCAACAGGCCGATCCGTTCATCGAGCACCCGCAGACGGATCCGGGCCGGCTTGTCGAGAAAACCGTAGCGGGCGGCGAACTGCTGGATTCCCGTCCGCCCGGCGTCAATATTCCCGTCCGGCAATACGAGATCGAACAGCTCGGCGAGGACGCCGCGATGGGCCTCGATGAATTTGCTGTGGATGCCCGCGATATCCACCTGCCGGAGATAGATGCCGGGGCGGGGATGCGCCTCCATCCAGGCCACGACTTGCAGCAAGCGCGGCCAGTCATCGGCCAGCCCGAGGGCCTGCAAGGGATGCCTGCCCAGCCATTCGAGCAGGGCCGGCTGCCGGGTGCCGGTCAGTTCCAGCAGCCGTGCGAAGCGGGCGGTGTCGGCGCCTCTGCCGATCAGGGCGATGGCGTCTTCAAGACTATCGATCCAGACCGACTGGGGCAGCCGCTGGGCACCCTGGACCCGATGCCTGACCTCGCGCCACTCGACGCAGATGCGCGGCATGGCGGCCAGCTCCCCGATCCAGCCGCGCACGGCCTCGAAGCGTTCGGCCAGTTCCGTTGAACTGGGTCCCTTCAACGCCAGCCGGAGCGGAAAGCGGGTCTCGCCGCCGGCCAGCGGGCGCAGCAGCTCCCCGCGCTCCCAGAGGCGGGCGAGCTGGGCCTTCAGATCGCCCGGCCGGGTCCAGCTCATGCCGGCGACTCCGCCTTGCCTGCCCGGTATTCCTCGATGGAGAGGTTGCGCAGCTTGGAATCGCGCCCGCCCTCGTTGTGGACGAAGCCGACGCTGCTGACGAAGGGCTCGATGATGTGGATCTTCTGCAAGGGGGTGACGATCAGGAGCTGGAGATTGAGCTGCTGGAACAGCTTGAGACCATACTGGGCCGATTCGTCCGAGCCCCGCCCGAAGGCCTCGTCGATGACCACGAAGCGGAAGGAGCGCGAACGTAGCGCGCCCCACTCCAACCCGAACTGGTAGGCGAGGCTGGCCGCCAGGATGGTGTAGGCCAGCTTCTCCTTCTGGCCGCCCGATTTGCCGCCCGAGTCGGAGTAGTGCTCGTGCTCGGCGCCGTCCGCGCGCCAGCGTTCGCTGGCCGCGAACAGGAACCAGTTGCGCACGTCGCTGACCTTGGCGGTCCAGCGCCTGTCCTGATCCGAGAGCCCCTCGCGGCCCCGGAAGCGGTCGATGATGGCCTTGACCTGGAGAAACTTGGCGTCCGAGTATTGGGCATCCTCCGAGCCCGTCAGGGCGCCCTCGGTGCAGGCCCGCAGTTCGGTCTGGAAGTCCCGCACATCCGCATCCGGACTGGGCTGCGACTCCAGCAGGATGTAGCGCCCGGGGTTGTAGTCGATCTGGGTCAGCGACTCGTTGATGCGCGCGATGCGCTCCTTGATGGTCTCGCGCTCGCGGGCGAGTTGGGCATTGAAGTTGGCGATCTCGTTGATGGTGTTGACGTTCAGCAGCTCCTTGAAACGGGCCTCGAAGCGGGGCAGATCGTCCCGGTTCAACTGGTCGAGCAGGTTCCGGTACTCGAAGGCAGCCTCGATGCCGGCGTCGAACTCGGCCGTCTCCAGCTTGAATTCCTCCTTGAAGGCGGACATGGCCTTGATGATCCTCTCGACCAGCAGATTGATCTTCTTCTGTTCGGCATTGATGCGGTCTTGCAGCCATTTGCGCAGGTCTTGCTCGCGATTGTCGCAGGACTCCACCGTCAGCAGATGCTCGCCCAGAGCCTCGCCGCGCAGGGCCTCCAGGCGCCCGGCCACCCGGGGATCGGGCGGGGATTCGGCCAACCGGGCCAGGCTCTCCTGCCGTTGTCCCTCGGCATCGATCTGGCGCTGCTCGACCTTGGATCGCTTGTCCCTGGCCGTCTCCAGTTCCCTTTCGATACCGGCCAGGGTCTGGGCGGCCTCCCGCAACCGCTCATTGAGCTGTTTCAGGATATCGGAGGCCGCCTCCAGCCGCCGGCGCTCGTCGGCAAGCCGGGCGACCTCGCTGGCGATGCCGGCCCAGTCCAGCTCCTCGAAATCGGCGAACTCATCCAGGCGCGACAGGGCATCGAGGCGGGCCTCCAGCCCCTTGCGCTCGGACTGCAACTGGGTGATGAGGCCGGCCATCTCCCCCAGCCGCGTTTCGAGGCCAAGGTTCTTGGCCTCCAGGGCGGCGATCTTGGCCGCATTGCTCCAACCCAGCACATAGCGGCCGCGGTCGTCGATGCGGTGGCGGTCGTCCTTCTCGTGACGACCGCTGGGGTCCTTGATCTGGCCGGCGGGCGTAATGGCGCGCGTCTCGCGCCGGAACTGCTCCTGGGTCGCGCAACAGGCCAGATCGAAACGATGGGCCAGTTCGCGTTCCAGCCAGTCGTAGAAGAGCGAGTCGGGCTTGACCGCCAGTCGCCGCGCCAGGGAATCGGGGTGCTGATCGGGCAGCGCCGCCGGCCGCCTCGGGCGCACATGGAAATAGACCAGCCGGCCGCGCAGGTGGCTGCGGTCCACCCACTCGGCCACCGCCTTGTAATGGGCATCCGGCACCAGCAGGGAGAGGCCGAAACCGCGTAACAGCCGCTCGGCGGCCCCCTCCCAGTCGCGCTCCTCCTCGCGCACCTGGATGAGTTCCCCGGCAAAGGGCATGGCCTCCTCGTCGACGCCGAGGGCGGCGCAGAGTGCCGCGCGGATCTGGATCTGCGCCTGATCAATGTTGCTGCGGCGACGTTTCAGGCCGGCGATCTCGTCATTGAGCAGTTGATGCTCCTCGCGGCCCTTGCGAAACGCGAAGTCCTGCTCGCGCTCCCGGTTTTCGAGCAGGGCCGCCTGCTCCCTGAGCGCCTCGGCCTGTTCGGACAGCCGCGACCGCTGTGCCAGGAAGTCCGTCATCTCCCCGGCGGGGGTTTCGCCCAGCCGCCGCACCAGTTCAGCGTAGCGATCCGCCCGCTGCCGGCGCCGGTCGCGCTCCTGCTCCTGGCGCTTGATCTCGGCGGCCAGCCGCTCCAGGCGGTCGCCCCCGTTCTCGGCCAGGTCGCGCCGGATCTCGTCGACGGCCAGGCCCTGATCCTGACGGCGAGACGCCAGCCGTTTGACCTGCCCATCCAGACGCACCCAATCCTCGCCGAGGCTGGCAAGGCGTTTGTCGAGCAGGGCCAGCTTCAGGCCGGCGAAATGGGCACGCAATGCCTCGCGGCAGCGCCGGAGTTCCTCGATCCCGCTTGCCAGGCTGCCGTGCCGCTGGCAATCGGCCGCCAGGGGGCTGAGCAGCTCTACCTGACGCTTGGCCTTGAGCACGGCCTCATGGGCGCGGCTCAGGTCGTCGAAGTGGGCGATCAGGGCGCCGATGCGCGGGGCCACGTCGAAGGGCTCCAGCATGTGGCTCCGTACGAAGTCGGTGAGGTTGCCCACCGACTTCATGGAGACGGTCTGGTTGAACAGCTCCAGGGCCTGATCGTTGTCGATGCCGAAGCGCCGCCGGAACCAGGCGCCATACTTGGGGAAGGTCTCCTCGATATCCGCCCCCAGGCCACGCAACTTCTTGCGCAATTGGGCAATGTCCGTACCGAAGCGGGCAAAGTCCCCGGCAATCGACAGCTCGCGCTCGGCGCCGATGAAGAAGCGCGCCGGCTGACCCTGGGCATCCTTCATCCAGAAGACCTGCGCCAGGGTGACCGTCTGGTCGTAGCCGGCGTTGTGAAACACGCCCAGTATCACCGAGTAGCTGTTCGGGTCGCGCAGGGAGACGGGCTTGGCCGCGCCGGTCACCTCGTTGCGCTCGGACTTGTAATGCCCCAGCACGTAGGAGCGTAGCGTCCGTTCCCTGCTGCCGGCCCCGGCCGCCTTGTTGTAGGCGATGCGCTGGGCGGGGACCAGGAGCGTGGTGATCGCATCCACCAGGGTCGATTTGCCGGAGCCGATGTCACCGGTCAGCAGCCCGTTCCTGCCGTCGAGGGAGAGGGTCCAGACCCGCCCGTCGAAGGTGCCCCAATTGAACACCTCCAGCCGTTTCAGACGGAAACCGGAAAGGGCATCGTCGCCAACGAAGTCCAGGCCCAGGGAGGGGGCATCAGCCATCATCCGGGTCTCCCGCCGCCGTATTCCCGCCGGTCAACTGGGTTTGATAGGCCGCCAACCGGGCATCGAAATCGGCCAGCCACTGGGCATCGACGAAGGCCTTGAGGATACGCCGCACCTCGTAGCCGGCCGGGCCGCCCGCCGCCTTCAGACGCCGCAGAAAACCCAGATCGGCGACCTTGTTTATATGGGTCTCGATCTGGTCGATGAGCCGCGCCTCGTTACTGGACTCGGGCAGGAAGAGGCGCACCAGTTCCACGATCTCATCCCGCGTCAGCACCAGCCGCGTATCGCCGCCGCCGGCGTCGAACTCGGCCAGTTTTTTACGCAGCAGGGCCAGCAGCAGGCTGACCGGAAACGACAGGGGCCGACGTGCCACCAGACGGGGCAGCCTGGGTGCGGCCTCGTCTTCGGCCGGTTCGGGACGGCTCTTCAGGAAGGCGTAGCCCTCGGCCTCGTCGAGCACCAGCTCCAGGGCCAGCACCGACATATAGTCCCGCACCCGGGCCTGTAAATTGAGCAGCGTCCCCCAGAGGCGCTCGTCGCCCTCGCGGTAGATCACCCCCTTGAGCAGCATGATCGCCAGGGTCGAGAGGTCCGGCTGGGCAGGCGGGGCTAGGGTACTGAGTGCTTCCTCTTCCATCCTCACCTCAGGAAAATGACGCGGGGCAGCCGGGCCGCCCTTCGCACGGCGGCGCCATCGCTGGTCCTCGCCTCCCAGGTGATCAGCTCAGGGGTCGCTTCATCCACCACCGTGGGGAATGACCCGCTGCCCAACTGCAAATAGGCCACCAGTTCCGCCAGGCCATGCTCAAGCGGGTGGACCTCGGTCAGCTCGCGTAGCGTGATCTGTGCGCCGCCCTGCAAGGCGTGGCGTATGTGGCGGCTCAACCGGGCCGAATCAACCACCGCCTGGGCATAGAGCGAGGCGGCGTCCAGGTCCTGTTCCTCCCCGGCCTGCAACAGGATAGCGGCGATCAGGGGTTTCTGCGCCGGGCTGAACAGGGGCCGCTCCATCGGCAGCTCCAGGCTGACGGCAGAGGCTGTGATGTCCATTACTTCACCCGCCGGCGGACGCTCCCGCAGGCTCAGCGCCTTGGCCTCGATGCCGTGCAGAATGTCCATGATGCGGCGGTTCTCCAGCCAGGCCTGGTCATCCAGAAAGCGCCGCAGTTGCTGCGAGAGCTGGGCCACGGTGCGCTGGGTGTGTTCACCCGCCTCCAGCCAGTCATAGTGCACCCGCCGCGTCCGGGCATCCGGTTTCAGGTCGGCCACCGGCGGCAGGGCCAATACCCGCGAAAGCAGATCGGTCAACTCCTCCTGCCGGCGGCTGGACATGAGGAAGTCCCAGAAGGCCCTGAAGCTCTTGCCCTGATCGGAATCGGCGATGGCATCGCGCTCGCCCATGATCTCCTCCAGCAGCGCCCCCTTGGCCCCCTCCCAGAGGGCGATGCGTTCGCGCACCCGCCGGTCGAGCTGCCGGAAGTTGTGCTCCACCTCGCGAAAATCGGTCAGCAACTCCCGCGCCAGTTGCATGAACTGCTGGAAGCGGTCCTTGAGCGCCGTGCCGTCCAATAGCGGCACATCGCCCGACAACACCCGCGCGATCTCGGCATCGATCTCGTCACGCCGCTTGTGCAGCTCGGCGATGCGCCTTTCCGGGTCGGCCTCGCTGCCCTCGCTCATCTGCTTGAGCAGCTCGAACAGGGTCAACAACCGTGATTCCGTACCGACGAAACTCCGTTCGGTCAGCGATCCCAGCCAGGCGATGGCCTTCTCGGTGGCCGGGGTCAGGTCGAACTGGGGCTCGTCCGACCCCCTGGCGTAGTACTTGCGAAGCCAACCCTTCTCGGTGTCGGCCCAATCATTCAGGTAGTCGAGCGCCTTCTTGGGGAAGGCATCCTCGCCCAGCCGCTGCCGCAGGGCATAGAGTTCATCCTCCAGCGCCTCGGCGAGGGTCGAAGCCGCCATCACCCGAACATTGGGGGCCACGAACACCCGATGCAGGAAGCTCGCCACCAGCGGCGCATGGTCCGAGCGCAGCAGCCGCCAAGCCGGGTGGTGGGTACGCAGGCTGTCGAGGGTGGTGAAATCGAGGGTCACGCCGATTGACGCTCCCACTCGGCGCAAA
The DNA here is from genome assembly GCA_018812525.1 of Gammaproteobacteria bacterium. Classification (GTDB taxonomy): domain Bacteria; phylum Pseudomonadota; class Gammaproteobacteria; order Chromatiales; family Chromatiaceae; genus YD12-FULL-61-37. The sequence continues at coordinate 19,778 of JAHJDE010000042.1, forward strand.
GTTTGCGGAAGAACCGGCTATGATCGAAGGCCAGTTGCAGGTTCATGCGTTCGGAAAAGGCCGGCTGATCGGTCGTTTCGCCGTAGGTGCGCGAAACCATGCGCGCCCTGATCCATCCCTTGGCGTCCCGTGGCTTTTCGGCATCAATGCTTTCCGCCGCGTCGAAGGCAAAGCCCCTCTGCCAGCCAGGGATTCTGCCGCTGCAATGCCGCCTCACTTCAGCCAAGCCACCCCGCTCATTAAGGGCGTTGTCGAGCGATCCGGAGAGGGCATCGCGCACCAAATGAAGGGCATCGAGAAAATTGCTCTTGCCCGATCCATTTGCGCCAACCAGATAAGTCAGAGGCCCAAGGCGCACATTGCAATAGCCGATGCTCTTGTAATTACGCAGCATCAGCCTCGAAATAAAGATCGATGTAGTCATCGTGCCATTCCAGCTCACGTATTTTACCCCGCCAATGATGCCTTACCCTTAGGAACTGTCAGGGAATAACTTGTACATCCCGCATCTCATCTTCAGGCCATCTTGGCCGATCTTCAATCGATCTGTTTCGCGGCAGAGCCGCTCCCACGGCGGTGGGAGCGGCTCTGCCGCGAAAATAGGCGGTTTTGCTCCATCAGATCGACCAAATCCGACATAATCTGAGGAACTTGCAAAATGGCCATCCTGGCCATTTTGCAAGGCGGAAACGAAAAATGCGATTTTTCGTTTTCTTCATTTTCAATGGCTTAGGCCATTGAAAATGGCGGTTCATCCCTGAACCGCAAGAGGTTCTTGCAGTTTTACAAGAACCTCTCTTGAAATCACTACTGTCCGGTCAAATA
>JAHJDE010000043.1 GCA_018812525.1 Gammaproteobacteria bacterium
CGCCCGTTATCGTCTACCCAAAAGGAATTTTTGCAAGCACTGAAAGTTCCAGAGAATTGTTTTATCGATAGCCGATAGTATCTTCTTTTTTGGGGAATTTAATTCGAGATCTTCACGAGGGATGGGTGCGGAATGTAAGGTACAGGCCATCCGCCGGTAACAGCGGTGCCGGCGAACTATCTGTTCGCCAGAGTTTCCGCAACCCGTTCAGCATTCCAGCGATCCCAATCCGCGTTAGCCTCTTCGTGGGTCCGGTAGCGATAAATACCCTTCGGCACAGAGGTACGGCGTCCGGCGAAGCTCGCCAGCCAGGCCCGCTCCTCCGGAGTGGGCGGCGCCAGGGGGCCGATCTCGCGCTGCCTGCGTTTGCCGATGGTTCGTTGGTTCATCGGTATCCTACCCCTCCGCCAACCTCAACCAGGTGTCCACCATGCTGTCCGGGTTGAGGGAGAGGCTGCCGATGCCTTGTTGGACCAACCATTCCGCCAGATCGGGGTGGTCGGAGGGACCCTGGCCGCAGATGCCGATGTATTTGTTGCGGGCGCGGCAGGCGTCGATGGCCATCTTGAGCAGTTTTTTGACCGCCGGGTTGCGTTCGTCGAAGGCGGCGGCGACCAGGGCGGAGTCGCGGTCGAGGCCGAGGCAGAGCTGGGTCAGGTCGTTGGAGCCGATGGAGAAGCCGTCGAAGAGGTCGAGGAACTCGTCGGCCAGGAGGGCGTTGGAGGGGATCTCGCACATCATGATGACGCGCAGGCCATTTTCGCCCCGGCGCAGGCCGTTTTCCTCCATGCGTAGCAGCACGGCGCGGGCCTCGTCGAGGGTGCGGACGAAGGGGATCATCACTTCCAGATTGGTCAGGCCCATTTCATCCCGGACCCGTTTCACCGCCTCGCACTCCAGGCGGAAGCTCTCCCGGAACTCCACCGAGGCGTAACGCGAGGCGCCACGAAAGCCGATCATGGGGTTCTCCTCCTGGGGCTCGTAGCGGCTGCCGCCCAGGAGGTTGGCGTATTCGTTGGATTTGAAGTCGGAGAACCGCACGATCACCGGGTTGGGGGCGAAGGTGGCAGCCAGGGTGGCGATCCCTTCGGTGAGCTTGGCCACGTAGAAGGCCACCGGATCGCCGTAGGCGGCGATGCGCGGGGCGATCTGCCTTTTGATCTCATCCGGTTGGCGATCGTATTCCAGCAGGGCCTTGGGGTGGATGCCGATGGAGTTGCTGATGAGGAACTCCAGCCGCGCCAGGCCGATGCCCTGGTTGGGGATGGCGGCGAAGTCGAAGGCGCGCTCGGGATTGCCCACGTTCATCATCATCTTCACCGGCGCGGGCGGCATCTGGCCCAGTTCGACCTGGCGATGCTTGTAGGGCAGGGCGCCGCGATAGATGTAGCCGGTCTCGCCCTCGGCGCAGGAGACGGTGACGGCCTCGCCGTCGGGGATGGTCTCGGTGGCGTCGCCGCAGCCCACCACGGCGGCCACGCCCAGCTCGCGGGCGATGATGGCGGCGTGACAGGTGCGCCCGCCGCGATTGGTGACGATGCCCGAGGCCCGCTTCATGATCGGCTCCCAGTCAGGGTCGGTCATGTCGGTGATGAGCACGTCGCCGGGCTGCACCCGGTCCATCTCTCGGATGGAGTGGATGACGCGGGCGGTGCCGCTGCCGATGCGCTGACCGATGGCGCGGCCCTCGGCCAGGACCTCGCCCCGTTGCGCCAATTCATAGCGCTCGATGACGCTGCCCTTGCGGCTCTGCACCGTCTCCGGCCGCGCCTGGACGATGTAGAGCCGGCCGTCGATCCCGTCCAGTGCCCATTCGATGTCCATGGGGCGACCGTAGTGCTGCTCGATGGTCATGGCGTGGCGGGCCAGTTCCTCGATCTGGGCGTCGTCGATGCAGAAACGCAGGCGCTCGGCCTCGTCGCAGGGGCCGGTCTGGACCGCCCGGCCACCCTCGCCGTAGGTCATCTTGATGGCCTTGGTTCCCAGGGTGCGCCGCAGGATCGCCGCCTTGCCAGCGGCCAGGGCGGGCTTGTAGACGAAGAACTCGTCCGGGTTGACCGCACCCTGCACCACCAGCTCGCCCAGGCCGTAGCTGCCGGTGATGAAGACGGCGTCCGGGAAGCCGCTTTCCGTGTCGAGGGTGAAGACGACGCCGGCGGCGGCCCGGTCGCTGCGGATCATTTTTTGAACCCCGGCGGATAGCGCCACCTTGCGGTGGTCGAAGCCCTGGTGGACCCGGTAGGCGATGGCGCGGTCGTTGTAGAGGGAGGCGAAGACCTCGTGGATGGCCCGCTTCACGGCATCCAATCCGCGCACATTGAGGAAGGTCTCCTGCTGACCGGCGAAGGAGGCGTCGGGCAGGTCCTCGGCGGTGGCGGAGGAGCGCACGGCCCAGGAGACCTCCTCACCATAGTTGGCGACAAGCCCCGCGAAGGCAGTCTCGATCGCCTGGTTCAGGGCGGCCGAGAAGGGGGTGTCCAGAATCCACTGGCGGATCTCGCCGCCGGTGCGGGCGAGGGTATTCACATCGTCCACGTCGAGCCGGTCCAGGGTCTCGCCGATCCGCTGGTCCAGGCCGCTCTGGGCGAGGAATTCCCGGTAGGCGAGGGCGGTGGTGGCAAAACCGCCGGGGACCCGGACCCCCAGCCCCGCCAGGTTGCGGATCATCTCGCCGAGGGAGGCGTTCTTGCCGCCTACCGTCTCGACATCGCCCATGCCAAGCTGTTCGAGGGGGATGATATGGTGCGTCATGGCGGACCCTTCTGCTGCGGTAGTGGAAGTCGAAACAAGTGTAGCCCAACCGCCTGGAGTTACCGAAAATGGGAAGCCGGGATGGGGCCATTGTCGCCGCCCGGGCTGCGGGGGGTACAGTTATTGAGAGATCGGGGACTATTTCGGGTTACACCAGGGCGGTGTCGGAACAGGAGCTTCAGGGTCTCGCCTTGTAGCCCAGGGTTGCCGGACAGGCCGTTGTCGCTCGCGAGAACCCTCCCTCTTCTTCCTACCGCAAAATCCGTCTTCATTACCTCCCGACAGGCCGATATAGGCGTCCCGGTCACCCTCCAGTGGTCAGAAAGGGCTTGAACCGTGCCTTGACTGCGCCCTCGGACGGGGAGGACATTCCGGCGTAGGGGGTTGGATTTCCTATCCTTAATAGCAATATCTAAATCAGTACAAAGTGGTTCGCGGTCAGGTTGACGTGATACTGCTCCCCGAGTTGCGCGATCACGATTGCATTGTTTCCATCCGCGTCAGCATCGTAGCTCAGGCTGCTGCTGGCCTGGTCATAGCAGACCTTGGTGTTGAAGTCCTCGGCGGCCAATCGACCATTGGCCGTGGGGGTCAGGGCACTGAAGAGGGTGTTATCCAGGACAATCTTGTCTGCCATGGCTACGAAGTCGGTGATGAGATCGTAATCCAGCAGGCTGTTGAGTACGAAGGTATCAGCGCCGACACCCCCCGTCAGGGTGTCGCGGCCCTTTCCACCGATCAGGGTGTCGTTGCCGATGCCCCCCAGCAGAAGGTCATCCCCTGCGCCACCCTCCAGCCGATCATCGCCACGCCCTCCGCTCAGGGTGTCGTTGCCGAAATCACCTTGCAGCACATTGGCCCAGCCGTTGCCTGTGAGGGTATCGTTATGATCGCTGCCCTTCAGATTCTCAATGTTGCGCAGGGTATCGAAACCAGCGCCAATTGTGTCTTGTTGGGTGGTGAACCAAAGGCTGGCATTGACACCTGTGGTGGCGTGTTCATAGCTGGCGGTATCGATACCCGCCGAACCATCCAGGAGCTCGTTACCGGCCCCACCGATGATGAGGTCATCACCCTGGGAACCAGTGATGCTGTCGTTACCGCCAGTTCCCTGGAAGACCCCGCCCGATATGCCCTGGGCTTTGGCATAAAGCATTTGGCCGCTTATGACCGTCCCGTCGGAAAAATGGACTTCGTTGATCGCATGAGCTTCGTCGGTGTACCGCTCATCGGTATCTCCGTCATGGCGCCACCCTTCCATGGACAGGGTTTCTCCGGTTGCCGTCAAGGTCAGGACCAGGTAATTTCCCCAATCCTCTTGTTCAACGGAGACGGAAATGTCACCGAGCTCTACGCCTGCGCCCAATTCCAGAATGGCAGAAGATGTGTCAAGGTCGTCCAAATACAGATAATCATCCCCACTGCCAGGGCCGAACTTAATGGTTGAAGTCCCGCCATATATATCGATGGAATCATCACCGGGACCTCCGTCAACGATGTTGTCACTCCATACCTCGATTAAGTCGTCACCAGACCCAGCATCGATGCGGTTAGTGCCGCCATAATCATAGATTCGGTCGTCCCCATCGAAGGCGACAATGACATCATCATCCCCACCACCCTCAAGGTAATTGTTGCCTGGAGTTCCAAGGACCGTCACGTCTGGTATCTCCTCCAGATATGCACCCAACACTTGGTACATATCATAGGTGGCGCCATCTGCGAATTTGAGCAGCTCAATGGGGGTTTTGGGTAGCAGGTTTAGGACGTAAGGATCAAAGAGGAAGTCTTGCCCTGGCAACTCCCCAAAAGCACTGATATCGAAGGAGTCAGACGGAACATCGGCATCGTATGCCGGGAAAAAATTATCAACTAAAATACTCCCCGATCCGTCGGTCAAGGAGATCTGAAGGGAATCGCCAAAACGGATAAAGCGGAGATCCGCCAAGGCAATATCTTCTCCAAACCAGATGGTATCTTGCCCGTGTGGGTTGTAGGAAATCGAATTACCTTCGTAATCGAAGACGAAATCGTAGGGGCTATCCCAAGTGTAGTTCCAATCATAAGCGATGGAGTCATTGCCATCGCCTCGGTTGAAATGGAAGGTCAGTCCTTGATTGAGAGGGGCGATAATTCTGTCATTGTCGCCCTGGCCGGCGATGTGCTTGTGGCCAATTCCATTCACCCCCTGATCGTAGTAGAGATCCGTCAGATCGATGGTATCCATCTCATCCCCTGCTTCGATCACATCGTCGCCGTAACCGGGCAAGATCGTATCGATACCACTACCACCAATGATGTGATCGCCGCCGAATGACCCATAAAGGAGACCGCCGTAGTCCTGCTGACGAATGGTTGGCATCCAATCGGGGTCAATATCGGACGCCAAAGTAAATCGGCTCAGCGCGTTGTCCCGGTACGTATAGACGGAACTCAGGTCAAGGGTGAGTTGATCGCCGTTTCCATAGCCTATCTGTGCATCGCCATTCAGGAAAGTGAAAGAGAGGCCTTCCGGGTTGACATCAGCTCCAAAGCAGAGCTCGCCCATGACCGTGGGATAATAATTCGAGTCCACTGCGATTCTATCTTGGCCGGCCCCTGCCCCGAAAGCGAACACATCATTGTTCCAGCCTTCTACAGTGAAGGTATCATTGCCATTGCCGCCTTCAAAGATGTCGCGCCAACGGGTATCGAAGAAAAAGCCATCGGTAAGGCTAGAGTGCTGCAACAGGGGGATTTCATTCCCGTCCTGGGAAACGCCACTGATCCAGTGTGCCGAGGTGTTTCCCAGTGAGCGCACTTCATCGTTTTCACCGTAGTGGAGGGTGAACCAAGAATCTGAATCTCCTGTAAATTCAAGCAGGATCTGGGAGGAAGAGATGGTGGCATCAAATCCGAACAGCAAAGATCCTGAGCTATCTTTGATGACATCGGAGCCATCCCCCAAAGAAAAATCATACTGGTCATTACCGGTCCCTCCCTCCAAGTAATCATTTCCCTTGCCACCCTCGATTCGGTCGCTACCTTCGCTTGCACGAATATAGTCGTTACCATCATTACCGAAGATGACATCATCGCCGCCATAGCTCATGATTTGGTCATCGAAGAAGCTGCCGTCAATATGGTCATTCAGATAGGTCCCCTGCATATCTCCGGAGAAGCCAGAGAAGAAAATGGGCATACCTGAGAATGCAGGTTCGAAAACTATGGAGCTATTGGGGTGGTTGGCTGGCAGCCTCATTAAGGCATCGAAATACAAAGGGATGGTGATGTTAATGCCGCCGGTCTCATCGCGTGCGGCAGTGATATCAATTTGTGTCACCAAAGAACTAAGGTGAATGGTGAGGAGATCTGGCGTCGTCATGCCAATGTCGAAGAATTCATTGAATTGAGTTTCCGTAAGACCGGAAGACCCTAAAACAGTCAAAATGATATCGCCGTTACTATTCAAGTAGGAAGTGTCGATGTCCTTATGTTCAATGATATTGTCAGAAGAACCTAGAGCGATACGCGCATGTGACCATTGACTCTTCGATATAGCAAAGCCATCAACACCATCGGAACAAGTAACTTGAACTTGATCGCCGATAAAATATGTATGCAAGTCTTCTTTGGAGGCACCTGAGAATAAAAAAGTATGAAATCCATTTGTGTCGCCGACATAATCCTTGCCTTCACCAGGTCTCATGAAATAGATATCATTGCCATTCCCACCATAGAGTTCATCGAGACCTGTATCTCCGGAAAGAAAATCATCTCCGTCACCGCCATAAAGGTAGTCGTTTTCAGCCCCTCCGTAGAGGTGATCATTGCCTCTACCACTATTTAGATAATCAGATCCACCTTCTCCATAGAGGTAGTCATTGCCTGAGACCTCAGCCCCATCCTCATGTAACCGATGCTGATATGTTGAGCCGCCAGGATATGTATCTTGCTGATAATCAGCGGCATAAGTATCGGGGTTCTTGTCACCCCACAGGCTGTCAGTCCCTTCGCCGCCAAAAAGGGTGTCGTCACCGGCTTCGCCTTCCAGATAATCATTCTCGCTCCCACCGGCTAGAATATCATTTCCTGCACCACCAAAAATCTGATCGTTACCTGAGCTCCCGTTTAGTACGTCGTCTCCTGATTCCAGGACCGAAGATTCATAGAAGTCGGCGCGCTGAATTTGTTGGCCTTCAACAAATGGCCTGACGATAATAGGAACATCACCATTCCAGGAAACTCCGCTTGACGCATCCCCATAAAGTATGTCATCGCCAGAGCCGCCCGAAAGAAAATCATGGCCGCCTCCACCGAGTAGCAAATCTATTCCATCCTCGCCAAAAAGATCGTCACTGCCGTAAACCGGGACCCCTGGATATGAGGTATAACGATCATCTCCATTGATCATGTCGTTGCCGCTGCCACCAAGTAGCACATCATCACCATTAACGCCACAGATCTCATCATGGCCTTCTCCACCTTCGATCCAGTCTTCAACAACCGAACCGCGCAGAATATCATTCCCCGTTTCGCCATAGAGGTTTGCCCCTTGACTCCCGATGGGTGGAATAAGTATTGGAGAACTGTTATAAAAAATATGGTTGGCAGATATGTTGTCATTACCACCCCCCCCATATATCTTGATGCCACTGAACAGATGGATACCATCGGCGGTAATCACATCAACGCCGTTGGTTCCGTAAATATAGGCGTCTCCTGGTTGTGCCCAGTAATATTTTCCATCATCAGGGTCCATGTGCTTCACTCTGCCGGTAATGGATCGATGTCCATCCGTAAGGCTGATGCCAAGATCGCCGCTTCTGAAATTGTTTATAGTCAGGCTTTCAGATATCGTTGAGACAGTGAGCGTTTCACCGTTCAACTGATAAGTGAGAAGATCGTCTGCGGAATGATAGAGTCCAGCGACATCTCCCGGCTTATGTATACCCCCGCTGAGAAGTTCGTTGGAAAAAAATACATAACCCTTGCCATCGGTATCGAATAGGATGTCGTCGTCCCCCGCAAGGTAGACATCGATTCCTTCGCCGCCTTCCAGTCGGTCCGCACCCCCGTTTCCCGCCAACAGATCGTTGCCTCCCATTCCGTAGAGGCGGTCATCGCGGTTCTCCCCAGTTAGTACCTCACCTATACTGGCAGTGCCAAACACTGTCATGCTGGGAAGGTACCAGGGATATTCACCGCTTGTGGTTACATGCATTTTGTCGCCTGTGGCAAGGTCAAGAAACCGCTCATCCATCGCGCCCTTCACCACGCTGGTCACATCCTCCTCGTTCCTATCCATCCAGGTGGATAGGTATCTCGCGCGGTCGGCGAGATAGGCCGCAGTGAGGTTTCCTGTCCGGGCGACTGGGTCGTAGAGATCGAGTTCGCGGTTTTGGTTGTGGCGAGTGTAGTCAGCACCCAGTACGGCAAAGGGGTTGCCGTTGACGAGTGCGTAACGGTAGGCGATGTCGCCATGAGCAAGCGCAGTGAGTTCCGAGGGGGACTTGGCGTTGACGTTGCCTTCGGCATCGACTGTCACGAAGCTATCGATGCTCAGCCCGGTGCGAGTAGCGAGTTCATTTGAGATAAAACCGTGTGCTTCGTAGAGTTTGTCTCGGCCCTGTCCATGGTCGTAGAAAGCACTGTTGGGATAGGCTTCTACGTTGACATTCAAGGTGTCAACCAGGATGGCAACAATGTTTTCGAGGTTGTGTGCGCTTTCTTTGGAAGCAGCTTTCAGAATGCCAGTGATGTCATCGATGTTCAGGTTTGTATCGACTTTGGCAAGAAGATCGTAGACGGCCAGGGCGTCAGTAACCCCAGCGATGCTATGGGCACCAGCAACCGATTGGGATTCCACTTCAACTACGACCGGTGGCGCGATATACAGCCCGACAAATGAAACGACATCGAATGGCGCAACAATGTTGCTGATAGGGAGTGTATTTGGAATTGCAATCTGAGTGTCTGGAGAAAGTACGCTGGCAATAGCCAGGAGCACATTGCCGCCAATCCCAGTCAGTCCGGGTGCGTTGTAGATGTAGGTGTGCTCCACATTGCCCGCATAGTCAATGGCAAGATTCGTCGCAAGAAACCCACCTAATGAGTGCCCAGCCACCGTAAAGCAAGATTGTAGCTTACCATCCGCAAGCCACTGCTGAACCTTAGAGGAAAGCGCCGAATACTGGCCCTGATACTTACTTGTGCCCAGCACGGTAATATCGATTACATCGGTCACGAGATCATTGATATCCTCAGTGCCCCGTATGGCTACAACCTGCTTGTGTGTGCCAGCTTCTTCGAACAGGGTGGCATTCAGTCCTGTGGGGTTGAGGAAAGTCTGATCCTGGCCAAACTCGTCAATGTAGGTCTCTTCCACTTTGCCGTCGTATTGATCAATGACGCGCCAGCGGGTGGCGAAGTCGGAAGCTTGGGTGGCAGACATTCCTGCGTCAATTAATTCGCTCTGATTTGGCTCAGCGGAATTAAGGGTTGCATACGCAGCTAATGCCAGCTCTGACTGAACGAAGTATTCACTGATCTGATTCATGTTGCACTCCTACATCCATTTTGAAAAAAACCATTTTCTTTAGGTCAGTTATATCGGACTGCCCAGGGCATCCGAATGACGATTCATGCCAAGGCCCAGCGATATCACCACCGCGCCTTGCATAACTTATAGCCTCACCAAGTAACTTATTGTTTGCATTTATATAAATCCGGAAGCGAAGCCGCCATATTTCAGGCGATCCTTCCTTGTAGTAATATATGCTAGTCGTGTAGTAGTACTCATCTCCGGGTTTCATGTCAGTTTCTGACGGGATTCTCATTATGCCATACGGATCAAACCTCTCCGCCGGTAACGCCACTGTTTCATATACCCTCGCCCCCCCATCAATGGCACACAGCTCGCGCACCTTGGCATCCCAGTGCATTTTCTTGCCGAACATTTCCCAGAAAGGCCATCCAAACCAGAGTCCAAAAAGGACAATACCAATGCCGATAGATAAAAACGGTATGCCAGATTCTCTTTTCTTGATCTTGCGCCAAAGCTTATAGAGAGCCAAGCCAACAAAAGCCCAGATGCCGAATAATAGGAGGAGATAAATGCCGCTCATGCCGCACACCTTTGAGAACCCAGCGCAAATCTCCCTGGCCCGGCTGCCATATACGAAGCCATGTAGACTTCAGCGTCGGCCCCATAACGGATGGTGTCAGAAACATCTTTATGGCGAATCAAGGAATCGTTTGTCAGATCGCTCGGGGTATTGATGTCGCCATACAGAAAAAGATTGGTGATTTCCTTGACGCCGAGTTGTGTCCAGTCGTAGATCATGTTGTGCTCTCCGAGATAAATGATGGATATTGTCCTGTGACTCTGTACCTAATAGTCTTTGCGCAGTTTTCCACAATCGTCAAAAAAATACATCCTGCCGCGCCGCTCGTAATATTTTGAATATTTAGTTTTATACCATTCGCCTTGTTTGAGCGGCGGGAAATACAATCTAACGCAAAGTGGATAATCATCAATGGCGCACGCATTCTTGACCGCACTTTTTCCTCGATAAACCTTGCAGCAGCTTGGGTCCTTTGCATCAAAATCACGCCCAGCTTCTTCCGGGTGGCGATTTAGGTTATTGATGAAATACTTTTCATACGCATCCATTCCTCCGTAATGCGCTATCTCGGCCTCACGTATTTGCAGCGCAGACATAATAAGCTCCTCATCGGTCAAGTATCTCTGCTGCGCACTGCAATACCCAGGTTCATAAGTTATATACTTATAGCCAAGAAATGCTGCTAGGCAAATAGCGCCGGTTAAGGTTATGGTTCTGAATGTGCTCATACAGCTAACCTCCACTTGGAGCATTGCCAGTTTGTTCCAGCCACCCGGCAAGTCTGAAGCATGATGTCGCCATACAGAAAAAGACTGGTGATTTCCTTGACGCAGATCTGTGTCCAGCCATGAATCATGATTTTCCCCTAGTGTGAATATCTCCCACCAAATCGGAGATATGGATCGTATGGCGCAACAATGTTGCTGATAGGGAGTACATTTGGAATTGAAATCTGAGTGTCTGGAGAAAGTACGCTGGCAATAGCCATGAGCACATTGCCGCCAATCCCAGTCAGCCCTGGTGCGTTGTAGATGTAGGTGTGCTCCACATTGCCCGCATAGTCAATGGCAAGATTCGTCGCAAGAAACCCACCTAATGAGTGCCCAGCCACCGTAAAGCCAGATTGTAGCTTACCATCCGCAAGCCACTGCTGAACCTTAGAGGAAAGCGCCGAATACTGGCCCTGATACTTACTCGTGCCCAGCACGGTAATATCAATTACATCGGTCACAAGATCATTGATATCCTCAGTGCCCCGTATGGCTACAACCAGCTTGTGTGTGCCAGCTTCTTCGAACAGGGTGGCATTCAGTCCTGTGGGGTTGAGGAAAGTCTGATCCTGGCCGAACTCGTCAATGTAGGTCTCTTCCACTTTGCCGTCGTATTGATCAATGACGCGCCAGCGGGTGGCGAAGTTGGAAGCTTGGGCGGGGGACATGCCAGAGTCACTTTGCAACGCATTTAGCCCGGTATCATCTATGTTTCCTGATGCAAGATTTGCGTATGCAGCTTGCGCAAGTTCTGCTTGCATGAAATAGTCGGCTACAGTGCTCATTATTTATCTCCCTTCCGTTCAGATTTAACGAATAACTTCTTGAGTATGCCTTCTCGCAATTCAGGGCACGAAAATGATGACGGATGCCATGGCCCAGGCAAGTCACCACCATGCCTAGCGTAACTAGTGCCTGAACAGAAACAGACATTTATTTCCACAAACAACAACATAGCTTATAATATCGCCGCTGAAGAATTCATCGAATTCGCCCCAGTCGGCTTCCGTCCTCGTTCTAAGTGCTTGATTCCTGGTGCGCCGAGTTGGAAAGCCCTGATGTGATCCAAAATCTTCGTCCGGTGAAATGCCATGCGCTTGGTCCAGAACCCCCAAAAGTCCTTCGGTCAGGTCGATATTAGCACTATCGAGTTGGATAGCCGCTCGCGCGACGACATCCCCCAGCTCCTGCAAGGATTGCAGCACATCTACCGCACCCCCGCGCTACGGGAGGCCGTGTTCAAGATCCTGGAAGAGGTCAGACCCCGCAAGGACGATGGCAAGGAGGTCTCCCTGGACAACGGTCGTCCGGGTATGGAGCAGTGGAAGATCCTGGTGCTGGGCGTACTGCGTCTGGGGCTCAATGCCGATTACGACCGCATCCAGGAGCTGGCCAACCAGCACCGCACGATTCGCCAGTTCCTGGGCCACGGCGACTGGTATGACGAAGAGCGCTACGGTCTGCAACGCCTGCGCGACAATCTGCGGCTGTTCACCCCCGAAATTCTCGACCGCATCAACCAAATCGTAGTCCAGGCTGGCCTTGCCCTGGTAACAAAAGGCCCAGTGGGCGCAGCAGCCCTTGAGCCCCTGCACGGGCGCTGCGACTCCTTCGTGGTCGAGACCTGTGTGCACTACCCCACCGACCTCAACCTGCTGTGGGACGCGGTGCGCAAGACCCTGAGCCTGGGCTATGCCCTGGCCCAGTCCTGGGAAATCACCGGCTGGCGCCAATACCAGCACCACCAGCGGGCCTTCAAGCGCCAGTACAGGCGTCTGCAAAAGGCCAAACAGCGACAGACCGATCAACCCACCCTGGAGGCCGAGTACCTGAACTACCTCATGCTGGCCCTTGACCACGGCGACCGGGCCGGGCAGCTCCTGCAACAACTGCGGGCCAAGGGCGTGATCGCCGCGGAAACGGCGGAATTCGAATCCTTCGCCGGATATATCGGCGTACTGGCGGACCAGATCGACCGCCGCTGCCTGCGGGGAGAGACCATCCCCCACGAAGAGAAGATCTTCTCCCTGTTTCAGCCCCACACCGAATGGATCAACAAAGGCAAGGCTGGCGTGCCGGTGGAACTCGGCGTCCGGGTCCACATCGTCGAGGACCAGCACCGCTTCATCCTGCACCACCAGGTCGCCCAGCAACGGACCGACGAAAAGGCCGCCATCGCCATCACCCGTGAGACGAAGGCCCGCTATCCCAGCCTCCGGGCCATGAGCTTCGACAAGGGCTACCACTCCCCTGACAATCAGCAAACCCTGCCCACCCTGGTGGAACAGGTCTGCCTGCCGAAGAAAGGCCGGCTCAATGCGCAGGAGCAGGTGCGCGAGCAGGCGGACAGCTTCAAGGCCCTGCGTCACTGCCATAGCCGGGTGGAATCCGCCATCAACGCACTGGAACACAGCGGGCTCGATGTCTGCCCCGACCATGGCATCGACGGCTTCAAACGCTACGTCGCCCTAGCCGTGGTCGCGCGCAACCTCAAGCGGCTGGGCGCCCTCATTCAGCAGACGGAGCGGAAAGCCGCCGAGCGAAAACGAGGTCCCTACAAAAAAGCGGCCTGAGGAGGCCATGCCCCCGAGGGAAGCCCACCTCGCAGCCGAGGTGTGCCCGAAATTTGCCCTTTAGGGCGGGCAAGGGCTACCTAATGCCGGGCGTTGCCGGTAAGCGGCCATGTGGCGATAGTATCACTACGCATCACTTGGCTCTGGTATTGGGGGGGCCGGTGGGATCGGGGTTTTCGTTCTGGCACTATTTAGAAACTCGATAAAACTCTCTGAATTAATCTTGCCTTCTTTAACTGAAAAGCGTATCTCCCCTTTCGCTGTTACTATTGACAAAACATTGTAGCCTCCTTGTTTTCCTGTAACAGGTACTTCGGGGGGTTGCCAACCTCGCCCCACGTCTTCCCTGAGTGTGTTTGCAAGCCAATTCCTGATTCATCCTCAAAAGCTACATCAGCCCCTATTTTCTCTGCAAGCCTTTGTATTCTCTGGAAAGTGTCGTCTAAGAAGCGTTCAACTTCCTGCTCATCGCGCTCATTTGCTCGAAACCATGGTTTCTGGTAACTCAACCCGAGGCGATTTAAATGCAGCCCTACCGTTGAGCCCGCAACGTCCAAATCAAAAAG
>JAHJDE010000044.1 GCA_018812525.1 Gammaproteobacteria bacterium
AGGTCGCCATTTTCGCCTCCGACAGCAACTGATCCAAGGCCCGATCAAGGTTCTTGATGGCCGAAGCCACAGGCCTGTTGGGCGCTTTGGGACAGCCATCGAACAATTGGGACAGTCCCGGCCTCAGAATCCGGTCGTAGAGCTTAACGAACAACGTCGCGATGCGTAATCCCTCTGGGGTGATTTGGTACTGGTGGGTTTTCGGCAGTCGTTCGATCAGCCCGTGAAGTCGTAACCGTCTCAGATCGTAGGCCGCCTTCCCCGGAGTGTATTCTTCGAGTGGGATACCCAGCAGTTGCGCCATCTTTTCCCGCAGCCAGGCATTGCGGAACTGTTGCGGGATGAAAAACAGGCACAGCGTGGCCAACAAGGCCATGACACGAGGATCACCAAAGGTTAACCGGGGTACCCGTTGTCCATCGATGATTTGCGGTTGGGTCACGCCCTCGAACACCCCCCTCGGCCAGCGTACAGTCCTGACTGATGGTTTCGACTTCGAGCAAACGACGGTTGGCATTGAAGCCTATGGCCCGCAAGGCGGGCAGGTTTTCGAGTTTGCGGCCGATGCCGAAGTCGCGGGTGTTGTTGATGGTGGTCTCCGTGCGCAACGCACGATCGAGCTTGAAGTATTGCTAAGTTTTAGGGGACAGACCAGAGTTTCACTCAAGCCGCAACGTCAATATTTCAACCCGGCTTGATGAAGAACCTATGGGGACTAAATTGATGCAGGAAGCCACCCCAGGTTGAGAATTTCATCTTCCATCAACCACGGGCATATCTCTGGAAAACAATCGAGTCCGGTCTCAGAAACAGCCAGTGCCACGGCCTTGGCCCAAACCACATCGAGCCACTTGGCTTCATTGAGCTTGGTTACCAGGCTAGGCGTATCTTCCAGCACATAGGCAATATCTTTCCGTTGGGCGCGAACGGTTTTCTCCCAGCTCGCCCCTCGCCGTTCCGGCTGGTATTGCCATTTGAGAAGGTGGGCTAACAGCACGACCATACGGTTTGCCAGCTCACGCTGCTCGCTTTTTCCCACGTCTTCGATCTCCTCCGCTATGTGTTCCAAATCAAGTAGCTCGAACCGGCCAGCACGAATCAACCGCGCCTGCTCATTGGACCAAGCCACGATGTCTCTCTCATACAGGGTCTTCATCCAAGCTACCTCATAGGGATAAGTCGGTGGAGTCACATTGTAGCGGCCGCGCCAACGAGGAAAGACTCCCTGGTTATATGTCCACCTTGCAGAGAATCAGAGGGTCGGGGCTAGAAGGGTCAATTCCACCCTGGCGCGTTCCGCTGCTCGGAAGAGGATCTCCTTGATCACGGTGGGACAGGCGTCGGCGTCCACCCAGATTTTCATGGGAACAGCTCCGTTGGAAGAGGCGGGAAACGCTGGATTATCCCAGCGTTTCCCGTCTGGAGCAGTCGCAAAAAGAAAAGCCCCGCAAGCGGGGCTAAGTCCTTGTTTTAATTGGTAGGCGCAATTGGACTCGAACCAACGACCCCCACCATGTCAAGGTGGTGCTCTAACCAACTGAGCTATGCGCCTAAAACGAAACGGTAATTTTACAGAGGAGGCGGGGTGATTTCAATATCTTTTCTTCAGCGCAGGGCCACGTCATCTAAGACCCTAGCCATCTAGGAATACGTGGTGGGGCGGGCTGTACCTGCCAGTCGAAGCCTTGGCGCATCCCTCGTTGTCAAATTATCCAATATACAATAAGCGGTTGTGACGATTTTGTAGCGTTATTCCTTGTCATACGATGACTGGGGAGAAATCTTGATCTTAGTTGCGGCATGGTCGTGTAAACCATTGATTCTTCATTCCGGCAGCTGGTCATTCTGGGGGGAATATTTGTGCCTCCTTCGCCAGCCCTTGCTGTGAAAGGGCTATAGCGCAGCGTAAATGGCTCTGGCGAGGATTTAGCCAGGGGCGCTCAACAAGATCTCTACACGCGCCAGATCCTCCGGTGTGTCCACCCCGTGGCCGGGGACGGTGTCGGCGATACTGACGTGGATGCGACCGCCGTGCCAGAGGACCCGTAGTTGCTCCAGGGACTCCGCCATCTCCAGGGGAGATGGTGCCCATTGGATGTAGCGGCCGAGGAATCCCGCACGATAGGCGTAGAGGCCGATATGACGCAGGAAGGGGGTGTCTGTGGGGAGATGTTCGGCCTCGATGGAGAACTCGTCGCGGTGCCAGGGGATGGGGGCTCGGCTAAAGTAGAGGGCGTAGCCTTGGCGATCGGTGACGACCTTGACGGCGTGGGGATGGAAGAGGTCGCCCCGACCCGCGAGGGGGGTAGCAAGGGTGGTGACTACCGCATCCTCGTGACGTAGCATGTCCTCGGCGACCTGATCGACCAGACTGGCCGACATGCAGGGCTCGTCCCCCTGCAGGTTGACCAGCACCGTATCCTCGGCCCAGCCGTATCTCTCCACCACCTCGGCCAGGCGTTCGGTGCCGCTGGCATGGCTGGCGGCGGTCATGCAGACCTCGACCCCGGCGGCCTCGGCCATCTGCCGAATGCGGGCGTCGTCCGTCGCCACCACCACCTGCCCTGCCCCGCTCTCGCGGGCGCGCTCAACCACATGCAGCAGCATGGGACGTCCGGCGATCTCGCGCAGAGGCTTGCCCGGCAGGCGGGTAGAGGCGTAGCGGGCGGGGATGACGACCTTGAATCCGGACATGCTCAGGCCGGGACCTCTTCATCGGCAGCCAATTCCCGCGCCTCGTCCTCTAGCATCACTGGGATATCGTCACGGATGGGAAAGGCCAGTCGATCGGCACGGCAGATCAGTTCCTGGGCGGACTTGTCGTAATAGAGCGGTCCTTTGCACAGGGGGCAGACCAGGATTTCGAGCAGGTATTTATCCATGGGGTTCTCTCGTTTTCGGCGATTTGAATCGGGTTTCAAGCTTCGCCAGGAGTCGGTTGAGGCGCTGGACGAAGCTCTCCTTGAGCACAGCCTCGACCGGCACGAACCAGTGCCGTGCACCGGCGAAGGCCTCACATTTTACAGCATCCTTCTGGGTCATGAGCACCGGTCGGCCGTCGCCGAACTCGATCTCGGCGGGCCGGAAGGGGTGATGATCGGGAAAGGGATGCCGGATGAGCTGCAACTGGCGTTCGGCCAGCATATCGAAGAAGCCGTCAGGATTGCCGATACCTGCCAGGGCATGGACGGTCATCACCCGAAGGTCACGGAGCGGTCGGCGGCTGGCCATATCTTTCATACAGATGGCGTCGCCCAGGCTGTAGGTCATCAGATGCTCGCCATGGGCGGCACGGCCCTTGGCCACTACCAGATCGACCTCGTCCAGCCGGGACGGCAACTCGCGCAGAGGGCCGGCGGGCAGGAGGAAGCCGTTGCCGTGGCGGCGTCGACCATCGATTACCGCAATCTCCAGGTCGCGGCCAAGGGCGTAGTGTTGCAGACCGTCGTCGGAGACGATGATGTCGCAGTCGTGATGGGTCAGCAAGGCCTTCGCGGCCGTGACACGATTCGGCCCCACGCTCATGGGGCAACCGCAGAGGCGGGCGATCATGACAGGCTCGTCGCCCACCATCTGTGAATCACTGTCGGGCCTTACCTGTTGGGGCCAGTGCTTGGCCCGCCCACCGTAACCCCGGGCGACGATGCCCGGCCTCCAGCCCAGGGAACGGAGATGGCGGACCAACCATATCACCAGCGGGGTCTTGCCCGAACCGCCCACGCCGATATTGCCGACAATGATCACCGGTACCGGCAGACGATGGGTCCTCAGGACACCCCGGCGATAGAGCAGCCGGCGCAGGGCCGAGAGGCCGAGAAAGAGCCAGGAGAGGGGGAAAAGGGAATAAGCGACCGGATTGCGCGTCTGCCAATAGGCTTCAACGCCGCTCACGATTCACTTCTCGCTACGTTGCTTGGCGGCGAAGATCATCTCGTACATCCCCACCTGACTGGCTGCGTCCATGGCGGACATCACGGCCTGGTGCGGGGTCTTGGCATCGGCGGTTATGATCACAGACGGCAAGGGGGACTGGCCCGCCACCGCCTTTTCCAGTGCCCGTTTCAGGATGGAGAAATCGGAATTCACCAGCTCCTCCTGATTGACGTAGAAGCGGCCCTGAGCATCGATGCTGATATGTACCGGCTCGACCTTCCGCTTCTCCTCGACGGCGGCAGTCGCCTCGGGGAGTTCTACCTTGATTCGGGTCTCCTTGTCGAAAGTGGTGGAGACCATGAAGAAGATCAACAGCAGGAACACCATGTCGATCAACGGTGTCAGGTTGATATCTGCATCCTGGGGCTTGTTGGGGCGGAGTTTCACGCTGCCTGCCTGCCGGCACCCTGTTCACGCTCGCCCAGCATCACCTCGATCATCTTGAGGGCCTCCTCTTCCATACGCACCACATAACGCTCGACCAGGCCGTTGAAATAGCGGTGGAACATAAGGGTTGGGATGGCCACCGAGAGCCCGGCCGCCGTGGTCAGGAGGGCATGGGAGATCCCATCGGCCAGCACGGCCGGGTTACCGACCCCGGCATGGGTGATGGCGCTGAAGACCTCGATCATACCGAAGACGGTGCCCAGCAGGCCAAGCAGCGGCGTAATGGTAGCGATGGTGCCCAGGGTGTTGAGGAAGCGCTCCAGCTCATGCACCACCTGGCGGCCGACCTCCTCGATCGCCTCCTTCATGACATCGCGGGAGTGGTGCAGATTGACCAGACCCGCCGCCAGCACCTTGCCCAGGGGGGAGCCGTCGCGGATGGCCGCGATGTGCTGTGGGGAAAGGCCGCCATTGTTGTACTGCTGCCAGATCTGGGCTACCAGATTGGCCGGAATGACCCGGCTGCCTTGCAGGGTCCAGAGGCGTTCCAGGACAATGGCCAGGGAAATCACCGAACAGGTGACAATCGGCCACATCATCCAGCCGCCGGATTTGATCAGTTCCAACACCTAGGTAACCCCCTCTCAACTTGTCGGCGCGTCGCCAGCCGCCATGGAATCGGGCCATTCTACTGTAAGGCCCATTGTCATAGAAGGCATGTTTTTCAGGGATCAGGGCCACGTCATCTAACGTCCCAGAACGGGAAGGTCGGTCTGTGCCCGACATCGGGATGCGCCGAAGCTTCGACTGGCGGGCACAGCCCGCCCTTCAAGACCACGTATTCCCAGATAAGGAAAGGGGAGGTAGACCCCGGTTTTATATATTCGTAACTATTCAGGTCGACCGGCTTTTTGGGCGATCTGAATGGTTACATATATTCTTCACAGCCATCAATCCCCGATGGTTTCCAATCGGCGCGAGCGCCAATCGAGCACGGCGGTGCGCATGGTCATCTTGCCGGCAAGATCAGGGAATTCGGCGCGGATGACGCCGGCGGCGAAGCTGGAGAGGAAGCGACTCTTGAGTTCCGCGCGCGCCCGGTCGACACCGATCTCGTCGTAGGGGACCGACGTCAGCAGCAGGAAGCCGTCGTCGGGAATGCGGCCTGCCCGCATGTTGGCCTCGATAATGGTGGCGGCGGTGCGGATGGGCTCGTCGAGCTTCGGGCTGTAGGGGCCGATGATCAGCGCGATGTTGGGCGTGTGCAGGAAGTCGAAGCCACGGCCGAGGCAGATCATCCATTCGCGGTGCTCGATGTCGAGCTGACGCTCATGCTGACGTACCTGTGCACGCACGTCGGCGATGTGTTCAAGGTTGCCTCGCAGGAGCGGTAGAAGGTCGGCACGCATCTGCGCCGGCATGTCAGGCAGGAGCGCTGCCAGGCGCGGCTCCAGTGCAACGGCGGCCTCGGCACCAACCGAGGCCATATCGAGCCTCTCGCCGTCGGCGCCGTGCAGGGTCAGCGCGTCCTCATCGGTCTCGAAGCCGCACACCAGCGGATAAACGGTGCCGTGCGCGCTGCCGAAGATATGCTCCATCTGGGCGCGGATTTCATAGGCGTGGCGTGCCGCAGCGTCGGTGTCGTAATGGAAGCCGGCGCAACCGCGATGCGGGTCGCCCTTCGAGTAGTGGTAGGTGATGAGAAATAGCACGCGCCGACCGCCGTTCACCATGCGCTGCACATGATGAGCAAGCACTTCGCCGAGGTGCGGCCAGCCGAGGTCGAACATGCCACCGAGGTTGCGAAAGGGCATGAGGATGCCGACCGGCGTATTGGTGGCGACGGGGATGTTGATGCGGCCGTCCATACATTTGAGCACCGCGATGGCAGTCGGATGCTCAGCGAGATAGTGCTCGCGCGCCAGCCACGCCTCTGGGTTGCGGAAGGATTCGCCGTGCCGGGCGGCGAGATTGAACAGCCAGTCGATGCGCTGCTGAATGGGTTGCCTGTGGATGGTCATCGTAGTCGCTCCTCGTGATCCTGAAAGTTACCGTATGAAAATCCCAACCCTGGGGGGTTATGAGCCGGTCCTTTCTGAACAGAATTTACAGGATTATTTCGAGGAACTTGCAAAATGGCCTTCCTGGCCATTTTGCAAGACGAAAACGAGAAGTGGTACAGGGATGTACCGTTTACGGACCAAAGGACGGAAAAATGCGATTTTTCGTTTTCCTCATATTCAATGGCTTAGGCCATTGAATATGGCGGTTCATCCCTGAACCGCAAGAGGTTCTTGCAGTTTTGCAAGAACCTCTTTCTTCAACCTAATTTCCTCATTCAACCGCAAAGAGCGCAAAGAAACGCAAAGGAATTCATTTGAAAATTACGGCGGGGGTGCCCGTTACCAGGCGCCCTACGCCGTAATCCCTGGCTCAGGCCGCAGTTAGAGTTACTGTCTGTTCCCCCGCATCTTCCAGAATCCGGACTACCCGCTCGCGCCACATGGCACGGAACTCCTGCCGCAGGGCCGGATCGCTTTCTCCCTGAAGTATCCGCTGCATCAGGGGCATCATGCCGGGAGGGGGCGGGATGGCGGAGGGGTCATAGCCAATCCGCACCCGCGCCCCGTTGTCCCGGCGTCGGAAGCCGAAGCCGGTGCCGTCCTCGAAGCGCAGCAGGCCCTGGCGGTTGTGCTGACTGCCCAATCCCTGGAAGCCATTCCTCCCGGCGGCACCGGTCAGCAGGGTGAAGACCTGACTGATGGGTCCGTTCACGCCCTGGTCCTCAGCGCCGGAAATGGTCACTTCGATACCGCCCCGGCTCGGGGTCTCCTCGCCATACAGAGCGCCCAAGGCTCGTATCGCCATCAGAAAGGCCCCGGCGACGGTGGGACAGGCGTGCCCGGACAGTTTCACTACGTCGTCGAAGCGGTAGTGGAACAGCCCGTCCCCCGCACCGAGCAGGTCGGCCAGGGGATCGTAGAGGCGGATGGAGGGGGTTTGGGGGAATGGAGAGTTCATGGGTGCTCTGCGTGTTGAGTGGGGAAACGGATGCCTCCGTATTGTCCGGGTATGGACCAAAGGATGGAAAGGCCGCCTCGCTTCCTTCGACTCCGCTTCCTTCGACTCCGCTTCCTTCGACTCCGCTTCCTTCGACTCCGCTTCCTTCGACTCCGCTTCCTTCGACTCCGCTTCCTTCGACTCCGCTCAGGACAGGCCTGATCGTTCCCCCTCCCCAACCCTCC
>JAHJDE010000045.1 GCA_018812525.1 Gammaproteobacteria bacterium
ACCCAGGGACGCGGCAAGCTCGGTCCATCGGGCCGCCAAAGCGTTCCGATCAAGGATGTATGGGTATATCCTTTGCTCCCCGCCTTTCGCGAGCTGCTCGTTTGTCCCTGAGCGGTTAGTGGGTTGGCCGAATATTTACTTTTTGGACAGTGGGCTTAGGGAGGTCTGCATTAATGGCTAACACTCATGATCGTTAGCCGATATGCTTTGTATAAATGAGCGTTAGCAGCTTGGGGCAAAGCTCATTCGCAAAAGGAGGGAATTTCTAGCCCTGTAACTTGTTGGATGTAAAGAAAATGGCGCGCCCGAAGGGATTCGAACCCCTGACCTCTGCCTCCGGAGGGCAGCGCTCTATCCAGCTGAGCTACGGGCGCATATTTGGATTGTATCGTGTTTTTGAACTTTAGCCTTCGTGCCCGTTTTCCCTGTGAACGTTAGCTCCGGAGGGCTGCGCTCTATCCAGCTGAGCTAAGGGCGCTTGAGATGCGGCATCTCAACTCGATACCTGAAGCCGCGAAGCATAGCCGGAAACGCGTCGGCCGTCCATGGAGCTTTGGTCACTCCCGGCTAGGGGGTATACTCCCGGCGAAATTAACGCCGACACAGGTGTAGGGTTTTGTGCAATCGTTTAGGAGCGTATTCGTGAAGCAAGAAATGGGTTTATATTCAATTATCCTGGGCAGCGCCTTGACCCTGGTTTCCTGGAATCTGGCCGCAGAGGAGGACCGCTCCGAGGTCCTGGATCGCATCAAGCCAGTCGGCACAGTGGCCATCACAGGTCAACCGGCTCCCGCCGAGACTCAGGCCGCAGCCCCAGCAGCCCTGGTTACGGAAATGCCGGCCGCAGCAACAACTCCCGCTGCCGCCCCCGCCCCCGGTGTTGCGGCCACCGGCGACGGGGAATCGGTCTACAAAAAGGCCTGCTTCGTCTGCCACGCCACCGGAGTCGCAGGATCGCCCAAGATCGGCGACCAAGCGGCATGGGGGGCCCGTACCGAAAAGGGTATCGATGCCCTCATGGTTTCAACCCTGAACGGCACGGCCAAGGGCATGCCGCCCAAGGGCACCTGCATGACCTGCTCAGACGCCGAATTGAAGGCGGCCGTGGAATATATGATTTCCCAGTCTAAGTGAGGCTGGAGGGCTGGAGGGCTCAGTCCCCAGGCCTCTCCAGAAGGGCACGGATGCCCGCCAGATGGGCGCTGCCCTGGAGCTTGCGTTCCTCCTCCGAGGGTTTCTCGCCCAGTCGTAGCCACTCAATGTCCTGTTCCGGCAACTCATTGAGGAAGCGGCTTGGTTCACAGGCCACTGTTTCTCCGTAGCGCCTGCGCTGTTTGGCCAGGGTGATGGTGAGCCCTTGCCGGGCACGGGTGATGCCGACATAGGCTAGCCGACGCTCCTCCTCGACATTGTCCTCCTCGATACTGGCCCTGTGTGGCAGCAGCTCTTCCTCTGCGCCGACCAGGAATACGCAAGGAAACTCCAGGCCCTTGGCTGCATGCAGGGTCATCAGGTGGACTTTGTCGCCGCCGCCCTCCTCATCCTGGCGCTCCAGTAGATCTAGGAGCGTAATACGGTTGATCAGTGAAGCGAGGTCCTTGATCTCCTCGTTACGATAGAGCCGTTCCAGCCAGGCGATCAAGTCATTGACGTTTTGCATGCGCCGGTCGGCCACAGCGTCGCTGCTGCTGATTTCCCGTAGCCACCTGTCGTATTCCAGCTCCTGCACGAGGAGACGGATCGCCTGGACAGGGTCCTCCTTCACCGCCTGGTTCGATATGATACCGAGCCACTGGGCAAAGGCCTGTAATTTGTCTCGTCCCTGCCGGTTCAATGCCTCCTGCAATCCAAGCTCCTCGCAAGCCGTCAGTAGTGAGCCCCCGCGCAGCTTGGCGTAACCGGCCAGTTTTTCGAGGGTGGATGGCCCTATTTCACGACGCGGGGTATTGATGATGCGCAGGAAGGCCGCATCGTCGTCAGGATTTGCCAGTAGCCGCAGATAGGCCATGATGTCCTTGATCTCGGCACGGGCGAAGAAGGAGGTTCCGCCACTGAGAAAATAGGGGATCTGATGCTCGCGCAGGGCCTTTTCGAAGGGCCTGGCCTGGTGGTTGCCGCGAAAGAGCACGGCAAAGTCCCCGAATCCTGCGCCCTGCCCATGATGGGCCTTAAGGATGGCGGAAACCACCCGCTGTGCCTCGTTCTCTTCATCGCGGCACTCAATGATGCGAATGGGCTCACCTGGGCCGTGATCGCTCCAGAGGCGCTTCTCAAAGACATGGGGATTATTGGCGATCAACCGATTGGCAGCATGCAGGATGCGCCCCGAGGAGCGGTAATTTTGTTCCAGTTTGATAATCCGCAGCCCCGGGAAGTCGGCCTTCAGGGCAACCAGGTTTTCCGGTCGAGCCCCGCGCCAGGCATAGATCGACTGATCGTCGTCGCCAACCACCGTTATGGCCTGACGTATATCGACCAGCAATCTGACCATCTCGTATTGGCATTGGTTGGTATCCTGATATTCATCCACCAACAGATAGCGAATCCGGCCACGCCAATGCTCCAGTGCATCCTGGTCAGTGCGGAAGAGGCGCGCCGGCAACAGGATCAGGTCGTCGAAGTCCACGGCATTATAGGCGTGGAGGTGACGCTGGTATTCAGCGTAGAGGCGGGCGTGCAGCGCCTCGGCCTCCTCCCCGGCCACTGAGAGTGCCTCGCCGGGTTCCAGCATGGCGTTCTTCCAGGTGGATATGCGCCACAGTGCAGTGCTGACGGCCTCGCTCTCCTCTCCGCGCTGCTTGCGCAGGAGTTCCCTCAGCAGGTTCTCACTGTCCTGGGCGTCAAAGATGGAAAACCCAGGCTTGTAATCCAGGCGCCGGCATTCACGTCTCAGGATATCGAGCCCGAGGTTGTGGAAAGTGGAAACCCGGAGGCCTCGGCTCGGCTTGCCCTTGAGCAGCCCGGAAGCCCGCTCCTTCATTTCGCGCGCAGCCTTGTTGGTGAAGGTGACGGCGGCGATGTGCTGCGGAGAGACGCCACATTGCTCGATCAAATGCACAATTTTGCGGGTAATGACGCGAGTCTTGCCGGAACCCGCCCCCGCCAGCACCAGGAGAGGGCCGGAGATGTGCTGAACGGCCGCCAGCTGCTGTGAATTGAGCCTGCTCATCCGCGTGCCGGATTCTCTACCGCACCCCTGGATGGATGGATGGATGGAGGGAGGGCAGATGCGGTAAGGTTGTAGCCTGGATTGACCATGAAAGGGCTCTCGTTTCCGGGCGCTATTGTGGTGAATGCGGCGTAGCTTACACGATTAATCGTGGATCATTTTCGGGCGACGTAATAATATGAAGTACCTTTTGCCATTCGGCATTGTGAACTAAGGGCACGAAGAATGAAGCGCTTGTTACTCCTGGCTGGATTATGCATGGCCCTACCTACCTGGGCTGAGGAAACTCTCTCTGAACCCCCTCGGCTGCCTGAGCCGCAGCAAAGCGGCGAGGCACTGGAGCCAGAGGTTACCATTGTCGAAACTGACCGTGGCACGGTCCACGAATACCGTGTGAACGGCCAGCTCTACATGGTCAAGATCGTACCTCGCGTCGGCGAGCCCTATTACATGCTCGATACTAACGGCGACGGCGAGATGGATGCCCGCGAAGACGACATCCACAATGTTGCAACCCCGCAGTGGGTCCTCTTTAGTTGGTGATCGTTGGAGATACCCCGATCCGCCCATCAGGCAGGGCAGCCTCCCGTTTGCCTCAGATCCTGGCCGCGAATGCAGGAAATACTACTTAAACTCACCCAATTCCTCGAATCCATCGGAGAGGGTATTGGACGCGCCGTCTCCTGGCTGACGTCACTCATGGTGTTGGTGGCCTTCGCCGTGGTCGTTCTTCGCTATGCCTTTGATTTTGGCTGGATTGCCTTGCAGGAGTCAGTGTCCTATATGCATGCGGCGGTCTTTATGCTTGGCGCCGCCTTTACCCTCAAGCACGGGGGCCATGTGCGGGTGGATGTCTTTCACCGAGGGTTCGGAGACAAAACCCGAGCGCTTGTCGATCTCCTGGGCACGCTCCTGCTGCTGCTACCCGTCACAATTTTCATTGTCTGGTCCAGTTGGGGATATGTCGCCGATGCCTGGAGAGTGGCCGAGTCCTCGCGTGAGTCAGGCGGCCTACCTTGGGTGTATTGGCTTAAATCCCTGATCCCTGTCATGGGAGGGATGCTGTTGCTGCAAGGCATCGCCAATATCTTGCGCAATTTTCTTGTGTTCGCCGGGGTATCCGCCACCCCGCTGCCAGAGCAAGAGACGGAGCCCAGTGGCGGAAACCTTGATTTGCCGGGTGACGGCATCTAAATGGCCGAGTACATCCCCTTACTGTTGTTCCTGACCGTCTTTGCCGTTCTGATGATCGGATATCCGGTCGCCTTCTCCCTGGCTGGGACAGCGCTCCTGTTCGCCCTGATCGGCATATGGACGGGGCATTTCGATAACGCCTTCCTGGCGGCGCTGCCCAGCCGACTCTACGGGATAATGATCAACGAAACGCTGATCGCCGTTCCGCTCTTTGTCTTCATGGGTGTCATGCTGGAGCGATCGCGTGTGGCCGAGGAGTTGCTCGACACCATGGCGATGCTATTCGGAACCCTCCGTGGCGGCCTAGGCATATCCGTAACTCTGGTGGGGATGCTGTTGGCCGCGAGCACAGGCATTGTCGGGGCCACTGTGGTAACCATGGGGCTGCTCTCCCTGCCCAGCATGCTGCGCCGCAATTACGATCCCAGCCTCTCGGCGGGGATAATCTGCGCCTCCGGCACACTGGGACAGATCATCCCCCCGTCTATTGTGCTGGTCATGCTGGGGGACGTGCTCTCTTCCGCCTATCAGCAGGCGCAGCTCGTAATGGGTGTCTGGTCACCGGAAACGGTATCCGTGGGCGACCTCTTCGTGGGCGCGCTGATACCCGGCCTGATGCTGGTGTTGCTCTATCTTCTCTATCCTCTGCTCCTCGCCTGGATCCGTCCTGCGGCCATGCCAGCGATCCCTGAGGAGGAGCGGATGGCCGACCACCAGAATGGCGGTATCTGGTCCCGGGTCGCAAAGGCGCTTCTTCCCCCCCTGTCATTGATCGTGGCCGTGCTGGGTTCGATCATCGGCGGGCTGGCAACCCCGACCGAGGCCGCATCCGTCGGTGCCATGGGGGCCATCCTGCTGGCCATGGCTCGAGGCGGTTTGAATTTGGCGACCTTGCGCGAGGTGATGCGGAGCACCACGCTCATATCGAGCATGGTATTCATGATCCTGATCGGCGCCTCGGTCTTTTCCCTGGTGTTTCGCGGTTATGGTGGCGATGAACTGGTTTCGCGTCTGCTCAATAACCTGCCGGGCGGGGTGGTCGGCGCTGTTCTGATGGTGATGCTGATCATGTTCCTGCTGGGGTTCATCCTCGACTTCATTGAGATCACCTTCGTGGTGGTGCCCATCGTCGGGCCGATCCTGCTGGCGATGGGACTTGATCCCATTTGGCTGGGGATCATGATGGCCATCAATCTCCAGACATCCTTCCTGACCCCCCCTTTCGGCTTCGCGCTCTTTTACCTGAGGGGCGTTGCGCCGCCTGAGGTGACCACCGCCCACATCTATCGTGGCGTGATTCCCTTTATCCTTATCCAGCTGCTTGTACTTGGGCTGGTTGCCTGGTGGCCGGGTCTGGCTACCTGGTTGCCCGGCGTTGTTTACGGATAAGGAAGCCCGGCCACCACTTAATTCGTGACTTAGGAGGCACTTGCAAAATGGCCTTCCTGGCCATTTTGCAAGACGAAAACGAAAAATGTGATTTTTCGTTTTCTTCATTTTCAATGGCTTAGGCCATTGAAAATGGCGGTTCATTCCTGAACCGCAAGAGGTTCTTGCAGTTTTGCAAGAAACTCTTAGTTGCTGAAGGATTCGAGCAGTGCACGCAGGGCCTTGCCACGGTGGCTAAGCCGGTTTTTGACCTCGGCGCTCAGTTCCGCGGCACTGGCATTCTCCTCGGGCACAAAGAAGACCGGATCGTAGCCAAAGCCGTTTTCTCCCCGTGGCTCGAACAGGATGCGCCCCTCCCAGGTCCCCTGGCAAATGAGGGGAGTGGGATCGTTGGCGTGCCGCATGTAGACGAGCAGGCATTGGAAACGGGCGGTTCGATCCAGTTCATGCACATCCTTCAGGGCATCCAACAGCTTGCGGCAATTATCTTCGTCGGCGGCGTCGCTCCCAGCGTAACGCGCGGAGTAAATGCCCGGCGCCCCCATCAGGGCATCCACCTCTATACCAGAATCATCGGCGATGGCCGGCAGGCCACTGAAGAGCGCCGCGTTACGCGCCTTGATGATGGCATTTTCGGCAAAGCTCAACCCCGTCTCCTCGACCTCAGGGACTCCCATAGCCCCTTGGGGGATTACTTCGATATCTAGACCGGCGAGGATCTGGTTGATTTCCCGGACTTTGCCGGCGTTGTTGCTCGCAAGGATGATGCGATTTTCGCTCACGACAGCACTCCTAGCGCCTGGTGTTG
The DNA here is from genome assembly GCA_018812525.1 of Gammaproteobacteria bacterium. Taxonomy (GTDB): domain Bacteria; phylum Pseudomonadota; class Gammaproteobacteria; order Chromatiales; family Chromatiaceae; genus YD12-FULL-61-37. The sequence continues at coordinate 6,561 of JAHJDE010000045.1, forward strand.
GGCCTGGAGCAGGATATCTATCCCGCTCCGCGCCAGAGCAAGCATGGAGGAGAGTTCCTCCTGACTGAAGGGGTGCCCCTCGGCGGTTCCCTGAATTTCAATGAAATCGCCTGTGTCGTTCATGACCACATTCATATCGGTCTCAGCACCGGAATCCTCGGCGTAGTCCAGATCCAGTACAGGAACCCCTTGATGGATGCCGACGGATACGGAGGCGACTGCATGACGGATCGGGCTCGCCTCAAGCTTGCCCAGAGCGATCAAACCACTGATGGCATCATGCAGAGCGATATAGGCGCCGGTGATGGAGGCGGTGCGTGTGCCGCCGTCGGCCTGGATCACATCACAATCCAGGGTAATGGTGCGGGGCCCGAGCGCCTTGAGATCCAGGGCTGCGCGCAGGGAGCGCCCGATAAGGCGCTGTATCTCCTGCGTCCTGCCGCCCTGCTTGCCGCTCCGTGCTTCCCGCCCCATCCGTTCGCTGGTGGAGCGTGGCAGCATGCCGTATTCGGCGGTTACCCAGCCGCAGGTCTTGTCTTCCATCCAGCGCGGTGTCTTTTCTTCAACCGAGGCCGTACAGATGACGCGGGTGTCGCCAAAGGCGATCAACACGGAGCCCTCGGCATGTTTGCTGAAGCCACGGGAAAGGGTGATTTCGCGAAGCTGGTCGGGGCGGCGGCCGCTGGGTCTCATATTTAATCCTGTCTGGTGCGTGCGTCGAAGATTTCCAGGGCCGTCTTCAGATCATCAATGGCCTGGGTGAGTTTGTCGGACTTCTCGGCCTCCGGTGCAACGGGAGCAGTGGTCGTGGCCTGACCTATAGCCGGAAACAACCAGCGAAGGGCCACTCCCGTGACGTTATCGCTGGAGGGACTGGCCTCGTCCACGGCCATGTCGGCCATGCGCATGAGCAACGAAGAGAGCCTCTCTGCGCTGTCCAACCCCGTAGCAATTCGCTCGTCACCCAGGGGTCCCCAGAGCCCATCGGTACAAAGGAGCAAAATATCTCCCTTTTCCAAACGGGCCGGCCTGGGTGACAGGGTCAGCTCCGGCGGGGTGGGCGATCCCCCGAGGCACCGGGTGACATAGTTCCGGAATGGATGATTCTCCTTTTCGGCCTCGTTGATGATGCCTTGTTCGCGCAGCCTTTCTACATAGGAGTGGTCGATGGTCTTGCCAACCACATGAGTCCCTCTGATATGGTAGAGACGACTGTCTCCTACATGCCCCCAATGGGCCAGGCCGTTCTGCACCAGGCAGAGCACCACCGTGGTACGCGGATCTATGGCAGGGATGTGGCGGTAGCCAAAGGTGATGATGGCCTCATGGGCCTGCCGGGCGATGTGTTCAAGAAAGCGCTCCGGGTCGACGATAGGCTTCTTGGTGCGCATGAAGGCATCTTCGCACGTATCCACGACCAGTTGCGCGGCCTCTTCACCCTTTGGATGACCTCCCATGCCGTCGGCAACGACTAACAATACCGTGTCGGCCGATTCCAGCAAAGCGCAACGATCCTGGTTGTTATTACGGTTGCCTACAAGGCTGGCATGGGTTGTTTCGAACATCGATGAACTCATTGGTTCCCCAGTTGTTATTTTCGACGGGCCTCAGCCGTCGAGGGTGGCAGGGAGTCGATAAGACCCTCTCCCAGGAACGCCTGAAGCAGTTCATGGGCGTTCTGGGGGCGTTGTCGGGCTTCGATCTCCATAGACCAGTCGATGGCCTCCAGCATGTGCATCGGATAACGCTGTTTAAATACGATGGCCGCCGGTTTCAAGGTGTCCTTCGCATGACGCTCGATGGAGGTGGGCGGCGCCTTGCCATCAAGGCAGGTACGCATGCTCGCGCCCATGGCATAGACATCACTCCAGGGACCGACCTTGCCCGAGGCGTAATACTGCTCGACCGGCGAATAGCCGGGCGTGACCACGCGACCGGTGCGCTTGTTGGATTGTTCCAGGAATTCGTGGGCGGCACCAAAATCGAGCAAGAGGGGATTTCCTCCAGGGCGCAGATGGATGTTGCTGGGCTTGATGTCTAGGTGTAGATGGTTGTGGTCGTGGATCAGGGCCAGGGCGTCCAGGATCGGCGGAAACACGGTCATCATGAAGGTGGTGCTGAGGCCACCGCCGCGTTTACGGATATAGCCCCCCAGGTTCTTACCCTCCTCATAATCCATGATCAGGTAGGCCGTGTCGTTCTCCAGAAAGAAGTTCCGCACATTGACGATGTTGGGGTGCTTGAGTTGGCTCAGTACCTTGGCCTCCTGGTAGAACAGCTTCCGCCCCTGGTTGAATGAATCGCGGTTCTCGGGGGCGGTCACTCGCACCAAGGCGTGTCCCTCATCGCGGGTGGCCAGCTTCTTGGGTAGGTACTCCTTGATGACGACCCTGTCCTGGCTATCCAGGTCCTTGGCGAGGTAGATAAGGCTAAAGCCACCACTGGCCATCAGCTTGGTGATCTCAAAGCAATCAATGACGGTCCCCATCGGCAGAGGATTACGGCCGTCAGTCATGGCACAGAATATAGAGAGGGCGAGGTTCCATCTTGGTATGATATCAACTTCGTTAAAATTGTAATGTCGAATTCAACGCATGACTCAGAGTATGACCGCCTTTGCGCGCACTGAACGCCGCAATGTACAGGGCGAGTGGGTCTGGGAGATCCGCTCAGTAAATCACCGCTTCCTGGAAACTTCGGTCCGCCTGCCCGACGAGCTGCGTATGCTGGAATCTGCTGTCCGAGGGTTGGTGGGCGCCAGGCTAGGCCGAGGCAAGGTTGACTGCAACCTCCGCTACCGCCCCGAACAGGCAGCGCGGCCCGAGATCCAACTGAACCTGGAGCTGGCCAGGGGAGTCGCTGAGGCTGCAGGGCGCATTTCTGGCCTGACAGATGGCGGCGAAGGACTCACTGCCCTGCAGATCCTGCAGTGGCCTGGGGTCGTGGAACAGGAGCGTCCCGACATGGCTCCTGTAGGCGAAGCGGCCCTGGACCTCCTCCATACCGCCCTGGATGAACTGACCGAGAATCGGCGGCGCGAAGGGGCTAAGCTGGCTGCATTGATCCTGTCCCGCTGCGTCACGATGCGGGAGCTGCTCGCGCAGGCAAGGAATCTTGTGCCGGGGATGCTGGAGGCGGTGAAGGCGCGTTTGCGCCATCGCCTGGGCGACTTGATGGATGCCTTGGAGACGGGACGCCTAGAACAGGAATTGCTTCTGTTGACGCAACGTCTGGACGTGGATGAAGAGATAGACCGGCTCCAGACCCACCTGGATGAGATCGCCGCTGTGATGAAACGGAACGAGCCTGTGGGCCGGCGACTGGATTTTCTTATGCAGGAGTTGAATCGGGAGGCAAACACCCTCACATCCAAGTCATCCGATGTGCGGTTGACGCAATGCGCGGTCGAGATGAAGGTCCTGATCGAACAGATGCGCGAGCAAATTCAGAATATCGAATAAGGCAGCTGGAGGTTCCTTGCACCTGCGGCTCCCTCCTTTGCCCTATATGCACTGAGGCCCCATGAACCATTTCACTAACCTTCCTCCCACAGGGGGCAGCTTGCTCGTGGTCTCGGCCCCCTCCGGCGCGGGGAAAAGCAGTCTCATCAAGGCGCTTCGCACCACCATGCCGGACGTGGGTGTCTCGGTATCCCACACCACCCGCGCGATGCGCCCCGGCGAAGTGGACGGGGAGCATTACCACTTCGTTGATGTGCATGCCTTCAGGTCGATAGCAAACAATAACGCCTTCGTTGAACACGCCGAGGTCTTCGGCAACCTATACGGAACGGCGAAATCGAGCCTGGAAGGCCCCCTACGCGCGGGGCGCGACCTGATTCTTGAGATCGACTGGCAAGGTGCCAGGCAAGTCCGGGACGCCTACCCGGAGGCTCTGTCGGTCTTTATCCTTCCCCCCAGCATCGAAACCCTGCGCCATCGCCTGGAATCGCGCGGCCAGGATAGGCCCGAGACCATTGATCGCCGGATGAGCCAGGCCCGCTCCGAACTATCCCATTGGGCAGAGTTCGACTACCTGATCATCAATGATGATTTTGACAAGGCGCTGCAAGAGCTGGGCTGTCTGGTGGCGACCGCTCGTCTGCGCCGCGCCATCCAGTCACCCAGGTGCATCTCCATCATTGAACTAGATGGGTAAATGATCGCGTGCTAGAATTTCCGATTCACCGCCTCCACCAATTTCTCTATCCCCCCAACTTGATTGAATTTCGAAATGGATAAGGAAGAACAGACTTCCCAGCTAAAGCAGCTTATCGCCAAGGGTAAGGAACAGGGCTTTCTTACCTACGCCGAGGTCAACGACCACCTCCCCGAGGGCATTGTCGAACCGGATCAGATCGAGGACATCATCCGGATGATCAATGACATGGGCATTCAGGTGCTCGAGTCGGTTACCGACGTTGACCCGGAATCCCTCGGGGACATTGCCTCAACCGATGACGAGGCCGTGGAGGCCGCCGCCGCTGCGCTTGCCTCCGTGGAAAGTGATGTCGGTCGCACTACCGATCCGGTGCGGATGTACATGCGCGAAATGGGCACCGTCGAGCTCCTGACCCGAGAGGGCGAGCTTCAGATTGCCAAGCGCATAGAAGACGGACTAAACCAGGTGGCCGCAGCCTTGGCGGGCTATCCCCAGACCATCCGCACTTTGCTGAACAGCGTCGCCAGTATTGAGGCTGGTGAAACCCGCCTGACGGATGTCATCACCGATTTTATCGACCCCAACCAACCCGACACCCTTCCCTCCGCAAACAGCGCCATCAAATCCCAAGGCGATGGCGAGGAAGCTACTAACGGCGATGGCGACACGGAAGAGGATGACGATGACAGCGACTCTTCCACAGTCGATAAGTCACTCGATCCCGAGCAGGTGGCTGCCAAGGTAAACCACCTAACCACACTTTATGACGCCTGGATCGAATTGCAAAAACAGCGGGGCGCCAAGGACGAACAGACCACCATCGCGCTGAGCAAAGTGGTCGAGTCCTTCCTCGAATTCAAGCTGGTGCCGCTGTATTCTCTACAGCTTACTAGTCAATTGAGGGGCGTGGTGGAACGCATTCGTGAGCACGAGCGCACCATCATGACACTGAGCATTGACCGTGCCGGCATGCCACGCAAGACCTTCATCACCTCGTTCCCTGACAACGAAACCAATCTGGACTGGGTATCGAAGCAGATCGGCGCAACCGGTGCTTTCACCGTAAAGTTGCAAGGCTACGCCGACGACATCCTGCGCGCCCAGAAGAAGCTGAGGGAGATTGAGCAAGACTCCGGCCTCACCATCGGTGACATCAAGGAGATTAACCGCCGCATGTCCATCGGCGAGGCCAAGGCACGTCGTGCCAAGAAGGAGATGGTGGAGGCCAACTTGCGACTGGTCATCTCCATCGCCAAGAAGTACACCAACCGCGGCCTGCAGTTCCTCGACCTCATCCAGGAAGGCAACATCGGCCTGATGAAGGCGGTGGACAAGTTCGAATACCGGCGCGGCTACAAGTTCTCGACCTATGCCACTTGGTGGATCCGGCAGGCCATCACCCGCTCCATTGCCGACCAGGCACGCACCATCCGCATACCGGTGCATATGATAGAGACCATCAACAAGCTCAATCGCATCTCCCGCCAGATCGTGCAGGAGCAGGGGCGAGATCCCACACCGGAAGAGCTGGCCGAAAAGATGGACATGCCGGAAGACAAAATTCGTAAGGTGCTGAAGATCGCCAAGGAGCCTATCTCCATGGAAACGCCCATCGGTGACGACGAGGACTCCCATCTTGGGGACTTCATCGAAGACGCCAGCGTGACCACGCCCATCGATTCGGCTACCATGGAAGGCCTGCGGGAAGCGACGCAGAACATGCTGAGCAGCCTGACCTCCCGTGAGGCCAAGGTACTGCGCATGCGTTTTGGGATCGACATGAATACCGACCATACCCTGGAAGAGGTCGGCAAGCAGTTCGATGTCACCCGCGAGCGTATCCGTCAGATCGAGGCCAAGGCCTTGCGCAAACTGCGCCACCCCTCCCGCTCAGAGAAGCTGCGCAGCTTCCTGGACGAGTAACCGGCCTCCACCCGCAGTAATCGGATCAGACGGGCCCTTAGCTCAGCCGGTTAGAGCAGGCGACTCATAATCGCTTGGTCGAAGGTTCAAGTCCTTCAGGGCCCACCACCAACATAACCACAACCGTTTTCGGCTGGGTTTTTTTCTTGTCTGCTCGCACGGATTCCCGCGTGTTCGCGGGGGTTCCTGCGAAAGCCTGTGGACTTGGCAGATCGGTCACAAAATGGGTTCGGGACCATTCTCCACACTCTCCTGGCCATTCTTCTCTCCGGTATTGCGCTTGGTCTCGGGCCGGAAGTCCCGTGCAGCCTGAATGATGCTTTTTTGTCTCTGGAGTGAGTTCTAGTTTCATGCGCCGTCACATAACAGATCCGCACCCAATATTCACGGCATTATATTTTGCCGACCGCCCAAGGCGAAATTGACCACCCGAAAAGCCTTCGGTTTCGGACCTATCACGCACTGGAAGTGGCCTTGTATCATACCCTGGGCGCCCTGCCTGAACCGGAAATTACCCACAGATTTTTCTGAAGAGCCCAATATATTAACTGAAGTTTCACCGTTTTAAGGGGGGGTGGTGGGCAGGTAGAGGGATTATTCATTGGGTTTGCCTCTTTGACGGCAAACCGCATTGAAATTCCCTCCAGCCAAGCCCTTGCGCCATCGACCATAACGAAAACGGTGAAACTTCAGTATATTAAGTCAGGACCTTATCAAATCACGGAGAAGTGTTTCGGTCTTATCCAGCATGGCTCTTAGACTAAACTGTTCAAGTACATGTAGCTTCGCTTCCGCCCCCATCCTTTTGGCATCAGCAGGATTGGTAGCCATGCGCACCAACCCATCCCTAATTGCCTCCGGATTTTCAACTGGCACCAAAATCCCTGTTTTCTCATGGAGAATCAATTCGGGAACTCCCCCAACAGACGTAGCCACAACCGCTAAGCCCATGCCAAGTGCCTGTGTTATTGCCTGGGGCACCCCTTCTGATCTCGAAGTTAATAAAAAGGTATCAGAGGCTCTCATCAGTTCCGGAATATCTTCTCTATAACCAGTAAAAGTTACAGATTGAGAAATACCCAATTCATGCCCAAAGTTTTCCATCTCGTCACGGATTGGTCCATCTCCAACAACCAGTAAATGCGCATTAGGGATCTGTTCAAGCAAAAGCTTGTGTGCTTCCAGTGCTGTCACATGTCGTTTAACAGAACGAATGATGCCTACCATCAGAATCAGAAATTTATCTTCACTAATGCCGAGGTCATGCCGCACTTTTTCTCGTGAAAGATTTGCCTTAAATTTTTCAAAATCAATACCCGTTGGAATATTGGTGACATGTTCCAGCGGGAAGCCACAGCCTTCAACTAATTGGGTGCGCATCGCCATTCCACAACTCACTATCTGATCTGGAAGATAGTGTACGAAATTTAGCCAATTCCTTCGGAGTGGTATATTCAGATGTCGTGTGCGAATGAGGATTGGTGTTCGCGCAAATTTGGCTGCAATGGCTCCTATCCAACTATCAATCCCGCTGTGGGTGTTAACCACCTGGATTGATTCACGACGCAGGTATCTTGCAAGGGCAAATATTGACGCCAGGTCAAAGGTGCGACGCATTGGAAGCAGCAGCACGGGGACACCGATTTGTTCTGCCCTTTTGGCTATCTGGCACTGGGGCCTGGTAGCCAAAACCATGTGGTGGCCCCTCTCCGCCATGCCGGCCATCTCACTAATGATACGGCGCTCCTGGCCGCCCCAACCATCCGACCATTCAGTATGAAGTATCCGATATTTCGTATTGCTGGTTTTATCCATAGGATTATTGTGCTGCTTCAACTTCGCTTGATTTGACATGTTTGAGATACAGCGCCCTCAGTTTGGCGTACTTCATGTGGCTATTGAAGCAGCCCGATGCGATATGAACCAGGCCGGGAACACCGTCTCTGAATCCCATACGCAAAAGGTACATCTTCAAGAAACGCAACAACGGGCTCAGCAACAACTTATCCAACCCAGCTCTTTTTCCCTTTTCGAACAGGGCACGTGCTTGCAGGCTTGTGTATCGGTTCTGCTTGTCGAGGTATTGCTCCAGTGTTTCTTCTGATTCATGCATGAGATCACCGGTCAATTCCCCCCCCTGCCGGGAAGTTTCTACCTTTTCATGCACCGGATCTAGGCTCCATTGAGCATGGTTTCGATTGAACAGCCGTGGGGACCAGTCTGGATAACCCTCTCCATGGCGCAGCCAGCGGCCCATGAATTTGTTGCAGCGAGGCATTTGGTAGATCTGGAAGCGGGGATCGGCAAGCGTATGGAGAATGGACTGACGTAGGGGTTCGCTCACCCACTCGTCAGCATCGATACAGAGTACCCAGTCGTTGGCGGCCTGAGTGACGGCGAAGTTCTTCTGAGGGCCATAGCCAAGCCAAGGCTGATGGATTACCCGGCAACCCCGAGATTCGGCCAAGGCCTGGGTTCCATCCGTGCTGCCTGAGTCCACGACCAGAATCTCGTCGACAAAATCGAGGCTATCCAGGCAGCCTGAGAGACGCCTCGCTTCATTGAGGGTGATGATGACGGCGGAAAGGGGCTGTCTGTTCATGATCCGCTATTTTGCCCCATCTGGATCGAGAGGGCTTCCCATACCTGTTCAGGAGGGAGGCTGCTGAAGCAGGGGGGATGGATTTCCTGAGAATAGAGATCGCCGTCCTGACAAGGTACGGGTTTACATCTTCGGGAAAGGCAGGGAGCGCAGGGGAATTCCACCGCCAAATTTCGCTGCCTCAGGCCAACGGCGCCGGTCAGGTCTGTTGAGGTCGGTCCGTAAAGGGTTACGGCGGGGCGCCCCAAGGCTGCCGCCATATGGGCCAAGCCGGAATCCACCCCGACCACGGCGGTGGCCCCAGCCAACAATTGCGCCATACCGTTCAGATCCTGGCGCGTCGCAAGTTCGCCGCCCGCCAGGGCGATCAGGCGCTCGGCACGCAATCGCTCCTCCGGGGTATGCCAGGGCCAGATCACCCGATGGCTCGCCTTCGCCGCCAATATTGCCAGCACTGACCAATAGGCTTCGGGCCAATGCTTGGTGGGCCAGGTAGTGGCATGGAGAAAGACCAGGTAAGGAAGCTGCGCCTCTTCTTTGCTCGCGGTGAGCGGGAGACGAATGCCGTAATCAAGGCAGGTCGAATCAAATACATAGCCCAGTGCCTGGGCGAACAAACGGCGGTTGCGCTCAACGGCATGTAGCCTTCTGGAAACAGGGTATCGCTGCGGATAGGTCAAGGCGGCCCAGGGATCGCGGACAGACCGCCAATCAAATCCGGCTCTTGGTCCCAAAGCGAACACCCCTGGCAGTGCACTCTTAAAGAACAGTCCCTGTGCATCGATGATGAGATCGTAGTGCTCAAGGCGCAACGCTTGAAAAAAGCGGCCGATTTCACCAGAGGACCAGGTCTTGCGCCAGTTCTGTCGCCAGCGGCGCAGGGCGATGGGGATGACGCGATCCACGGTCGGATGCCATTTGGGGATGGCGCCAAAGGTCTCTTCCACCAACCAGTCAAAGCGGATCCCTGGAATTGCCTTGGCGGCATCTGTCAGTGCTGGCAGGGCGTGGATCAGGTCGCCCAGGGAGGAGGTCTTGAGCAGCAGGACCTTCATCTGGGCAGATCGGCAAGCGCCTGGACCACCTGATCTATCGACAAGCGGCGCAAGCAATCGAGGTGGCCCTTCGGGCATTCCCGTTGGAAACAAGGACTGCATGCCAAGGCCAGGGAAAGTACCCTCGCCTTGTCGCTTAGCGGCGGGGTAAAGCCGGGATCGGAGGAGCCGTAGATCGCCACCAGCCTGCGATCCAGTGCCGCCGCCACATGCATCAGGCCGGAGTCATTGCTGACCACCGCATCTGCCAGGGCCATGAGATCCACCGCCTGGGCAAGACTGGTTCGACCGGAAAGATCCCGGCACCGCCCATCGGCCACCGCATTGACTTGGCTACAGACCAGGCGATCCTTGTCCGAACCGAACAGCCAGACATCCCACTGATTCTCCAGGTGGCGCAGGGCCAACTCACCGAAATACGCTGCAGGCCACTGCTTGGCCGGGCCGTATTCGGCACCGGGACAAAGGGCCAGGATGGGCCGCCGACCCTTTTCAAGGCCCAGGGATGCCAAGGCGGCCTGGATATCCATCACTTTGACCACAAGTCTGGGCGAGGGGATCTCGGGCAAGCCCTCCTGGTCCTTGGGGTAGGCCAGGGCGTTAAAGCGCTGCACGGTCATTGGCAGTCGCACTCTGTCGAGCTGGCGCCAATCATTGAGTAGCCCGTAGCGCATTTCACCCAGCCATCCCGTTCGGACAGGGATGCGCGCCAACCAGGGAATCAGGGCGGATTTCCAGGTATTGGGGAGCAGAATTGCTTGATCGTAGCCCTCTCCCCGCAACCAATGCCCCAGGCGTTTACGTTTGCCAAGGGCAAGCTCGCCGTGGGCCAGGGGCAGATCGATTGCCCCGTTCACTTCAGGCATGCGCTGCAGGATGGGCCTGCTCCAAGCCGGGGCAAGCACATCGATAAGGGATTCGGGCTGAGCTTCACGCAGCACCTTGAACAGGCTCTGCGCCATCACCATGTCACCGACCCAGGATGGGCCTACCACCAGAATTTTGCGTCGAGATTCGGACGGCACTTCGCGGTCTTACCTGGGAGAGGATTTGCGATCGGGCCATCTACCCCTCACGACTTCAATTGATACCGGGCACCGCAGTAGGGGCAAGTCGCCTGTCCATCTTTATCGAACTTGAGGTATACGCGTGGATGGAGATGGGAGAGGCTCTCATCGGCGCGCGGGCAGCAGGCCGGTAATTCATCCGGGCGCATTGTGCGAACGGAAGAGATGTGCTGCGGATGGGCTGCTGCCGTACTCATGATGTTCTCCGTTGTATTCCCCGAAAGAGACGGGTTCGCCTGAGGATCTCAGACATAGGCCAGCCATTCGGGATGGCGTATCAGGCGGCCATGCACGAGATCGAAATACTGGGATTGCAGCTTCTCGGTGATAGGCCCGCGCCCGCCACCGCCGATCTGGCGGCCATCCACTTCACGAATGGGGGTGACTTCGGCTGCGGTTCCGGTAAAGAAGGCCTCGTCAGCTATATAGACCTCATCGCGGGTGATGCGTTTCTCGACCACCTTCAGTCCTTCGTCGGCGGCAAGGCCCATCACCGTGTTGCGGGTAATGCCGTCCAGGGCGGAGGTCAGATCCGGTGTATAGAGCATGCCGTCGCGAACGATAAAGATGTTCTCGCCGGACCCTTCCATCACATAGCCGTTGGTATCGAGCAGCAGGGCCTCGTCGCAACCGGTATCCAGGGCCTCACGCAAGGCCAACATGGAGTTCATATAGTTACCGTTGGCTTTGGCGCGGCACATGGTGATGTTAACGTGGTGACGGGTGAAGGAGGAGACGCGCACGCGGATCCCATTACGCATATTCTCCTCACCCAGGTAGGCCCCCCAGTTCCAGGCGGCAACCATGCAGTGGACCTTGAGGTTGTCGGCACGTAGACCCATCCCCTCGGAACCGTAGAAGCACATGGGGCGGATATAGGCGGAATCTAGGTTGTTTTCGCGCACGGAAGCCTTCTGCGCTTCGTTCAGTGTTTTGCGGTCGAAGGGCATCTTCATGCCAAGGATATGGGCGGAGCGGAACAGGCGTTCGGTGTGGTCCTCAAGCCGGTAGATGGCGGTCCCCTTCAGCGCCCTGTAGGCCCGCACCCCTTCGAACACACCCATGCCGTAGTGCAGGGTATGGGTCAGGACATGGGTCTTGGCCTCGCGCCAGGGGACCATCTCCCCGTCCAGCCAGATCAGGCCATCACGATCCGAAAATGTCTGCATAGGTTCCGGTTTCCGTTTATGTCGTCAGTATGCCTTCGCCCCGTTACGTTCGGGGGTACAAGGGATGGGTTATTCGTTCTCCATGAGCGCCCGCCAGATGCCGACCACGGCGCGGCGCTCATCCTTAAGCTGTCCGTCCGTGATCAAACCGGGCCTTTCCTGAATGGCGTAGCGATGATTCTGGGTACGCAAGGACTTGTAGGCTTCCGTCAATTGACGGGCCGCCTGACCGGCCAGCAGTTGATGCCTGGCCAGGATCTCCAGCAGGCGGACGTTATCCGTCCAATCGGCCAGATCGGGATGGCAATGCGCCCACCGCAGAACTGCGAATTGAACCATAAATTCAATATCCGCGATACCGCCTCGCCCCTGTTTGATATCAAACAGCCCATCAGTGCTCTTATCCAGGGATTCGCGCATTTTCTCGCGCATTTCACGCACATCGGCGCGCAGTTTGTCGGGATCGCGTTCCTGTAGCAGCACCTCGCGCCGGATGCGGCCAAACTCCCCGATAACGGTAGGATCGCCAGCCACCGCACGGGCTCGCACCAGTGCCTGGTGCTCCCAGGTCCAGGCATCGTTCTTTTGATAGCGTTCGAACGCTGTCAGCGAGCTGACCAGCAGACCGGCATTGCCATTGGGTCGCAGCCGCATGTCCACGCTGTAGAGCTGGCCGGATGGGGTGCGAGTATCAAACATATGCACCATGCGCTGACCCAGGCGGGCGTAGAAGACATCATTGGCAGCGGGCTTGGCCCCATCGGTCATGGCATTCAGATCCTGGCTCCCATGCAGGAAGACCAGATCCAGATCCGATCCGTAACCCAGTTCGATGCCGCCCAGTTTGCCGTAGCCAATGACAGCGAAGCCGGTGCGATTCCCCAGTACCTGGGTCGGACGGCCGTGTCTTTGCGTCATCACGCACCAGGAATACGCCAGCACTTGCCCAATCACCACCTCTGCGATCTCCGTCAGGTAATCGCTTACCACCATTAAGGGGATAACACCGGTAATATCGGCGGCGGCCACCCGCAACATATTGCTTTGGGCGAACTGACGCAGCCGCTCCATCTGTTGTTCCAGGTCCTCCGCAGCCACGGGCCGCAGCAAGGCCAGCAGCTCTTCTTCTAACTCCAATCGATGCAAGGGGCTGTAGAGCCGGTTTGGGTCGAGTAGCTCATCCAGCAATAGGGGATGGTTTGTAAGCCGGTTGATAATCCAAACGCTTTCGCCCGCGAGTCTGGCCAGATGGGACAGGGCGACAGGGCTTTCAACTAGCAGCGCCAGGTAGGCGGCGCGGCCGGCGATGGCCTCCAGCAGCCCAAGGAGCCGGGTCAGCACCCTATCCGCATCGGTCCTTTCACCAACCGCCTCGATCAGCATGGGGACCAGTTGGTCCATCCGCGCCCGCCCTTTGGGCTCCTGTCGGCGAACGGCAGCGGAGTTATGCAACGCCTGCAGGGCAGCCAGCGTGGCGTCCCCCTGTCGGTATCCCACCGCTGTCAGGGTCGCGACGGCATTTTCCCTTTCCAGATCCCCACGCCAAAGCAACGCCAGGCTGGTATCCCCCTGCTTCGTGCCGGATCCCTGGCCCTGGGACGCGAACATCTCATCGAAATGTCCCTGAACCCTTGCGCGATGCCCCTCCAGGATATCCGCAAAAGCCGTCCATGAACCAAACCCCATGGATCGCGCAAGACGCAATCGGCCCTCCTCATCGGGGGGGAGTAGATGACTCTGCTCATCGCGCCAGGCCTGTATTCGATTCTCCACCAGCCGCAGGAAACGATAGGCATCAGTCAACTCCTTGACGGCTTGCGGAGGCAATAGCCCCTTTTCACCCAATCGATGCAAGACCTGGAGGATTGGTCGAACTTGCAGCTCCGGCTCCCTGCCGCCACGGATCAACTGGAAGGCCTGGCCAAGGAACTCGATCTCGCGAATCCCGCCGGGTCCTAGCTTGATATTGGCCTCCATCCCCTTCTTGTACAGCTCTGCGGCGATCATGCGCTTCATGTCGCGCAGGGATTCGATGGCGCCGAAATCGAGATAGCGCCGATAGGTGAAAGGCCGCAATACCGCCATCAGACGCTCACCTACCACCGGGGCGCCAGCAACCACGCGGGCCTTGATCATGGCGTAGCGCTCCCATTCCCGAGCCTGGGAAAAATAGTACTCCTCCACGAAATCGAAGCTGCATGCCAGGGGGCCTGAATCGCCGTAGGGCCGCAGGCGTGTATCTGCGCGGAAGACAAAGCCATCGGCCGTCTTGTTATCGAGGGCCTGCACCAGCTTCTGGATCACACGCGTAAAAAAATCCTCATTGGCCAAAGATCTCTTTCCATTGGTCTTTCCAACCTCCTCGAAGGCGAAGATCAGATCCACGTCGGAGGAGAGATTGAGCTCCCGTGCGCCCAGCTTGCCCATACCAAGGACTACCAGTCCTTGCGGCTGTCCAGTCTCTCCCCCGATGGGTTCGCCATAGAGCGGCGTCAACTGTGCGTAGAGCTTTTCCAGTGCCTGTCCGATACAGGCATCCGCCAAGGCTGAAAGATTCTCCAATGTTTCGTCAAGCCCGGCCCAACCGGCAAGGTCACGCCAGATGATCCGAACCATGTGGCGCCGACGGAAGCGGCGCAGCTCCCGCTGCAGACCCGGTTCATCGGCAACACCCTGCAGGGCGGCACGGAGAAGCCGCTCCATTCCACCCCCGGATATGGCATCTCGCAAGAAGCCATCGTCGCGCCACTGGCAAAGCCACTCCGGATGACGCAGGCAGCTTTGGGCAAGGTACTCACTCCCTTCAAAGGCATGTCTCTGAGCAACCAGAAAATCCTCATCCAGGTCAGTATTTAGCCCGAGGGCAGCGGACTTCTCTTTCCATGCAATGCAATGGGTTTCCACCCGGCCTTCGAGGGCGTGCAAGATTTCTAGCGCCATTCCTCTTCTCGTAATTGTCATTTGCGCCCAAGCTTACCCTTGGGAAAGGAGCAAACGCACCCTCTCTTTTCGAACTCCTTGCCGCGTATCAATACCTTCGCGCCATCATGGACTATAAATAACTTAGGCCATTCACCAGAGGAGAAGCCGATATGTTCTGTCCTAAGTGTGGTACCCAAATCCCGGAAAGTGCTCATTTCTGCCCCAGTTGCGGTATCCGCGCCGACGGCAGCGCCCCCGTTGCTCCGGACAGCCTGCCACCGGTACAAAGGGGTCAACAAACCCAACCCGTGACAAAGAAGAAGATGGCGACCTGGAAGAAAGTGCTGCTGTGGATTGGCGGGTTCATCATCTTTGTCATTGGTCTCGCCATGTTCGTAACCGGCGACCTGCAAGCCACCGTGGATTCGCATCTGGCTTCCTTGCGTAGCGGGGATATCGAATCCGCCTACGGCCAGACATCGCCAGAGTTCAAACAGGCCACCTCCCTGGATGCCTACAAGAAATTCGTCGAGACCTACCCCGTGCTGACCAAGCACAGCGCCTTCAGCTTTGATTCTCGAGGCTTTGAGAACAACAGGGGGCAAGTGATGGGCCATCTGACCGATGGTTCCAATAAGCTTGCAAAGATCGAGTTTCAGATGGTTAAAATCGAGGATAAGTGGATGATCCAGGGAATAGATTTAAAGGCGTCAGACAAGTAGGGCCCGGCAGATCCCCATGAAAAAGGCCCGGCGATCGCTCGCCGGGCCTTTTAGGCCTTCAAGTCAGGCGAGGACGCTTACATCATGCCGTCCATGCCGCCCATTCCACCCATGCCGCCGCCCATCGGAGATGCGGCGTCCTTCTTTGGCTCCTCGGCCACCATGGCCTCGGTGGTGATCATGAGGCCGGCCACGGAGGCGGCGTTCTGTAGGGCGGAACGGACCACCTTGGTTGGGTCGAGGATGCCCATGGCCGTCATGTCACCGTATTGGCCGTTGGCGGCGTTGAAACCGAAGTTGCCCTTGCCTTCGGCCACCTTGTTCAACACCACGGAGGCCTCCTCACCGGCGTTGGCCACGATCTGACGCAGGGGCTCTTCCATGGAGCGGCGGGCAATGCCGATACCGACATCCTGGTCGTGGTTGTCGCCCTTGAGGTTAGCGACGGAAAGCTGGGCGCGCACCAGGGCAACACCACCGCCGGGCACGACACCCTCTTCCACTGCCGCGCGGGTTGCGTGCAGGGCATCTTCAACGCGGGCCTTCTTCTCTTTCATCTCCACTTCGGTGGCAGCGCCAACCTTGATCACGGCCACACCGCCGGCCAGCTTGGCCAGGCGCTCTTGCAGTTTTTCACGGTCGTAGTCGGAAGAGGTCTCTTCTACCTGGGCGCGGATCTGCTCGCAACGGGCCTTGATGTCGATTTCCGACCCAGCGCCGTCGATGATGGTGGTCTCATCCTTGGTGACGATAACCTTCTTCGCGGTGCCGAGATCATTGAGGCTGGCCTTTTCCAGGGAGAGGCCGACCTCTTCGGAGATCACAGTGCCACCGGTGAGGACTGCGATGTCCTGCAGCATGGCCTTGCGGCGGTCGCCGAAACCAGGGGCCTTGACGGCGCAAACCTTGACGATGCCGCGAATGGTGTTGACCACCAGGGTAGCCAGGGACTCGCCCTCAACGTCCTCGGCGACGATCAGCAGGGGCTTGCCGGCCTTGGCAACGCCTTCCAGGATGGGGAGAAGATCGCGGATATTGGAGATCTTCTTGTCGTGGATCAGGATGTAGGGTGCTTCCAGCTCAGAGGCCATGGATTGCTGATTGTTGATGAAGTAGGGGGAGAGGTAGCCACGGTCGAACTGCATGCCCTCGACCACGTCCAGCTCGTTCTGCAGACCGGAACCGTCCTCGACGGTGATTACGCCCTCCTTGCCGACCTTGCCCATTGCATCGGCGATGATGTCGCCGATGGAGTCGTCGGAGTTGGCGGAGATGGTACCGACTTGGGCGATCTCTTTATTATCGGAGCAGGGTCTGGAGATCTTCTTCAGCTCGTCGACGGCGGCGATCACGGCCTTGTCGATGCCACGCTTCAGGTCCATGGGGTTCATGCCGGCGGCAACGGCCTTGAGGCCCTCGCGCACCATGGCCTGGGCCAGGACGGTCGCAGTGGTGGTGCCGTCACCGGCCACGTCGGAGGTCTTGGAGGAGACCTCTTTCACCATCTGCGCGCCCATGTTTTCGAACTTGTCGGACAGTTCGATCTCCTTGGCGACGGAGACGCCGTCCTTGGTCACGGTGGGGGCGCCAAAGGACTTTTCCAGCACCACGTTGCGGCCTTTGGGGCCCAGGGTCACCTTGACGGCGTTGGCCAGAATGTTGACACCCGCAAGCATGCGCTGACGGGCTTCATCGCCAAATTTCACTTCTTTTGCAGACATTGAAATATTCCTATCGAAATCTGTTTGAAAAATCGGTTGTGCAAGTTGGGCGAGGTGCTTATTTCTCGACCACGCCCATGATGTCTTCTTCGCGCATCACCAACAGCTCATCGCCGTCGATCTTGACCTCGGAGCCGGAATACTTACCGAAGAGAACCCTGTCGCCGACCTTGACATCAAGTGTGCGGACTTGGCCGTTGTCCAGGGGCTTGCCGTTGCCAACGGCCAGCACTTCACCCTGCATGGGCTTTTCTGCGGCGGAACCGGGCAGCACGATGCCGCCAGCGGTGGTGGTTTCTTCTTCCATGCGGCGAATGACCACACGGTCGTGCAGAGGACGGATTTTCATTAACGTGACTCCTTAATGAAGGTTGATCTGAAGACGAAAAATGTTGTCTCCAAACGGCGAGCTGTTAGCACTCGCCCTTGGTGAGTGCCAATAATAGGGGCGAAGCTTCGAGAGTCAAGGGCGGGTCCCATCTTTTTCTCACTATCGCCTTCAGGGGCGCTGCGTTTCGTCCTCCCGCTGCCACTCAGCCTCGATATAACCCCTGGCCTGGCCGGGCGAGGGTCTTCCAGAGGAGATGGGGCGCATCATTCCAGTTCGCTTGAGGAAATGGAGAAGCACCAACTGGCGCAACGGGGGGATCAGGGCAAGGAATCCCAGGGCATCGGTGAAAAACCCTGGCAGCAGCAAGGCAACGCCGGCCAGAAAGACGACTGCCCCCTCCAGCATTTCCAAGGCTGGAACCTCGCCCCGCTCCAGGGAGATCCGTGCCCGGAACGCGGTGGCGATCCCCTGTCGACGCATCAGGTACCCGCCCAGCGCGGCGGTGAAGAGTGACAGCAGAATGGTCGGCAGGGCACCGATGAAAGAGCCAGCCTCAATCAGGAGATAGAGCTCCAGCAGGGGGAGTCCGATAAGCAGGGCGAGAAACAAAATCAGGGGATTCACGGCAAACACCTATAAAATCAACTCGATTGGCCGGCTTTACGCCGGAGGAACTCTTCAACTATCTTAGGGTCAGTATGACAACAATAAAGCTCGTCCTGTGCACCTGCCCGGATAGAAAGGCCGCCGAGGAGATCGCTACTCAGCTTGTTGATGCCGGACTTGCCGCCTGCATCAATCTCCTGCCTGGCATTACTTCGATCTATCGTTGGCAGGGAAAAATAGAGCACACCCAAGAGGTCCTGTTGTTTATCAAGACCAGCCATGCCCGGCTCGATGAGCTTCAGAAAGCGCTCGTGGCACTGCATCCCTACGATGTGCCCGAGGTCATCATCCTTGGGATCGAACAGGGCCATCAACCATACCTTGAATGGGTCGAACAATGCGTGATTTCAAGTTAGGCCGATTATTCGCCCTTCTATTGCTGCTTCTCACCGCCCTCGTCGCGCAGGCGGAGGAGGAATTCCTCCGCGCCGACCAGGCCTACCCCATATCTGGAAGCGTCGATGACAAAGAAAGCATATGGATAGAATGGCAGATTGCCGAGGGTTACTACCTCTACAAGGACAAGATCAGCTTTCGTTCCGACACCCCTGGCATCGAAGTGGGCGGGGCCAGGCTTCCCCAGGCCGAAACCAAGCGCGATGAGTTCTTTGGTGAGGTGGAGATCTATCGCGGCAAGCTCGTCGCACAGCTCCCCCTCCTTCGGAAGGACCCGTCACTGGGCACCCTAAACCTGATCGTCACGTCTCAAGGCTGTGCCGACGCCGGCCTCTGCTATCCACCCCATACCCAGGCCCTGTCCTTATCCTTGCCTCCCCTCGCGGAGACGACCACCCCGGCGGAACCTCAGCCGCTTGCCCTGGCTGCCTCTACCCCACAAGGCAACCTACTCTCCTCCTTAAAACCAGGCAGTGGCAGCCGGGAAGAAGTGATTCTGCCGGTCGAGCAGGCCTTCAAATTCAGCGCCTCGGTGGAACCCGCAGGAGACAAGCTCCGGCTCATTTGGCAAATCGCCGAGGGGACCTACCTCTATCAGGATCAGATCAGGGTCGAGCTCAAGCAGGCCGATGGTGTCACCCTTGGCGATTACCCGTTGCCGAAGCCCAAGATCAAGCAGAACAGCATCCGCCCTGACGGCAGCGAGGGTGATGTGGCCGTCTATACGGAGGAAATCGACCTCGGCATTCCCCTGCAGCGCAACAACAAAGCCCCCACCAAAATTGATTTGAGGGTCTCCTATCAGGGCTGTGCCGAAATTGGTATCTGCTACCCACCGCAGCGTCAGGATCTGAGCCTTGATCTGCCGGCCATTGCCTCGGCATCCGCAGCAGAAGCTTTTCAGGTTCAGCAGCCCCAACAAGAACCCATCAGTGAGCAGGACCAGATCACCAATCTCCTCAAGGGTGGCAGTCTTTGGCTGATCCTCGCCAGCTTCTTCGGGGTTGGCCTGCTGCTTGCCCTCACCCCTTGCGTCTTTCCCATGATCCCCATCCTCTCCGGCATCATCGCCGGCCAAGGGGCCCGGATCACCCCGCTCAAGGGCGCCCTGCTCTCATCGGTCTACGTGCTGGCCATGGCTGCCACCTACACCCTTGCCGGCGTCTTGGCGGGCCTGTTCGGGGAGAACCTCCAGGTCGCCTTCCAGAATCCCTGGATACTGGGCGCCTTCGCCTTGATCTTCGTCCTGCTGGCCCTTTCCATGTTCGGTTTCTACGACATGCAATTGCCCAAAGCCCTGCAAGGACGGATCGGCAAGGTCAGTCATCAACAAAAAGGGGGAACCTACGCCGGTGTAGCCGTCATGGGCCTCCTCTCCGCCCTCATTGTCGGCCCCTGCGTCGCCCCGCCCCTGGCTGGCGCCCTGATTTACATCGGTCAGACAGGCGATGCCCTGCTGGGTGGACTGGCCTTGTTTGCCATGGGCCTGGGCATGGGCGCCCCACTTATCGTCCTGGGTGCCGGCGCGGGCAAGCTGCTCCCCAAGGCGGGGCACTGGATGGAGGCAATAAAAGCCGTCTTCGGTGTGCTGATGCTGGCCGTTGCCATACTTTTGCTGGAGCGCATCCTTCCTGCCGCCGTTGCCCTGTTGCTCTGGGGCCTGCTGCTGATTTGCTCCGGGGTCTACCTGGGCGCCCTCTCTCCGCTGCCGGCGGGGGGCTCCGGCTGGCGCAAGCTGTGGAAGGGTTTGGGTCTGGCCGCCCTGGTCTATGGCGCTCTGATGCTGATCGGGGTTGCCGCCGGCGGCAAGGACAGCCTGCAACCCCTGCGAGGCCTCTCCTTCGGCGCGACGAGCAGTGCTGCTCAGCCAGCCGAAACCCGGTTCAAGCGCATCAAGACGGTCGATGACCTGGACCGGGAACTTGCCTCGGCCAGCCGCCAGGGCAAGCCGGTGATGCTCGACTTTTATGCCGACTGGTGTACCTACTGCATTCAGTTCGAGAAGTATGTCTTCGCCGACCCCAGGGTCGAGTCCACCCTCACCGGATTCATTCTTCTTCAGGCTGACGTAACCGCCAACGACAATCAGGACAAGACCCTGCTCGGCCACTTCCAGATCCCCGCGCCACCCGCCATCCTCTTTTTCGGTACCGATGGTCAGGAACGGAAGAACTACCGCCTCATGGGCTACCTGAAAGCCGATGAGTTCAATCGCCACGCCCAAAAGGCCATTCCATAACCCCCAGAGCGGAGTCAGCATTCATGAGTCAATTCGACAACGTCAGCGTTATCAAGAAGGCCAACATCTATTTCGACGGCAAGTGCGTGAGCCACAGCATCCTCTTCCCCGACGGCACCCGGAAATCGGTCGGGGTTATCTTTCCCGGCACCCTCAGCTTCAATACCGGGGTGCCCGAAATCATGGAGATCAATGGCGGCGAGTGCAGGGTAAAGCTGGCAGGTGAAGAGGGCTGGAACAGCTACCGCGCAGGCCAGAGCTTCAGTGTGCCCGGCAACAGTGCCTTCGACATCGAAACCATCTCAACCCTGGATTACGTTTGTCATTTTGGTTGAATGAATTACGGTGACACTTTACTAAATGCACTTAATTACTAAATTAAGTGCATTTAGTAAAGTGTCACCGTAATTCAGGCAGGTGCTGATCGAGGAACTCCTCGATCCAGTGCCTGGGCCTGGCGCTGACGAAGCGCGCCACCTCCTCGCCCTTGATGAATAGAACGACGGTGGGAAAACCGCGGACTCGGTAGCGGCCGGCCAGCTTCATGTTTTCCCCCTCGTCCACCTCCAGCTTGGCCAGGCGGACCCGGCCGGCGTAACCAGCCATCACGCGCTCCAATACCGGCGCCAAGGCGAGGCAGGGGCTGCACCACTCGGCCCAGAAATCGACCATGATTGGGATCTGGTGCGAGGCCTGGATCACTTGCTGCTCGAATTGCTCCAGGTGGACATCGGAGATGGGGGCTTTGTCATGATGCATGGAAAGGTCTCAACAACACTTGAAATACGGGTGGACGAGGCATTTTAATGGAAACCTCAGCCGCGTGGCCTCTCGCCTTACAGGATTTCATATGACCAGCTTCCCCTCCAGCAACTTCCCCATGACCCGCTTGCGCCGCATGCGCCGCGATGACTTCTCGCGCCGCCTCATGCGCGAGACCCAGCTCACCCCTAATGACCTCATCTATCCCGTCTTTGTGCTGGAGGGGGAGGGCTTCCACGAGCCCATTGCCTCCATGCCGGGTATCGAGCGCCTGAGCATCGATCTGCTGGTGAAGGAGGCGCGAGAGGTATTCGCCCTGGGGGTGCCCGCCATGGCCCTCTTTCCAGTCACGCCGCAAGGGGTAAAGACTGAGGATGCCAGGGAGGCCTACAATCCCGACGGGCTGGCCCAACGTGCCGTCAAGGCCCTCAAGGACGCCCTACCCGAACTGGGCATCCTCACCGACGTGGCGCTCGATCCCTTCACCACCCACGGGCAGGACGGCCTGATCGATGAGAGCGGCTACGTCCTGAACGACGAGACCGTCGATGTGCTGGTGCAACAGGCCCTCTCCCACGCCGAGGCCGGGGCCGATATCGTCGCCCCCTCCGACATGATGGACGGGCGTATCGGCGAGATCCGTGCCGCCCTGGAGAATGCAGGCCATATCCACACCCGCATCCTGGCCTACTCTGCCAAGTACGCCTCCAGCTACTACGGACCCTTCCGTGATGCCGTAGGCTCTGCCGCCAATCTGCGTGGGGGCAATAAATATACCTATCAGCAGGACCCCGCCAATAGCGACGAGGCCCTCCGCGAGGTTGCCCTGGACCTGCAAGAGGGGGCCGACATGGTGATGGTCAAGCCCGGCATGCCCTATCTCGACATTGTGCGCCGGGTGAAAGAGACCTTCGGCGTACCCACCTTCGTCTATCAGGTGAGCGGGGAATACGCCATGCACATGGCCGCCGCCCAAAATGGCTGGCTGGACGAGAAGGCGGTCGTCATGGAATCCCTCCTGTGCATCAAGCGGGCCGGGGCCGATGGCATCCTGACCTATTTCGCCAAGAAGGCGGCACAGTGGCTGAACACCTGATGACCAGCAAATACGCCGTCATCGGCAACCCCATCGAGCACAGTAAATCGCCCCTGATCCACGCAGCCTTTGCGGCGCAGACGGGTCAGGACATGACATACGGACGGATACTGGGGACCGATTTCGAGCGCGATGTGCGTGCCTTTCTGGCCGATGGGGGGCGGGGGCTCAATGTCACTGTGCCCTTCAAGGAGGAAGCCTGGCGCCTGGCGGACGAACGCTCCCCCCTTGCCGAATCAGCGGGGGCGGTCAATACCCTGATGCTGCTCGACAATGGCAGGCTGCGCGGCGAGAACACCGACGGTTTGGGCCTGGTGCGCGACCTGACACAGAACCACGGAGAGCGGCTCGACGGCAAGAGACTCCTGCTGCTCGGGGCCGGCGGCGCATCGCGTGGTGTGGTCCGTCCTTTGCTGGAGCGACAACCGGCTCAACTGGTCATCGCCAACCGAACTGCTGCCAAGGCCCTTAACCTGGCGGAAGAATTGCGCGGACTCGGCCCCATTTCCGGCTGCGGGTTCGACCAGTTGAACGGGCTCGCCTTCGACCTCATCATCAACGGCACCTCCGCCGGATTGGTCGGGGAGATGCCCGAACTCCCCGCCGACTGTCTCGTCCTTGGCGGGATCTGTTACGACATGATGTACAGCGACCGGCGGACCGCCTTCGTGCGCTGGGGCCTCGCCAATGGCGCCTCCATTTCACTGGACGGGCTTGGCATGCTGGTGGAGCAGGCCGCCGAATCCTTTTATCTTTGGCGCGGTGTCCGTCCCGACACCGCCCCGGTCATACGGCTTCTAAGGCCCCAAGGGCCTGTAACGGAATAACATGAAAGAGATTGCTGTCATTGAAACACCCCTGGACCCCGAGGCCGAGCAACTCTCCTTCCGGCGGGGGAGGCCCTCTTCGGGCGCAGTGGTCGCCTTCGTCGGGCTGATGCGCGACATTAACGAAGGGGCCAGTGTCAGCGCCATGTTCCTCGAACACTACCCCGGAATGACTGAAAAGGCACTGAAGAAGATCGTCGCCGAGGCCAAGTCCCGCTGGGCCATCGATGCCGTCCGCGTCGTCCACCGGGTTGGCGAACTGCGCCCCGAGGACCCCATCGTGCTGGTGGCCGTGGCCAGCCGCCACCGGGGAGACGCCTTCCGCGCCTGCGAGTTTGTCATTGACTTTCTCAAGACCCGTGCCCCCTTCTGGAAAAGGGAACAGACCGATGCCGGCGCACACTGGGTCGATGCCAGAGAGAGCGACGAGGCCGCCCAGGCACGTTGGCACAGCCCCTCGTGATTTGGGTTATGATCCCGCCACTGTAACTATTCAGGTCGACCGGCTTATTGGGTGATCTGAATTGTTACTCCACAGCTTTTGGGGTTTCCAAAGGGGAGAGGTCTTACTCTCCCCTTTGGTCGCCCCAAAAAATCGCAATTTTTGGGGTGATCTGAATAGTTACCCGCCACTTTAATCATCAGCCGGGAGATGCCGCTTGGATACTACCTCTGAACTTCCCGCCCTGATTCTGAGAAAGGGCGAGGATCACCGCCTGCGCACCGGACATTGTTGGGTCTATAGCAACGAAATCGACACCGGTCTGACGCCGCTGGGCAATTTTCAGCCCGGGGAGCAGGTGGCCATCCTGGACGGTCACAAAAAACTGATCGGTTTCGGTTACGTCAACGCGCATTCGCTGATCTGCGCCCGTCTAGTCAGCCGGGATCCCGAATATCCCCTGAACGCATCATTGGTCGTCCACCGGCTGAAAATCGCCTTGGGACTGCGCGAGCGGCTCTACCCGGCCCCCTACTACCGTGCCGTTTTCGGTGAGGCTGACGGCCTGCCCGGCCTTGTGATCGACCGCTACGGCGATCATCTTGTTGTTCAATTAACCACCGCCGGCATGGAGGCCATGCGAGGGGCACTGATCGACGCCATCCAGAAGGTCATGAAGCCTAAAGGAATCCTGCTTCGCAACGACACCCCGATCAGGGAGCTGGAAGGGCTGGAGAAAGGCATCGAACTGGCCACCGGAGATATTCCGACTGAGGTAGAGCTGACCGAAGGGGAGTGTCGCTTCCGAGTATCCCTCCGCGAGGGGCAAAAGACCGGCTGGTTCTTCGACCAGGCCGCCAACCGCACCCGCCTGCTGCCCTATGTCAAGGATCGTCGTGTGCTTGACCTCTTCAGCTACCTGGGCGGCTGGGGCATCCGGTGCGCTGCGGCCGGCGCGGCGTCGGTGACCTGTGTCGACACCTCTGAGCCAGCACTGGCCGGCGTCACCGCCAATGCCGAGTTGAATGGCCTGTCCGGCCGGGTTGCTACTCTGCGCGGGGATGCCTTCGAGGTCTTGAAGTCCCTGCGCGAGGCGGGCGAGCGCTTTGATGTGGCCCTGGTCGATCCCCCCGCCTTCATCAAAAGGCGCAAGGACCAGAAGGAGGGCGCGCTGGCCTATCGGCGGATCAACCAAGCAGCCATGCAACTGCTCACCAGGGACGGGCTGCTGGTAAGCTCTTCCTGTTCCCATCATATGTCGGGGGAGGGGTTGCTTGGTCTCATCAACCAGGGTGCCCGCCACATCGACCGCAGCCTGCAACTTCTCGAAACGGGTGGACAGGGACCGGACCATCCGGTCCACCCGGCGATACCCGAGACGGCCTATCTCAAGACCTTCTTTCTGCGCGTCCTGCCGACATTCTGAACAGCGAACACCGCATGCTGAGCTACCCGAGCCTAGACCCCATTGCCCTTGCCATCGGACCCTTCAAGATCCACTGGTACGGCGTCACCTACCTGATCGGCTTCGCCGCCGCCTGGTGGCTGGGTCGCCTCCGCGCCCGGCGGGTGGATGCCCCGGTGGCCAGGGAGCAGATGGAAGACCTCATCTTCTTCGGTGCCCTGGGCGTGGTGCTGGGGGGCAGGATCGGTTACAACCTTTTCTACAACCTCCCTGCCTTCATCGCCAACCCCCTGGTTCTGTTTGAGATCTGGAAGGGGGGGATGTCCTTTCACGGCGGTCTGCTCGGTGTCGTGCTTGCCCTCGGGCTCTTCTCCCGCCGCATCGGCTCCGGCTTTTTCCGGCTGGCCGATTTCGTCGTCCCTCTGGTCCCCATCGGCCTCTTCAGCGGACGCATAGGCAACTTCATCAACGCCGAACTCTGGGGCGGCCCTACCGAATCGCCCCTGGGCATGCGGGTCCCCTGCGATTACAGCCTTTCCACCGAGGAGCTCTGCGAGCAGGTCGGCAGCCCGGACGGTCTCTTTTCCGTACCTGTCCATGCCAGCCAGCTCTACGAGGCGGTGCTGGAGGGTATGGTGCTGTTCCTGATCCTCTGGCTCTTTTCCGCCAGGCCGCGCCCGGTCAAGGCGGTATTCGCACTTTTCCTGATCTGTTACGGCCTCTTCCGTTTCAGCGTCGAGTTCGTGCGCATGCCGGACAGCCAGCTCGGATTCCTTGCCTTCGACTGGCTGACCATGGGCCAATTGCTGAGCCTTCCCATGATCCTGTTCGGTTTCCTGCTCATGTTTCTGGCCTATCGCAAGGGGAAAGGGGCGTGAGGCAATACCTGGAACTGTTGCGTCAGGTGCGGGAGCAGGGGGTGAGAAAGGGCGATCGCACCGGCACCGGCACCCTCAGTCTGTTTGGGTACCAGATGCGTTTCGACCTCTCCCAGGGCTTTCCTCTGGTTACCACCAAGAAGGTCCATCTGCGCTCCATCGTCCACGAATTGCTTTGGTTCCTGCGGGGTGAAACCCATATCCAGTATCTCCGGGACCACAGGGTCTCCATCTGGGATGAGTGGGCGACGGAGGAAGGCGACCTGGGGCCTGTCTACGGATATCAGTGGCGTTCCTGGCCGACGCCGGGCGGGGGGCATATCGATCAGATTGCCCAGGTAATAGAACAGATCCGCCGCTTTCCCGACTCCCGGCGCCACATTGTCAGTGCCTGGAACCCGGCCGATCTGCCGGACGAGTCCATCGGCCCACAGGCCAATGTCAGGCAGGGGCGGATGGCGCTGGCGCCCTGCCACGCTATCTTCCAGTTCTATGTGGTGGAAGGGCGGCTCTCCTGCCAGCTTTACCAGCGGAGCGCTGATGTCTTTCTCGGCGTCCCGTTCAACATCGCCTCCTACGCCCTGCTGACCCTCATGGTCGCCCAGGTGACGGGGCTGCAACCCGGCGACTTCATCCACAGCCTCGGTGATGTCCATCTCTACCTCAACCACCTGGATCAGGCGGATACCCAACTACGCAGAGAACCCCGCCCCCTGCCGCGCATGGTACTCAACCCCGCGGTCGATTCCATCTTCGGCTTCTGTTTCGAGGATTTCGAGTTGACTGGATATGACCCGCACCCCTCCATCCAGGCGCCGATTGCTATCTGAGGGATTTGGTAGTGAAGCGTGGCGCCGATAGTCCTATGATGGCCCCATGTCCAAGAAACCCCTGATCTCCCTTATCGCCGCCATGGCGGAAAACCGCGTCATCGGGCGCGACAACCGCCTACCCTGGCATCTGCCCGCCGATCTCCAGCACTTCAAGAAGCTCACCCTCGGCAAGCCCATCATCATGGGGCGCAAGACTTGGGAATCCCTGCCGGGCCTCTTGCCGGAGCGTAAACACATCGTCCTGAGCCGAAACCGTCGCTACCGGGCCGAAGGGGCTGCCCTGGCTCAGGATCTTGAAAATGCCGTCGAGGCAGCCGGCAAGGTAGCTGAAATCTGCGTCGTTGGCGGTGCCGCAATATATAAGCTTGCTCTGCCCCTGGCCGACCGGATCTATCTGACCCTCGTCCACGCTAGGGTTGATGGGGATGCCTTCTTCCCCGCACTGGACGAGGGCCAGTGGCGCCTCAGTCTCCGTGAGGATCATCCGGCAAATGGAAAGAACCCCTTTCCCTACAGCTTCTTGTATTACGAGCGGCTGCGTCCCTGATCCGTTCCGAGTCTTTCCCGCGCCACAAATTTGATGATCGGGTTCCCGATACCCGCCGAGCCAGTGATCGGTCGTCGCCAACATGTTGGGCTTTTTGTCTCAGCGGATGGCTTCTATTCTCCCGGTTTGGCTGCGCCGCGGCATTTGATTTGCCGGGGTTCCGGGTCGCCGTTATCGATGCGTACTGCTGTCAATTTGCCACCCCAGAGACAGCCCGAATCGATCGCCCAGGCATTTCGGGCATGTTGATAGCCCAGCGTGGACCAATGCCCGAATATGATGCGGTCATCGCGGCTACGCCGACCCGGTATAAGAAACCAGGGTAGATACCCTTTCGACTGGGTCCCCGGCGGTCCCTTCTCCTTCAGCGCCAGGCGTCCACTGGGGTCACAGTAGCGCAGCCGGGTGAGACAATTGGTGATGAAACGATAGCGATCCATCCCCTTGAGTGACTCTTGCCACTGGCAGGGCTCGTTCCCGTACATCAGCTTGAAGTAATCCTTTGCCCTCTCATCGGCCAGAACCGCTTCTACCTCCCTGGCGCAGGACTCCGCCTGCGGCAGGTCCCATTGCGGCGGCAGACCTGCATGAATCAGGGCGTAGCCGAGCTCCTCGTCGCGATGCAGAAGGGGACGGTGCTGGAGCCAATAGAGCAACTCCTCGCTATCCTCGGCCCGCAGAAACTCCATCAGCCCCTGATCCTTGAGCCGCTTGACGTTGCCGTTGGCACAGGCCAGCAGGTGAAGGTCGTGATTGCCCAATACGGTGATCGCCGCATCGCCAAGCCTGCGCACGAAACGCACGGTTTCCAGCGATTTTGGACCCCGGTTGACCAGATCGCCGGCAAACCAGAGCCGATCCCTTTTTTCATCGAAGGCGATGAAATCCAATAGCTGCACCATTTCATCGTAGCAGCCCTGGATATCGCCTATGGCATAGATGGCCATGGAAATGCCTGCATCGGGTCAGTGAATGAGGTTGGGAACCGCAAGGGTGAACGCGGCTACCCTGGCGTCAAAACGTGCGCCATCCTCTGCAACCATGCCGTAACTCCCTTCCATGCTGCCGACCGGGGTCTTAAGCACTGTCCCGCTCCTGTATTCGAACTCGCTACCAGGCTCAATAGACGGCTGCTCACCCACTACACCGCGGCCACGCACCTCCTCCACCCTGCCATCAGAGTCGGTGATGATCCAGTGGCGATTGAGAAGCCTTGCCGAAAGTGAACCCCGGTTGCTGATTCTAATGGCGTAGCTGAAGACGTATCGCCCCTCCTCCGGCGAGGACTGCTCTTTCAGGTATTGGGTCCTGACGTTCACCTGGATACGGTAGCGGTCGTCTTGCGGTTTTTCTGCCATGGGGGTTTCACTTTTCATCTTTTTCGATTGGAGTCAACTTATCCCCAGTCCTCGCCGATGGTCGGGTAGGGACAAGGCATTGCTGCCCCATCCCCCCCGAAGAACCGTGCGTGCGAGTTTACCCGCACACGGCTCAGGCCTCTACTAAGCCCCGTTTGACGGGGACCGGTTGTTCACTTTGTCACGGCTGTGTATTTGCCTGTGGCAGTTCGGGTGCAGCATGACCAGATTAGAGAACGTGTCCGCTCCGCCTAAAGCCTTGGGCAGGATGTGGTGGATGTTCCACCCCGTTTCCTTGTCCATCGGCTCGCCGCAGTGGGGGTCACGGGGAGGAGTTGGCGTTGATCGCACACCCCGCACTTCACTGTCGGTTTACGGCAAATACCTGGTCGCCACTCATTGGCGCAGGCCGGCGTATAGCCCGATTTCCCATTTTTTGATTCCCAATGGATGGGGTAGACGTCGGTCCGGCTACGGAAACGCTCGCGAAACAGGGCGACCTTTTCGACCGTGGATGCAAAGGCCCCGTTGGTTCTGTGATTTTAGGTGAAGACGGGGGCGCAGAGCTTACATTCCGCACCCATCCCTCGTGAAGATCTCGAATTAAATTCCCCAAAAAAGAAGATACTATCGGCTATCGATAAAACAATTCTCTGGAACTTTCAGTGCTTGCAAAAATTCCTTTTGGGTAGACGATAACGGGC
>JAHJDE010000046.1 GCA_018812525.1 Gammaproteobacteria bacterium
CCTTTGATCCGCCAAGAAATTTTCTTCGCTCGACCGTATAGCCCGATACGGCGCTCACTCAGAAAATTCCTTGGCGAATCAAAATCCGGCGCGATCATCACGGCAATTTATGAAATATCCGGGTTAAGGGAGTCCTGAGAGGCTGTGAAAATACCTCCCGCCTACTGCGGACGTCTCTGAGCGCGGTGGGCTGTGTTGCGACGACCACAATATCTGGTCATGTAGGCTCGCTACACTCCCAGATATTGTGGTCGCCGCGCCTTGCCCACCACGCCCAGTGCCGCCCTCGCTACGGCGGGAGGTTTTTTCACAACCTCTGAGTCGGTGTCACTTCAACGGGTCAGTCTCTGCTCCGCCTCCAGGTACTTTTCGGCGGTCTTTTCGATGATCCCGGCAGGTAGCTCCGGGGCGGGGGGGGTCTTGTCCCAGTCCAGGGTCTCCAGGTAGTCGCGCACAAATTGCTTGTCGAAGCTGGGGGGGCTGCTGCCGGGCTGGTATTGGTCGGCGGGCCAGAAGCGGGAGGAGTCGGGCGTCAGCACCTCGTCGATCAGGTGCAGCTTATCGTTTTCGTCGAGACCGAACTCGAACTTGGTGTCGGCGATGATGATGCCACGCTCCAGGGCGTAGGCGGTGCATTCGCTGTAGATACGCAGGCTGGCGTCGCGGACCTGTTCTGCCAGGTCGCGGCCCAGTATCGCGGCAGCTTGATCGAAGTCGATATTCTCGTCGTGGGCGCCCAGTTCGGCCTTGGTCGAGGGGGTGAAAAGGGGTTGTGGCAGCTTGTCGGCCATGCGAAGCCCGGAGGGCAGGGGGATGCCGCAGACGGCGCCGCTTTTCTGATAATCCTTCCAGCCGGAGCCGATGATGTAGCCGCGCACGATGGCCTCGACGGGGAGGGGCCTCAGTCTGCGGACGATGATGGCCCTATCGCCCAGGGTTGCGCGCTCGGCCGGGTCGGTGACCACCTCTTCTAGCGGCATCCCGGTCAAATGGTTGGGGATGATGCCGGCGGTGCGGCCGAACCAGAAGTTGGAGACGCGAGTCAATACCTCGCCCTTGCCGGGGATGGGCTGGGGCAGGATGACATCGAAGGCGGAGAGACGGTCGCTGGTGACGATCAGCATATGGCGGTCATCCAGGTCGTAGATGTCACGGACCTTCCCTCGATTGATCAATCGAAGGCCACTCAGTTCGGATTGGAAAAGTGCTTCACTCATATCCTTGCCACAGATCTAAAATGGATCGATCAGTATACAAATAAACGAGAGGAGATAGCGCCATGAAGATGAGTCTGGAGGATGAATTTCTACATGCCTTCCGGGGTAGCTTTACCTCGGCCCTGCGCTGGCACCACCTGGATGCCCTTTGGGGCAATGTTCAGAGGGATGCCGGTGGCGGCTGGTATATCTATGCCCTGGGCGAGGAGCCGCCGGAGTCGCCCTCGGACGCGGTGCAGGTTGCCCTTTTTTTGGAGGAGATGGATAGATTGTTGCGGGAGGAGCATGCGGAGGACTACTGCGGCATCGTCTACGCGGATGATCTGAGCGATCCTTCCTTTATCAAGATTTACGATCCGCACAATCTAGGGGTTTCTTGCGGCTACAGCAAGAACCCGCCCTTGCCGGGCTGGGTGATGTGCAAGATTCCGCCGGTCAAGCTGGATAAATCCCTGGGGGCGGCCAAGAGCCGCCAGCGTTGGTGGCGGGAACTCTGGCACGGGGATCCCTGAGTCATCAAATTCCGGCTTAAGGCCCCCTCAACGGCTGGACCTCAACTCCCCGATCCCACCTTGCCAGGGGGGGGGAGCTGGAAGCCCTTCCCTGACCTTGACAAGGGGAGGTTGGGAGGGGTTTCCCCAAAAATGAAGGAAAATCACACCCCAGAGGGTATCTCCCGCGTATCAGGTCTCCGCAAGTACTGCCCCATGGAAACCCACAGCCCCTTCATCGACGCCCGCGTCGCCATCGACCAAATCGGTGCATAATTACCCGAGTAATCCTGTACCGATTCGAGGCCCCCCATGCGCTTTCTGGATTTAAAGACCGACTACGCCTTCAAGCGCGTCTTCGGCGCTGAGGGCTCCAAGCCCATCCTCATCAGCTTCCTCAACGCCATCCTCGAATACGAGGGCGAGCAGGCCATCGTCGACCTCAGCATCGTCGATCCCTATCAGATCCCCCTGCTCAAGGGCATGAAAGACACCTATGTCGATGTCAA
>JAHJDE010000047.1 GCA_018812525.1 Gammaproteobacteria bacterium
TCAGGCCATATTTGGCCGAACCTCAATCGCAAAATCCTCGACGTAGCGCTGCTACGCCTGCGGTTTTGCTCAATCGGTTCGACCAAATCTGACCTAAATCCGAGCGCAATATTGCTCAAGTTATTCTTGCTCGACGCCTTAACTCCCCCTCACTCCCTCCTGGCGCTGACCAACGCCATGGCAAACAGCCCGAACTTATGCTCAACCTCGGCCCGGACCGGCAGGTGGTTCGCGTCGATGCTGATCCAGAACCTGATGGGGGAATGGGCCTCTTCGCTACGGCCGTTGTCTTTTTGCTTCGTCCCTTCGAAACGCAGCCTCCAGGTGTCCCATGCCCGCCCCGCCAGGGTGATCTTTTCCTGTTTCTCGACCCTAATGGAATAGGCGTAGAGGTCGCTGCCATCCGTAGCCGCTATCTGGAAGCTTCGCCCAGGCGCGAACTCCCGGGTCCTGATGAACTGCAAGAGACTCAGTCGATCCAGTAAGGGGGTGCCCGCCTTGAATGCCAGGACCCGGTCTTTGCTGAAGGGTCCGGGTTCGCCGTGCAATGCCATCAACCGGGCGGGGGGATGGCCGGCATTCGGATTGCCGTCGTTTTCCTGCTGCCGATAGCGGACCAGTTGCCCATTGGCCGAGTCCACCTGATAGAGATATTGCCCGCTCTTTTTCTTGCTTTTCAGAAGCACCGAAAATAGGGCGGTTCCCTGGGGATCGATGCGATAGAAGGTCCGTGCCCGGTATCGGAATGGCGCGACGGAATCCAGGATGCCATGGTTCTCGGTAGTAACCGACAGGTCCGCTTCGAAGATCCTACCTGTCCCGTCACTCTGGACCCTGGCCGGGGTACTCAGGGTCGCGTTGGCGATATCGATCAATTTACCCAGCGAGAAGAATCCCCGGTAGCTGATGCGGTAGTCGAGCCGCTCCCCGAGAAAGGCCGGTGATTTCAGTGCATCACCCGCCTTGGCGGGAAGCCAGCAGACCAAGAGGAACAACGCCGGAAAATAGATTCTTTTCATTATCGAAGGTTAACAAATTCGGTGGCTCAGCAACCGGAGCAATATCCCATGTGGGAAGATTGAAATAAAGGAAGCAGCCAGGATGAAACCCAATGGAATCCAGGATAATCTGAGCGTTGATCGCCCGGATTTCGCTTCGCCACCTCCGGGCTGCCTGCCTCTTCGCGCCCTGGCGACTTTGCTCGCGATCAATTGAGGAATCCCGAATGAATGCAATTTCGCGAAACAGCCGGGTCGATATGACCCACGGCGGGGGCGGGCGGGCCATGGCCCAATTGATCGAGGCTCTGTTCGTCAAGCACTTCGACAACGAGTTGCTGCGCCAGGGCAACGACCAGGCAGCCTTCGAGGTGACGGCCGGACGCCTGGTGATAAGCACCGATGGCCATGTGATCTCGCCCCTCTTCTTTCCCGGCGGCGATATCGGCAGTCTCGCTGTGCACGGCACCATCAACGATGTGGCCATGGCCGGGGCCTGGCCGCTCTACCTCGCGGCCGGATTCATCCTGGAGGAGGGCTTCCCCCTGGCCGATCTGGAACGCATCGTCGCCAGCATGGCCAGGGCCTCCCGCGCGGCGGGCGTACCCGTGGTGACCGGCGACACCAAGGTCGTGGAGCGGGGCAAGGGTGACGGGGTGTTCATCACCACCACCGGCATCGGTCGGGTGCCCGAAGGGGTGAATATCTCCGGGGATCGCGCCCGGCCGGGTGACCGGATTCTGCTCAGCGGCACATTGGGCGACCATGGTGTGGCCATCATGTCGAGCCGGGAGAATCTCCAGTTCGAGACCAGCATCCAGTCCGACGCCGCAGCCCTCCATACCCTGGTGGCCGACATGGTCGCAGCCGCGACGGATATCCACTGTCTGCGTGATCCCACCCGCGGCGGACTTGCCGCCACCCTGAACGAACTGGCCCGGCAATCGGGCGTTGGCATGCGTTTGAACGAGACGGCCATTCCCGTCCGGCCCGAGGTCAACGCCGCCTGCGAACTGCTGGGACTGGACCCGCTCTATGTGGCCAACGAGGGCAAGCTGGTTTGCATCTGCCCGGCCGGCGAGGCCGAGGCGGTGCTGCGTGCCATGCAGGGCCATCCCCTGGGCCGGGAGGCCGCCCTCATCGGCGAGGTAGCGGAAGATATCCACGGTCTGGTC
Organism: Gammaproteobacteria bacterium; assembly: GCA_018812525.1. Classification (GTDB taxonomy): domain Bacteria; phylum Pseudomonadota; class Gammaproteobacteria; order Chromatiales; family Chromatiaceae; genus YD12-FULL-61-37. The sequence continues at coordinate 2,174 of JAHJDE010000047.1, forward strand.
CAGATGGAGACCCGCTTCGGCGGCCATCGGGTGGTCGATTGGATTGCCGGGGAGCAGTTGCCGAGGATCTGCTGAGAGAACTTTTGACGTGAATTGCACCGCCATGCCGTAGGAGCGCTTTTTAAGCGCGATCAACCGCCATCGCGCCTGTAAGGCGCTCCTACGAGTTGCGATAAAATTTGACTCAAATGAGGAACTTGCAAAATGGCCATCCTGGCCATTTTGTAAGGCGGTTCATCCCTGAACCGCAAGAGGTTCTTGCAGTTTTGCAAGAACCTCAAATGCAACGCATTCCGGTGCTCAAGGGACCCTAGCTGCTCGCCGGTTCCTGCCGGTCTCAGTTCACCGGCTGGAGGGTGGCGATGACACCGATCCGGGGGTGATCCAGATAGTGGAGTTCGTTGCGTTTCATGCGGCGGGTCTCCTCCAAGCGGTAACTCTGACCGTTGTCCTGCAACAGGAGATCCGCCTTCAGAATGGCGTAGTTGCTCCTACCCAGGGCGATGGTACCCATCAATCGGCGTCCGCCGGATGCGCCTTGTTCGGGATAGGTGACCCTGAAGGGTTGGGGGACAGTCCCGTTGGCCAGTTCCTGGCGCCAGGAGAGATGGCGCAGCACCTGATAGGCGCCCGACTGCTCCAGCCGCTTGCGAACCCCGGCGAGCTGGCTGGCTGGCAGGATGCTGATACCCCGGCGCTCCAAGGGTCCGGCCTTGCTCATGTCCGGCGTGCCGGGAAAGCCGGGCGCCTGTTCCGTGCTCCCAAGCGATTGGCTGAAGATCAAGACCTCAATGTCATAGGTCGAGCTTTCGGCAAGGGCGGCTTGCCAGAGGGTCATCAGGAGCAGGCTGAGGAGTAGGCGCATGTTGATCGGGGCTATCTGTTTGGACCGGTTCATACCCCTGTTACTTTAACCCAGAAACTGCGGGTTAACCACGAAGGCAGCACTTGGCCACATCGCGCCCGCCCGGGCTGAGGGGTAATGCTGGTAGAATCCGCTCCCCTTACCTCTGAGATTCATTCCATGCTGGTCTTGCAGCTCCTGTTCTTTCTGATTCTGATCCTGATTGCCGCCGAGGTCTTCGTGAACGCCCTGGAGCACCTGGGCGAGCGGCTGAAGATATCCGAGGGTGTGACCGGCTCCATCTTCGCCGCCGTCGGCACAGCCATGCCGGAGACCATCGTGCCCCTGCTGGCCATCTTCTCCGGTACCGAGAACCGGCAGCTCAACGAGGAGATCGGCGTTGGCGCCATCCTGGGGGCGCCCCTGATGCTCTCCACCCTGTCCCTGTTCCTCATGGCCCTCTCGGTCTGGAAACAGCGGGGTTCCAGGGGTGAATTGACTCCCGAGCGGAGCGGTCTGACCCGCGACCTGAATTTCTTCCTCGGCGCCTTCGCCCTGGCCTGTCTCGCCCTCTTCATGCCTCACAACGGCACAGGCATTCGCGCCATGCTGGCTGTGTCCATGGTCTTGACCTATTTCTTCTACGTCATGCTGACCCTCAAGGATTCCGCGCGGCTGGTGGAGGAGGGCCACCATACCGAGGCGGATGGCGGACTGTTACTCGCCCGGCTGAGGCTGCCGGACAACTGGATTACCCTTTTCATGCAACTGGTGTTGAGTCTGGCCCTGCTGGTCCTGGGGGCCAAGGGTTTCATTCACGGCATCGAGGCGGCCGCGCCCCTCCTGGGGATCTCCGCCCTGGTGCTCTCCCTGATGATCGTCCCCGTTGCCACGGAACTGCCGGAGAAGGTGAATTCCATCCTCTGGATCCGCAAGCGCAAGGACACCCTGGCCTTCGGCAACATCACCGGGGCCATGGTCTTTCAGGGTACCCTGCTGCCTGCCATCGGCATCATGCTCACCCCCTGGATCCCCCAGAAAGAGGTACTGGCCGGCGTGGTCGTCACTTTGCTGGCCGCCGCCTGGCTGCGTCTCCTGGTCTATCGGGGCAGGCTGCGGGTGTGGCACCTGATGGTGAATGGGGGGCTCTACCTCAGCTATCTGATCATTGCCTTGACTTGAAAGCTGTTTGATTTTGCAGGGATTCGCATTGGCTTGGTGCTGGCCGGGGCCGGCTGCAATCTGAGCTGCGTCGAAAAGATCTATACCTGAATCCTGGATGCCCTGGCGATAGCTATTTCCTTGTCGCTTTATTCAGCCCCCGAATTCAACAATTCACTCAAGCAGGCCGCTTGAGATTCGGTGCCGATTGGCGATGGTTTCAGAGGCCCAAAGAGGAACTTGAGCAATATTGCGCTCGGAGTTGGGTCAGATTTGGTCGAACCGATTGAGCAAAACCGCCTATTTTCACGGCAGAGCCGCTCCCACCGCCGTGGGAGCGGCTCTGCCGCGAAACAGATCGATTGAAGATCGGCCAAATATGGCCTGAAGACGAGATGCAAGATGTTCAAGTTATTCTTGCTCGACGCCTAAAGTCATACGGAAATTCTACCGCCCCCGCTGCCGCACCACCTCGAACAGGGCAACGCCAGTGGCGACGGAGACGTTGAGACTTTCGACGCTGCCCCTCATGGGGAGCGAGGCCAAGAGATCGCAGTGTTCCCGGGTAAGGCGGCGCATGCCCTCCCCTTCGCCGCCCATGACCAGGGCCAGGGGGCCTTTGAGGTCGGTGTCATAGAGGCTGGTTTCGGCTTCACCGGCCAGGCCGATGATCCAGATGCCGGTCTCTTCGGTCAGCCATTTCAGGGTGCGGGCCAGGTTGGTGACCTGGATGAAGGGGACATTGTCGGCGGCGCCGCTGGCGACCTTGGCCACCACAGGGGTCAGGCCCACCGATTTGTCGCGCGGGGCTATGACGGCGTGTACTCCGGCGCCGTCGGCGCTGCGCAGGCAGGCGCCGAGGTTGTGGGGGTCCTGGACAGCGTCCAGCACCAGAAGGAATGGCGGTTCTGACAGGCTGTTCAAAATATCTTCGAGTGAATGCTCATCCCTGGCTGCGGCACCCTCGATCTCGGCCACAGCCCCTTGGTGGTTGGTGTCCGGCAACAGCCGCTCCAATTCCTCTTTCGATGCCTGTCGGGGTTTGACCCCAGCGGACTGGGCAGCCTCGATCAGCTCACGCAGTCGGCGGTCGCGACGCTCGCCATCGACCCAGAGCGCTCTGACCTTGCCTTGGTGCTTGAGGGCGGCGCGGACGCTGTGCAGTCCGCCAATGAACTGGGATGCCATCAGCCCGTCCTCTTCTTTCCCTTGCCCTTGCCCTTTTCGGGGGCCTTGCCTTCCTCGTCCCGCCTCCCCTTGCGTTTTTCGCGCTTCTCCGTACCGGGCAGGACAAAATCGATCTTACGGTCGTCCAGATTGACCGCCGCCACCTGTACACTGAGCGGATCACCCAACCGGAAGACCTCGCCGCTACGTTCGCCTGACAGACGGTGGCCGATGGGGTCGAAGTGGTAATAATCGCGGTCGAGTGAGGTCACATGCACTAAGCCGGTGACGTAGATCTCTTCCAGCTCCACGAAGAGACCGAAGGAGTTGACGCCGCCGATGATGCCGTTGAAGACCTCGCCCACCTTATCAAGCATGAACTCGCACTTGAGCCAGTCCTCCACGTCACGGGTGGCATCGTCGGCGCGGCGCTCGGTGGTGGAGCAGAGTTCGCCGAGGGACTGGAGTTCGCTGGGGGAATAGTCGAAATCCTCCGCCGTGCCACCCTTCACCAAGTGCTTGATGCCGCGATGGACGAGCAGGTCCGGGTAGCGGCGGATCGGTGAGGTGAAGTGGGTGTAGGCCGGATAGGAAAGACCGAAATGGCCCAGGTTCTCGGGGCTGTAGACTGCCTGAGAGAGGGAGCGCAACAGCACGGTCTGGATCAGGTGAAAATCGGGCCGTTCCCGGACCTCATTCAGGAAGGTGGCATAATCACCGGCCTTTGGCTTCTTCTTGCCAGGCAACCGGAGGCCCAACTCGCCGAGGAATTCGCGCAGGTCGGTGATTTTCTCTTCGGAAGGCTCATCGTGAACCCGGTAGAGCATGGGCAGCTTCTGGCGCTGGAACAGCCGCGCCGCAGCCACGTTGGCGCAGAGCATGCATTCCTCGATGATCTTGTGGGCATCGTTGCGCTGCACCGGCACCACGCGCTCGACCTTTTTGTCGGCATTGAAGAGGAAGCGGGTCTCGACCGTATCGAAATCGATGGCCCCGCGCTGGCGGCGGCCCGAATCGAGGGTCTGGTAAAGACTGTAAAGATCGTGCAGATGGGGCAGCAACTCGGCGTACTTGGCGCAGAGCTCGCCATCTCCATCCACCAACATGGCCGACACCTGGTTGTAGGTGAGCCGGGCGTGGGAACGCATCACCGCCTCGTAGAAGCGGGAGCGGATCATCTTGCCTTCGTTGTCGATCACCATCTCACAGCACATGCAGAGGCGGTCGACCTGGGGATTGATGGAGCAGAGGCCGTTGGAAAGCGCCTCCGGCAGCATGGGGATCACTCGGTCCGGGAAATAGACCGAATTGCCTCGACTGGTCGCCTCGCGGTCCAAAGCGGTGCCGGGCAATACATAGGCAGAGACGTCGGCAATACAGACCAGCAGGCGCCAGCCCCTGGGTGAGGGTTCGCAGTAGACGGCATCGTCGAAGTCGCGGGCATCCTCGCCATCGATGGTCACCAGTGGCAACTTGCGCAGATCCTCCCTGCCCTGCTTGGCCGCCTCCGGCACCTCCTCGCCCAGTCCCGCAGTCTCCTCGATCACCGCCTCGGGCCAGTCTACGGGAATGCCGTGGGAATGGATCGCCACGTCGATCTCCATGCCCGGGGCCATGTGGTCGCCCAGCACATCAGTAACCCGGCCGATAGGCTGGCTGTATTTGGTCGGCTGCTCAAGGATCTCGACCGTTACCATCTGTCCGTGGACCGCCCCGTTCAGGGACTCCTTCGCTATGACCACATCCTGATGCAGGCGCTTGTTGTCCGGCACCACGAAGCCCAGCCCTGCCTCGATATGAAGGCGCCCCACCAGTTTATGGGTATTGCGTTCCAGCACCTCCACCACCGCCGCCTCGCGCCGGCCGCGACGATCAACGCCATCGACCCGGACCAGCACCCGGTCGTTGTGCATCAGTGCGCGCATCTGCTTGGCGGAGAGAAACATATCCTCGCCGCCCTCGTCCGGGCGCAGAAAACCAAAACCGTCAGGATGGGCCAACACCCGTCCGGCAGTCAGATCCTGACGATTGACCCGGCAAAAACCGCCGCGCCGGTTACACAATAACTGGCCATCGCGCTCCATGGCCTTAAGGCGGCGCTGCAAGCCATCAAGCTGGCCCTCCCCGGTGAGTTCCAATGCGTGGGCTATCTCGTCGAAAGACCGGGGTTCGCCAGCCTCTTCAAGCACCTGCATGATGAATTCACGGCTGGGAATGGGATTTTCGTATTTGCGCGCCTCGCGGAGGCGGAAGGGGTCCCGCTCCATGGCGCCGTCACTGCTTTTTTCTTGGGGCACGAATGAACTACTTTTTGCATAAATTAAAGAGGCGCCATTGTACGTTGACGAGCCCCGTTTGTCCTTGTATAGTTCGCGCTTCGTTGAGACGCCCTCTCCTGCCGAGGTGGCGGAATTGGTAGACGCACTAGTTTCAGGTACTAGCGGCCGAAAGGTCGTGGAGGTTCAAGTCCTCTCCTCGGCACCATCACTCCTTTAATAATCAATAAGTTACACGGGTTGCGGTGCAAAAATGGTGCAGTAGCGATCCGCTGCAACTGGCGATGGTCACCCATCGCCCAACCCAAACGACACTGATCGGCCTTATGCGCA
>JAHJDE010000048.1 GCA_018812525.1 Gammaproteobacteria bacterium
AAACTGCAAGAACCTCTTGCGGTTCAGGGATGAACCGCCATTTTCAATGGCCTAAGCCATTGAAAATGAAGAAAACGAAAAATCGCATTTTTCGTTTTCGCCTTGCAAAATGGCCAGGATGGCCATTTTGCAAGTTCCTCACTTGAGTCAAATTCATGAAGTCACCATTTTCGCCTCCGACAGCAACTGATCCAAAGCCCGATCAGGGTTTTTGATGGCCGAAGCTACTGGCCTGTCGGGCGCTTTTGGACAGCCATCGAACAATTGGGACAGTCCCGGCCTCAGAATACGGTTGTAGAGCTCAACGAACAACGTCGCGATGCGTAATCCCTTTGGGGTGATTTTGTATTGGTGGGTTTGCGGCAGTCGTTCGATCACCCCGTGAAGCCGTAACCGTCTCAGATCGTAGGTCGCCTTTTTGATTCGATTAGTGACCCGGTCATCGGCGATTATGTTGGGGGCTGGCCTTGTCGCCGCCCCTCTCAGATTCTCTCAGTATTCATACACATCCTGACTTCGCTGGAGCCCGTATTTCTTGAGCTTCTCCACCAGTGTGGTGCGGCGCATGTTGAGGCGCCGGGCGGCGTGGGCGACTACCCCTTCGGCTTCCTGAAGGGCTTCCTTGATCAGGTTGAGTTCGATGCCGCCCAGATAGTTCTTGAGGTCGAAATCTTCCGGCGGCAGCCGCGGTATTCGTATGTCGGACACCAGGCCGTGGCGCAGCGGGCTGTTGCCGGCCTTGTCTCCGGAGGTGCCGATGCGGTACCTCTCCGGCAGTTGGTCTACATCGACCAGGCCGTAGGAGTAGAGATAGGCGAGATGTTCGATCAGGTTGGCCAGTTCTCGGACATTGCCCGGCCATTGGTATTGGGTCAGGGAGGTGACGGCCGCCGGGGTGAGTCGTACCGCCCCCCGTTTCTCCTTTTCGATGCGGGTGACCAGGTCATTGATGAGTAGCGGGATATCCTCGGTCCGTTCGCGCAGGGGTTGCACGTCAATGGGGAAGACATTGAGGCGGAAGTAGAGTTCCTCCAGGAATCGGCCCTGCTTGACCGCGGTATCCAGGCAGCGATGGGAGCCGGCCAGAATACGCACGTCATGAGCGGCGGCCCCCTTTTTGCCTCGGGATGCCCCCAGTTCCCGCAACAGGTGCAGCAGCTTGGCCTGCATCTCGGGGTTCAGTTCGTCGATGCCGTTGAGGAACAGGCTGCCCCCCTCGGCCTGATCGAGGTAGGTGGGGGCACAATCTTCAGGTCCCTCGGCGAAGAGTTCCCTGTTCAGGCGGTCGGGCGTGACCGAGCCGCAATTGACTGAGATGAATGCCTTGCAGTGGCGGCGGGACTGGTAGTGGATCTTTCGCGCCACCACCTCCTTGCCGGTGCCGGGCTCGCCCAGGATCAAAACCGGGGCCTCGGCCATGGCCACATGGTCGATCATGCGGGTGATCTTGTGGGCGGCGCGGCTGTTGCCGGAGAGGCTGCGGAACAGCTCGACGCGACGATGCACGCCGGCGCACTCATTCTGGCTCTCATAAAAGAGTTCTGCCTTTCGCATCAAGGCATTCAGTCGTTCAAAACGGGTCGGCAGGGAGAGGACATCGATAACCCCCTCGTTGATCAAGTCGCTCGCATAGGCGGATTCACTCTCGACGAGCTGGAACAGGGGTGGGTGGGGGGTGAAATCCAGGAGCCGCCGCGAGAGTGCGCGCCGTTCGCCCTCGTCGCAGGCGGGGTCCAGAAACACGGCCAGGCAGTGATCGTTTCCAAACTCCCACTGGGAGGTGAAGAAGGCATTGATATCCGGGACAATTTCCAATTCATGTCCCAGAAATTGCAGGACGGTGGTGAGGTAAGCGGCCGTCTCCCGATTATCCGTCACGAGGACCGATTTCTGCCTGACTTTGTTCATTAGCACTTTACCCTTAATTCTTGGAAATCCCGCCGAAGGATGAAGACCTTGGAAGTAGGAGTTAATCATTGGTCGTCGCATATGTCAAAATTCCGCCGTCCCGGGTTCTACCTCGGGGCCGGGGCCTCCCGGCCGGAGTGATCCCGTCCCATTTGTGGCTTGACAGCCAGGCGAACTCCCTCTAGAAACCTACGGGAATGTTCGGAAAAATAGGTTCATCGATTGAATGACATTCCCCTGAGCGCGCTCTTTCTCGCACTCGCAATTCTCATTTTGCTCTCTGGCTTCTTTTCGGGTTCCGAGACCGCGCTCATGACCCTGAACCGCTATCGGCTGCGCCATAGGGCGCGCGACGGCGATCCCAAGGCCCTGCGCGTGGAGGCCTTGCTGAAAAGGCCAGACCGGCTGATCGGCCTCATCCTCCTCGGCAATAACTTTGTCAACATCTTCGCCTCCTCCATTGCGACCGTGATCGCCATCGAACTCGGCGGCGAGGGAGCTATCCCCATCGCAGCGGCCCTGTTAACCCTGATCATCCTCATCTTCGCGGAGGTGGCGCCCAAGACCCTCGCCGCCTTGAAGCCGGATCGCCTGGCCTACCCCGCTGCCATTATCTATGTCCCCCTGCTGAAGCTCCTTTACCCCTTCGTCTGGCTGGTGAACAGCGTAGCCAACGGCCTCCTGAAACGGATGGGCGTTGCCTCGGACGAAACAAACAGCGGGGCGCTGAGCCAGGAGGAGTTGCGCACCCTGGTGCATGAGGGGGGCAATCTCATCCCGAAACGACACCAAAAGATGCTGCTGAGCATACTGGACCTGGAGAAGGTCCGGGTGGACGACATCATGGTCCCGCGTAACGAGATCGTCGCCATCGACCTCAGCGCCGACGAGGATGATATCCTCAAGCAACTGCAGAACACCTTCTATAGCCGGCTCCCCGTGTATGACGGCAGCCTCGACAATGTCCTCGGCTTCGTCCATGTGCGCAATCTCCTGCGGGTCCTGTTGAAGCAGGAGGAATTTTCCAAGGAGATCATCCGCACCCTGCTGCGCGAGCCCTATTTCATCCCCGAAAACACGCCCCTCAACACCCAGTTGATCAATTTCCAGAAGAAGCTGCGTCGCCTGGGGCTGGTGGTGGATGAATACGGTGATGTGCTCGGTCTGGTCACCCTGGCGGATCTGCTGGAAGAGATCGTCGGTGAATTCACCACCGACCCTACAGCCTCCCTGGTCGATGTTCACCCCCAGGAGGACGGCAGCTTCCTGGTGAGCGGTTCCGCCACCCTGCGCGACCTGGTGCGCACCATGCATTGGGAATTGCCGACGGATGGCCCCAAGACCCTCAACGGCCTGATTCTCGAATACATGGAGACCATCCCGGAAACGGGCACCAGCCTGATGCTGGCGGGCTATCCCATGGAGGTCGTGCAGACCAAGGGCAACGCGGTCAGGACCGTGCGGATTTCGCCGCACCTCAGAAGGGACAACGGGGCGGGTTAAAATAGAGTGCAACCCGTCGTCCGCCCCCTACGCGCATAGGGTTATTTCCATCACATCATCATTGGCGGCCCTGCCTGGATAGAGCCTCAGCAATTCCGTGTTGACCCGGTACGCCAAGTACTCGTCCCACAATCCGCTCAGATGAATGCTGCGCAGTCCCATCATGGCATGGGCTCCGCCGTAAACCCAGCGCATGCCTGCCCTTTCCATGCGATCCTTGATGACCGTGCGGCAAGCTCCCTCGATAACGCCGGAGGCCACCGGGTATCCAAAGGTCAGGTAATCGTTATAACGGATTCTCTCTTCATTGTTCCGAAAATAGCCGATGATCTTTTCCAATGGTTCCTTTTGGTTCTTCGTCAGTCGTTCACGCGTCGCCCTGGAGCGAAAAGATTGGATCATCGACTGTGATTGGCCGGATGCCAGTCTCAGCACCTGCTCCCTGGCGTACTCCACGGCCCGCTCCCCTTCGTTCGGATAGAGGAGATTCACCCCCTTCCAGACATAGGAGACCGCATGGATCAGGTCGAGGATTTCGATGACTTCGTATTCCCCTTCCGGCAGGTATTCTCTCCCGGCGTTCCACTGGGATTCCTGACCGTCCATCAGCAAGATCAATGGCTTTTTTCCTCCTTGTCCGCGTTGTTCTACTTCGGTCGCCATCCAGCTGAAGATCTCCCGGACTTGCGGCTGTGTCGTATCCGCGGGATCCCGCTTCAATGCCGCCCGGACGTGTTTGTGGCAGGGGCTTGGGCGTTTTTCCTCGATCCCGGCGCAGGCCTCTTCCAGATGAAACAAAGCGTCCGTGATCTCTTCCGGGGTTCGATAGTAGGGATCTACGCTGTAGACCGCGCCGATGAGTCCCATCTTTTTCTCTCCGGGGTGCGGCCCTTTCCCTTTTGTCTTGGCTTCCACTGCGCTTTTGCTTTGGCGCATCGGAACCCCCTTACCGTCCGCCGTGCAGACCAATAGTTCTCCTTCTTCCTCGGGGGACGGCGTCGGTTGATCCCGCCAGAATCCCTCCACCGCCTCGGCGCAACCGCGATTGCTCCTCTCCAGACTGTTTACCGATTGGCGTAAACCCAGCATCCGCTCAAGCAGACCGCTAACCTGTTGATACGGCATCTCCAGGATGGCTGTTTGATCCCATTCCTGGAGCTGATAGGAGAACTTTTCCTGTGGTAGTTGCAGTCGGCGGTCGAGGGGGGCATATTCAATCTTCCGTTTCTCGCCGCTTCCGTAGACACGGCGCGTCAGCTGGAATTCACCGAAGATCGACAGGTAGGGCCGGGGATGTGATTGTTCCAGCCGCTTCAATTTTTGTCCGTCCGCCATAAGGACGGTCTCACCTTCGTCCCCGTCGCCGGACAGGGTGAAGAACAGCGTCATGGCATCATGTCCCATTCGCAGGAGGCACTCCCATAGGGACTTTTCCACCAAGTGCACCGCCTGTTGGGTTTCCACGGCAGATCGGATGGATTCGAGCATCTCATGTAACCCGGCGTTCAGCGCTTCGATCTTGAGAGAGGGTATGGATTCGGGCATAGTCTGCATCGTGGACTCCTCGTAAAGTGGCAACTTCCCGCGATATCATCGCGGGGAGGAGTCCTTTTGTCCAGCACTTACTGCCGGGTTGCTTCCGGCGCTCCGTTTATCACCATTTCCGTCCAGCCGGTCGTTTCTCTAGCGGCGAATAACCCTGTTGAGCGAAGGGGCGGGAGACGGGTTACACTCGTTAAAATACAGGGCAGCCTGCCGGGCTCAAGCTTCCAACCCTAGGAGCTGTCCGGAAATAACTTGTACATCTCGCATCTCATCTTCAGGCCATCTTTGGCCGATCTTCAATCGATCTGTTTCGCGGCAGAGCCGCTCCCACGGCGGTGGGAGCGGCTCTGCCGCGAAAATAGGCGGTTTTGCTCAATCAGATCGACC
>JAHJDE010000049.1 GCA_018812525.1 Gammaproteobacteria bacterium
AACCTCAATCGCAAACTCCTCGACGTAGCGCTGCTACGCCTGCGGTTTTGCTCAATCGGTTCGACCAAATCTGACCTAAATCCGAGCGCAATATTGCTCAAGTTATTCTTGCTCGACGCCTAACTATTCAGATCGCCCCGGTTTTTGGGCGATTTGAATGGTTACTCCACAGCTTTTGGGGTTTCCATCCTTTGGTCCGTAAACGGCACATCCCTGTGCCACTCCTCCATCCTTTGGTCCGTAAACGGCACATCCCTGTGCCACTCCTCCATCCTTTGGTCCGTAAACGGCACATCCCTGTACCCCTCCTCCATCCTTTGGTCCGTAAACGGCACATCCCTGTACCACTCCTCCAAAGGGGAGAAGTCTTACTCTCCCCTTTGGCCGCCCCAAAAAATTACATTTTTTGGGGCGATCTGAATAGTTACGATCGCGCTTAAAACTAATATGCCGTCGGCGTACCCCCAGCCCCGGCCGGCCAGCGATCATCGAACAGGATCTGGTCCAGCGGCAGCCGCTGTCCCCAGCCGGCATCCTCGAACATGGGGCGGGGGTAGAAGGCCGCGACCCGACCGATGCAGAGGATAGCGACCGGCTCGGCCCCTTCGGGCATGCCGAGCAGTCCAGCCAGGGCCTGGGGGTCGAAGAAGGAGACCCAGCCCAGGCCGATGCCTTCGGCGCGGGCGGCCAGCCACATGTTCTGGATGGCGCAGCCGACGGAGGCGATGTCCATCTGGGGCAGGGTGCGCCGCCCGACGATATGGGCCTCGCGGCCGGGCATCAGGGCGCAGACCAGCACCTCGGCGCAATCGAGGATGCCCTCGATCTTGACCCGGCGGAACTCTGCGTTGCGCGAGGGCAAGACCTCCGCCGTGCGCAGGCGCTCCTCCTCCACCAGGCCGTGGATGCGCCGGCGCAGGTCGGCGTCCTTGATCCGCAGGAAACGCCAGGGCTGCATGAAGCCCACGGAGGGGGCGATATGGGCCGCCTCGACCAGGTGTTCGATGGTGCCTTCGGGGAGGGGATCGGGCAGGAAGTGGCGCATGTCGCGCCGTTCCCGCATCGCCCGCCAGAGGCCGTCGATCTCGGCCGTCTCGTAGCGATGGGGCGATTTCCCGGCCCTACCCAGGAATCCGTGACCGCTTCCCTTCTCCCCCTGGGAGAAGGTGGCCCCTGGGGCCGGATGAGGGAGAGATGGCCCGGTTCCGGGGCAAAAAGTTTCGGCCACGGGGCCGGGCCATCTCTCGCCCAATACCTCGCACACATAGGCAAGGGGCAGTGCGTGGCGGCGGGCCAGGGCCTCGGCGGATTCTCCGCTGGAGCGGACCTCGGCGAGCCAGCCGTCGAGGCCGGCGGAGAGGGAACGGCCGGCCCGCTCGCCGTCGAGGGTCTCGCCGCTGGAGACCTCGTATTTATTGCCGTAGCCGCGCGGCGTGACCATGAGGCCGTTGCGGACGAAGGTCTGGGAGTTGCCGATGAGTACGGTGGAGAGCATGCCGATGTCGCAGTCGGCCATCCGGTCCAGGGTGGTAAACTCCAGGCGCTGCTTGGCGCGGTAGGCGGATTTCACCACCGCCACCGGGGTATCCGGTCGGCGATGGGCGAGGAAGAGCCGCTGGGCCTCCAGGATCTGACCGGTGCGCCGCCCGCTCTTGGGGTTGTAGAGGGCCACCACGAAATCCGCCGCCGCCGCCGCGTCCAGGCGGCGGGCGATGACCGGCCAGGGGGTGAGCAGGTCTGAGAGGGAGATGGCGCAGAAGTCGTGGGTCAGGGGGGCGCCCACCAAGGCAGCGCAACTGTTCAGGGCCGAGGCGCCGGGGACGATCTCCACCTCGATCCCCGAGGCGGGGTTCCAGCCGGCCTGGAACAGGACCTCGAAGGTCGGCCCCGCCATGCCATAGACACCGGCGTCGCCGGAGGAGACCAGCGCCACCCGCCTGCCCCGCCCCGCCCGCTCCAGGGCCTCGACCGCCCGGTCCAGTTCCTCGGTCATCCCCTTCTTTATTACTTCCTTGCCCTCCAGCAGGTCGGCCACCAGTTTGATGTAGGTGGCGTAGCCGATCACCGTGTCCGCCTCGGCGATGGCAGCCCTGGCGCGGGCGGTCATGTGTTCCGGGGAGCCGGGGCCCAGGCCAACCAGCATGATTTTGCCCCGTTGGGCAGTGCTCTCGTTCATCCTATTTTCCTCAATTCATGTCGCGCAAAGACGCAAAGACGCGAAGGGGACAAAATGGTATTGGGATTCTCGGCGCCTTTGCGCGAGTTAAGGTTCATTCGGGGTAAGGAACTGTCCGGGAATAACTTGTACATCTCGCATCTCATCTTCAGGCCATCTTTGGCCGATCTTCAATCGATCTGTCTTCGCGGCAGAGCCGCTTCCCACGGCGGTGGGAGCGGCTCTGCCGCGAAAATAGGCGGTTTTGCTCAATCAGATCGACCAAATCTGACCTGAATCTGAGCGCGATATTGTCCAACTTATTTCCGGACAGCTCCTAAGTATTCAGCTCCCCTCCCTCCGGGAGGGGGTTTGGGGAGGGCCAGGCGTAGACCAAGCATCTATGCCCGAATTGACCGCTGACCCCCTCCCCAACCCTCCCCCTGCAAAGGGGGAGGGGGCAGTTTCCGAATTGGGCTGAATAGTTACCATTCGGAAATCCTCGCAATGGAGACGGTCGCGTTGCGCCCGTCGGGGCCGCGCAGCCGGTGTTTTTCGAGCAGGAGCGCGCCCCCCCCGGCCAGCAGGGCGGCGGCCTCGGAGACGGAGGGGGTGCCGGTATGGCGGCGCACGGTCTCCGAGGGATTGGGGACGGGGACGGCGGCCAGGCGCTCCGGCGGATAGAACTGGATCTCCCGGCCCAGACAGGCCGCAAACTCCAGCAGGCCGGCCTCGTCGGCCTTGAGGTCGATGCTGGCGAGTCGTTCCACCTGCGTGGCCTCCAGACCGGCGGCGGCCAGGGCCTCGGCCAGGGCCTGGGCGATGGTCGCCGCCGGGGTGCCCCGATCGCAGCCCAGGCCGACAGCGACCTTGACGATCATGGGGCGAGTCGAGTCATCTCGCCCCTGATCGTTCCCTCTTCCCAACCCTCTCCCAATGGGAGAGGGAGCAAACGAGCGCTCCGCGACTTTTAGGAGATCCAGCGGCGGGCGATAGATCAGGGTCTTGCCGGCCAGGGCGGGGAGCGAACTTATCGGGATCTCCCGCCGGCTGATCCAGAGCACGGCGGCGAAGGGCTCAGGATCAATCGCCTCCAGTCGGTCGAAACAATGGATATTCGCAGGCACAGGGCCAGTCCTGCCGTTGGCATGACCGCTCCACCAGTCCGGCTCGCCCGCCTCCCGCACCAGGGCCACCGGCTCGTCGTTCACCACGGCGGCGGCGGCGCGGACAACGGCGTCGTGGTCCGCCTCCAGGACCCAGCCCAGCTCACTTCCCAGCAGGTCTACCGCCAGGGTCTGGCGAGCATCGGAGGCGGTGGTGATGACAGGGATGGCCCCCAAAACCTCCGCCAGAAACCCGGCCAGGGCATTGGCGCCGCCCTGGTGGCCGGAAAGGGCGGGAATGACGAAGCGCCCCGCCTCATCGAGCACCACCACTGCCGGGTCGCTCTCCTTGCTCCCCAGATGGGGCGCGATCAGACGCACCACCGCCCCGAGGGAGACGACGGCAACCAGGGCATCGAAGGCGGCGAAGAGCCCCGGCACCTGATCCCCGGTCTTGCCTGAATAACACAGGGCCGCGCCGGGGGCCGCGGCCTCGGCCTCGGCCCGGAACTTCTCCGGGGCAAAAAAAGTTGCGCCGGGAAGGGACTCGGCCACCCGTCCCGCCAGGGCGATGCCGTGGCGGGTGATGGCGAGGAGGGCGATGCGGTCGTTGGGGACACATCCGCCTGGAGCAGATTTGGACCGCGTAGCGACCCCGGAGGGGGGAAAGCATGGCATGGTTTTCATCAAAGGGAGGGGCATCCTAAGCCGAACGAGCCGGAACCAAACAGGAGCTACTATGAGGAACTTGCAAAATGGCCATCCTGGCCATTTTGCAAGGCGAAAACGAAAAATGCGATTTTTCGTTTTCTTCAGCATAGGGCTGGAGAGGGGAATGGCCATGGCAACTACGCTGGCTGTCCACGGCTGCCGGCGTTCCAATTTGCTCAAGTTCATGCCGATTTCCGCCACGGCGATGTCGCGTCAACTCAAACGCCTTCGTTTGCGCGGGCTGATTAAAAAGGTCACCCGTACCTATCGCTACTACTTGACCAGGCTTGGTCGTGCCGCTATCGCTGCCGCTTGCTCCATCACCCGATTCCAGATCGTCCCGGCCATGGCGGCTACCCGATGATTTCTTCGCAGAATTAGTCGAGGAACTTGCAAAATGGCCTTCCTGGCCATTTTGCAAGACGAAAACGAAAAATGCGATTTTTCGTTTTCTTCATTTTCAATGGCTTAGGCCATTGAAAATGTAAATATTCGGCCAACCCACTAACCGCTCAGGGACAAACGAGCAGCTCGCGAAAGGCGGGGAGCAAAGGATATACCCATACATCCTTGATCGGAACGCTTTGGCGGCCCGATGGACCGAGCTTGCCGCGT
>JAHJDE010000050.1 GCA_018812525.1 Gammaproteobacteria bacterium
ACGCGGCAAGCTCGGTCCATCGGGCCGCCAAAGCGTTCCGATCAAGGATGTATGGGTATATCCTTTGCTCCCCGCCTTTCGCGAGCTGCTCGTTTGTCCCTGAGCGGTTAGTGGGTTGGCCGAATATTTACATTTTCAATGACCTAAGCCATTGAAAATGAAGAAAACGAAAAATCGCATTTTTCGTTTTCGCCTTGCAAAATGGCCAGGATGGCCATTTTGCAAGTTCCTCGATAGATGCGGCTTTCAGGGAGCCTTTGAACTCGTGAATGCGACAGGACACCCGAGTCAATCCGAGTCAACTTCACTCTCCTTGGTGGACAGCGGTGGACTGGGGCTGCTGATGGGACAGGATGGGACTGTGCCTATTTTTGTCTATCACCAGTCACCCCCTGTCATTACGTGTCATCTCAGGTCATTATTGCGTGGGATCGGCAAGCGTAACCTGTTGATTGATAAGGACATGTGCGTTACTCACCCCCCCCTCCCAAGGGGTAGGCCGGACGTTCGAATCGTCTCGGGGCGCCAATCAAAACAATGGGTTAAAGCAGTTTCGGCCCTGTCAACGCAAGGCAGTAATGGTCGGCGGCGGGCCGATTGAGGCGAAGGCCGCATTCTGGTAACGTGCATTCCCGTTCGTATCTCTACTCCGCGACGGCACAATCGGTCCCCTATGACTCGCTATATCTTCATCACCGGCGGCGTAGTTTCCTCCCTGGGGAAAGGCATCGCCTCCGCCTCCCTTGGCGCCTTGTTGGAGGCCCGGGGCCTCAAGATCCAGATGATCAAGCTGGACCCCTATATCAATGTCGATCCCGGGACCATGAGCCCCTTCCAGCATGGCGAGGTCTTCGTCACCGAGGACGGGGCGGAGACGGACCTGGACCTGGGTCATTACGAGCGCTTCGTGCGCGCCCGGACCACGCGCAACAATAATTTCACCACCGGCCAGATCTACGAGAGCGTCATCCGCAAGGAGCGGCGCGGCGATTATCTGGGCGGGACCGTGCAGGTCATCCCCCATATCACCGACGAGATCAAGGCATCCATTCGTAAGGGTGCCGCGGGTGCCGATATCGCCATGGTCGAGATCGGCGGGACCGTCGGCGATATCGAATCCCTTCCCTTTCTCGAAGCCATTCGACAGATGGGCATTGAATTGGGGCGCGAGAATGCCCTCTTCATGCACCTGACCCTGGTGCCCTATATCCGTACCGCGGGCGAGATCAAGACCAAGCCGACCCAGCACTCGGTCAAGGAGCTGCGTTCCATCGGTATCCAGCCGGATATCCTGCTGTGCCGGTCCGAGCAGCCCCTGCCTCAGAGCGAGCGCAAGAAGATCGCCCTGTTCACCAATGTGAGCGAAGCGGCGGTCATCTCCGCCGTGGATGCGGAGCACATCTATAGCATCCCCAAGCTGCTGCACGCCCAGGGACTGGATGAGCTGGTGGTGCGCCAGTTTGTCCTGAACGTGCCCCCCGCCGATCTGACCGAATGGAACTGGGTGGTGGAGGGCCTGAAGCATCCGGCCGACAAGGTGAGGGTCGCCATGGTGGGCAAGTACATGGACCTGACCGAGGCCTACAAGTCCCTGACCGAGGCCCTGATCCACGCCGGGATCCAGACCCGCAACCGGGTCGAGATCGTCTATATCGATTCCGAGGAGATCGAGCGCAAGGGGACGGAATGCCTCCAGGGCCTGGACGCCATCCTGGTGCCGGGCGGCTTCGGGGAGCGCGGGGTCGAGGGCAAGATCCGCACCGCTGGCTACGCCCGTGAGAACAAGATCCCCTACCTGGGCATCTGTCTTGGCATGCAGGTGGCCGTCATCGAATTCGCCCGGGATGTGGCCGGACTGATTGGGGCGCACAGCACCGAATTCCGCAAGGATACGCCGCACCCTGTTATCGCCATGATTACCGAATGGCTGGATGCCGACGGCAAGGTCCAGAAACGGACCGAGACCTCGGACCTGGGCGGCACCATGCGTCTGGGCGGTCAGGAGTGCAAGCTGCGCGAGGGCGCCCTGGCCCGGTCGCTCTACGGCAAGGAGATCATCGTCGAGCGCCACCGCCACCGCTACGAATTCAACAACAATTACCGCGAGGCCCTGCAACAGGCCGGGCTGCGCATCGGCGGCGTCTCCGTGGACGACCGTCTCGTTGAGATGATCGAAATGCCCGATCATCCCTGGTTCCTGGCCTGCCAGTTCCACCCCGAATTCACCTCCACCCCCCGCGACGGTCACCCCCTCTTCACCGGTTTCGTGCGGGCGGCCCTGGCCTATCGTAAACAGCGGATGGGGGAAGGCCAATGAATCTGGTCTTCCCAATCCATTTCGCGCAAAGGCGCAAAGGCACAAAGGAAGCTGGAGGATATTCGGTCTCCTGGCAAACAGCCTCTTTACTTGGCGTTCTTGGCGTCTTTGCGCGAGATGCGAGGATTTCAGGATGAACCTCTGCGGCTTCGAGGCCGGCATCGACCAGCCCCTTTTCCTGATCGCCGGCCCCTGCGTGATCGAGAGCGAGCAGATGACCCTCGACATCGCCGGTGGTCTCAAGGAAATCACCGCCAGGCTGGGCATTCCCTTCATCTTCAAGGCCTCCTTCGACAAGGCCAACCGCTCCTCCATCGGCAGCTATCGGGGACCGGGGATGGAGGAGGGACTGCGCATCCTGAGCGAGATCAAGGGCCAGCTCGGCCTGCCGGTCCTGACCGATGTCCACGAGGATACGCCCCTGACTGAGGTGGCCGAGGTGGTCGATGTCTTACAGACGCCGGCCTTTCTCTGCCGCCAGACCAACTTCATCACCGCTGTGGCGGAATGCGGCAGGCCCGTGAATATCAAGAAGGGTCAATTCCTCGCCCCCTGGGACATGAAGAACGTGGTGGACAAAGCCCGCTCCACCGGCAACGAGCGAATCATGGTCTGCGAGCGCGGCGCCTCCTTCGGCTACAACAACCTGGTCTCCGACATGCGCGGCCTGGCCGTCATGCGCGAGACCGGCTGCCCGGTGGTCTACGACGCCACCCATTCGGTGCAGTTGCCCGGCGGCCAGGGCGGCTGCTCCGGCGGCCAGCGCGAGCATGTGCCGGTGCTGGCCCGCGCCGCCGTGGCGGCGGGCATCGCCGGCCTCTTCATGGAGACCCACCCGGTGCCGGAAAAGGCCCTCAGCGACGGCCCCAACTCCTGGCCCCTGGGCCGGATGAAAGAATTGCTGGAAACCCTGTGCGAAATCGACCGGGTGATCAAGTCCCGCCCCCTGGCCGAGAGGGGACTCTAAGGCAAATTAGGCGCGATAGCGGCGGGGTTTTACGATCTTCGTCGGTCAATTACCGACAGGATTGACAGGATTTCTCAGGATCAACAGGTTTCTTTCCTGTCAATCCTGAGAAATCCTGTTAATCCTGTCTATTATCAGGAGGTTATCATGTCTGAAATCGTCAACATCAGGGCCAGGGAAATCCTGGACTCCCGCGGCAATCCCACCATCGAAGCGGATGTCATGACCGCCGACGGCGCCTTCGGCCGCGCGGCCGTGCCTTCCGGGGCCTCCACCGGCTCCCGCGAGGCGCTGGAGCTACGCGATGGCGACAAGCAACGCTACCTGGGCAAGGGCGTCATCAAGGCCGTGGCCAACGTCAACGGCGAGATCCGCGATGCCCTGCTCGGCATGGATGTCCAGGACCAGTCCGCCCTGGACGCCAAGATGATCCAGCTCGATGGCACCGGCACCAAGGGGCGTCTCGGCGCCAATGCCATCCTCGGCGCCTCCCTGGCGGCGGCTCACGCGGCGGCCCAGGAAAAGTTCATGCCCCTCTACCAGTCCCTTGGGAACGGTCAGTACCGCATGCCGGTCCCCATGATGAACATCATCAACGGCGGGGCACATGCGGACAACAGCGTCGATTTCCAGGAGTTCATGATCCTGCCGGTGGGCGCGGGCTCCATCTGCGAGGCGGTGCGTTACGGCGCCGAGGTCTTCCATGCCCTGAAATCCGTGCTCAAGGGCAAGGGGCTGAACACCGCCGTGGGCGACGAGGGTGGCTTCGCTCCGGATCTGGGCTCCAACATCGAGGCCCTGGACGTGATCCTGACCGCCATCGACAAGGCGGGCTTCAAGGCCGGCAGCGAGATCGCCCTGGGCCTGGACGTGGCCAGCTCCGAGTTCTACAAGGACGGCAAGTACGTCCTGGCCTCCGAGGGCAAGGCCTATGATGCCGATGGCTTCGCCGATCTGTTGGCCTCCTGGGTGGATCAATATCCCATCATCAGCATCGAGGACGGCATGGACGAGAGCGACTGGGCGGGCTGGAAGCTGCTGACCGATAAGCTCGGCAAGCGGGTGCAGTTGGTGGGCGACGACCTCTTCGTGACCAATCCCAAGATCCTCCGGGAGGGCATCGACAAGGGCATCGCCAACTCCATCCTGATCAAGGTGAACCAGATCGGCACCCTGAGCGAGACCCTGGAGGCCATCGCCATGGCCCACGCCGCCGGCTACTCCGCCGTGGTCTCCCACCGCTCCGGCGAGACCGAGGACACCACCATCGCTGATCTGGCGGTCGCCGCCAACACCGGACAGATCAAGACCGGCTCCCTCTCCCGCTCCGACCGCGTCGCCAAGTACAACCAACTGATGCGCATCGAGGCTCAGTTGGGGGCTGAGGCCGTCTATGCGGGAAAAGGTGCCTTTCCTATCGCTATCTAACGCGGAGTGAGGGAAACGGCAGGTGCGGCCTGCAAGGCGCCCCTGAGGGTTGCGAATAAATGCGCTGGCTACTCATTTTGTTGACGATCCTTTTTCTCACCCTGCAGTTCAATCTGTGGGTTGGAAAGGGCAGCCTGGCGGAGGTAAGCAACCTCAAAAAGAGCAACCAGGCGCTGGAGGTCGAGGTGGAGCGGATGCGCGACCAGAACGGCCGCCTGGGCGCGGAGGTGATCGACCTCAAGTCGGGATACGAGGCGGTGGAGGAGCGTGCCCGTGGCGAGCTGGGCATGATTCGCGACGGCGAGACCTTCTATCAGATCGTCGAGCCGGAGCCGAAAACGGGTGACTGAACGCTACTGGGCCATCATACCCGCAGCCGGCGCCGGGCGGCGCATGGGCGCCGACATCCCCAAACAATATCTCCCCCTGGGCGGCCGCACGGTGATCGAGCAGACCATCGGCCGTCTGCTGGAACACCCCGCCATTTCAAAGGTAGTCGTCGCCCTCTCCGCCAAGGACGCTTGGTGGAGCGGGACCTGCTATGCCAGTCACCCGCGTGTCCTGCGCGCTACCGGCGGCGAGGAACGCTGCCACTCGGTGCTCAATGCCCTGGCGGTATTGGCCGAGGAGGCGGGGGCGGAGGATTGGGTCCTGGTCCATGACGCAGCCAGGCCCTGCCTGCGTCCCGAGGACCTGACCCGGTTGATCGAGTTGTTGAGCAGCCATCCCGTCGGCGGACTGCTGGGCATGCCCGTGCGCGACACCATGAAGCGGACCGATATCGATAACAGGGTGACCCAGACCGTGCCGCGCGAACGGCTCTGGCATGCCTATACCCCGCAAATGTTCCGGCTGGGGTTGCTCAAAAAGGCGCTCTCCCAGGCATTGGCCAAAGGAGAACTGGTGACCGACGACGCCTCCGCCATGGAGCTGGCCGGTCACGTCCCCCTCATGGTGGAAGGGCACGCCGACAACATCAAGATCACCCGTCCGGAGGATTTGGAACTGGCGGGTTTTTATTTAGGAGCTGTCCGGAAATAAGTTGGACAATATCGCGCTCAGATTTAGGTCAGATTTGGTCGATCTGATTGAGCAAAACCGCCTATTTTCGCGGCAGAGCCGCTCCCACCGCCGTGGGAGCGGCTCTGCCGCGAAAATTGATCGATTGAAGATCGGCCAAAGATGGCCTGAAG
>JAHJDE010000051.1 GCA_018812525.1 Gammaproteobacteria bacterium
CAGCCAGGGCCAGGGCATGCATGAACAAGGCGATCAGGGCAATCTCGGCAAAGATGTGGCCTTGGCGGGCCGCCTCCGAGACAAACCAGCGCAGGCCGAACTCCTGGGCGTCCGTGGCGGATGGGGCATTCTTCTTGACCAAGATCAGATCGCCGCGCCAAAGCTCATGCAACGCCTGGCGGCCAAAGAAATGGAACGGCGTTTCACCCTCGTCGGAGGTGGTATCGAATACCACCAAATATTGTTCGCCGCTCTCCTCGTCCTCCTCGAACCCGGCAAAAATCAGCGTGGAGCCATCCCGCAAAATCCCCAAGGCCGGATAGGCCGCCCCCAGGTTGCTCAGCTTGCGCCAATTGAAGCGTACCCGCTGGGCCTTGAGCCCGATGTCCTGGAAGATACGCAGGATGCGATTCAGGCCGAGGGGGCTGCCGTCGAGCTGGTAATCGTGGACCAGCCGTTCGGGATCGACCGTCAGCTCATGGTGCGCGGCAAGAGTTACAATGTGATCGAGCCCCATCCGTGAAAGTCCTTTTGCGAATCCGGTAAGTTATGACCCCTGTCGATCCCTCAATGGTCCCGTTTTACCAGGGCCTTTTTCATGAAATAGTACAAGAGCCCAAGCAAGGCTATCAGCCAAAGCGAATACCCGAAAATATAATCCAATGGGGATAAGCTGTATTCTGGTAGTTTCTCGGGAAGCAGCCCGGACTCCTGAAAAGCTTTCAGCTCATCGCGCGTGGGAAGCGGGTAGTATTTGTTTCCATCGGCTGTTACACCCAGGACATACCCTTCATCCGTGACATAAATCCCGGCGAGAAGGTAGAGCCCACGTGTTCTGTATCCTATGAAAAGATCCTCGCCCTCCCCACCTTTCAGGTTCACGTCAGCTATTTTATGGATCTCTTCTTGTTCCCCAAAATAAAGCGGAATTCCTTTGGCGTAAGCGGGCGTGCTATAAGCCAGCAGGGTAGCCAGCATCAAAGTAAAAGCGGACAGTAGTTTTTTCATGACCTGTTCCCGTAATAATGCCCGTTGAGCCTGTGCTGCCGGATACGGGGCATTGCAACGCATCCTGCGGCATTATCATTATTCAGGGGGTGCCGTTAGCATCGACTTCCCTTACTCCCCATCATCTCCATTTGTTGTAGCATCCACTTTAGCCATTTTCTTTACCTGCCGTTGGCAGGCTGCCAGGGTTTTTTTATATTCACGACTGAAAGATGAAAGCAAATCTCGCGTGATATAGTTTTCCCCGAGAAGGGACATTAATTGCCACAGCAGGCTACCCTCATAATCGGCATAGGGCTCTGTGTTCGCCGTATAGATTAGTACTGGCCGGTTGTATAGCGGCGCCCATTTGAGGTTCTGCTTGCTCACACCCCAATGGACGCTAGGGCATGCGGCTTGCAGCATGGACATCATGTAAAGGGAAATATCCAGGGCAATGGAGTACCAGACAACAGTTGTCCTGTGGTGATATGGATCGCAGTGTGGGTCCTTGTTTTCCCGAACATGGGCAAGGAACTCCCTCTTGGTGAATAAGTGAAGGTAGGTGGCAAACCACAGGTTCAACGCATCAAGGCTGGCGATCCCTCTGTCCAGGTCGATACCCCAGGGGGTAACCAGCATCCGCAATTCTTCGATCCGGCTTGCCTGTTGATCGATCCGCCGCTGCAATTCGGCGTTCACCACCTCGGAACTTGCCTGGCGCAGGTCGATGTCCATCACCGGTTCATAAAGCTTGTAGCCTGTCAGATCAGGCTCCTGCATCGACCATCGAGCCACTGCTTGTTTTATTCCCTGATTTGTCTTAGACAACTCATCCAATCGACTTCGGATCTCTTTCCATTTGCCACTAGAACTCCAAGGCCCACGCCCTCTAATCCTGGCCCACAAGCCTTCATGTTCGTAACGGCATTCCCAGCCCCCTACGATATCCCTTGGTGCAAAATCCCAAATGGACATGAATATAACTCCGGCAGGTAAGAAAGGCGGGGAACCGCTGTCCAGCGGCTCCCCGCCAAAGGTCAATCAGCGACCAAATGAGGCTACCATTCCAGGGGTAGGTGTCATTGATCTGCTCAGGGAGTTGGCTGCGCTCGTCACTGGGGCCAGCCCTTTGCTGTCAATCCAGCTTACGGAGCCAGGGGCAGAGCGAGGGGTTGCCAATAGAGTCGGGGTCGAAGGCTTGGGGGGCGAGGTCTTGGATGAGGAATTCAGCCAGCCGAAGGCTTGGCCACCCAGCCACTCTCCGCCAAAGGCGCCGGCAATCCCGCCGACGACAGCGCCCACGACGGTCCCGACCACAGGCACAACGGAACCGGCAGTAGCGCCCAAGGCAGCCCCCCCGGCCGCGCCTGCCCATCCGCCGCCCACCTCGGCAAGGGTTCTGTTGGTTTGCTGTCCCCAACTGCCCCCATCCGCTTTCACTGCGTCATAGACGCGAAGGCTGTCAGTAACCAGGCCGACAGGTTTGAGTATTTTTCCGGTGGTCTTTGCGGCATGGCTCCACTTGCTGGAAAAGCCATTGGCCTTGGTGATAATGTCGGCATCCGCCTTGACTTGAGATTGCACCTTGGAATAAGGCGTTGCGCCAACCTTGGATTCAAAGATATCCCCAGCCCAATTCGCTTTCTGGACATCAATGACACGGGAACCTTTTGGCCGAGTTGTCAGGGTTGTCTCCTTGCCGTTGACATAGACCACCTGCTTTTTGGCTTCGCCAAGAAGGGGCTTTTGGCTTTTCGCCAACTCTTTTTCGGCCTGGCTGCCATTCCAATTGTTGTTTGATTTCCCCTCTAAGACATTTTTCACTGGTGCCGTTTTACTGACCAACTTGATCCCAAGCTTCTTGGCCTCGGCTTGCAATTTGGCATCCGGCCCGATTTTTCCGGTCGTTGGACTGGGGCGGAATACCCAAGTGCTGGTCTTTGTCTTGGAAAGACCGACGCCGGCCCCTTTAGCCAAGTTTCCAGTCGCCGGTATGCTAAGCCTTGTTCCAGGTCGCACCAAAGCCGGATTACTAATGCCGTTAACCTTCATCAGTTCCGCAACAGGCACCCCTGTGCGATTGGAGATCGCCAACAGGGTATCTCCCTTTTTGATGGTGTAGTTGCCTGCGGCTGATGGCAAGGCACGAATATTAGTGGCACCGCCCTTGGCCGCTAAGGGGAACGTCTGTACAGCGGGTTTCTGGTTGGGAGCAGGTAGAGCGCGGCTGGCAGGGGCCATGTATTTGCCAAGCTGCCGGGCACCGCTGGAAACGGAGCTGACTTGTCGGCCCAGGGCGGCCACTGAACTTACGCCATTGTAAATATTGAGGGCGGATGCCAGGGTATTCGACTTC
>JAHJDE010000003.1 GCA_018812525.1 Gammaproteobacteria bacterium
AGGCCCCTGCTGTTGGAGCAGTTGCCGGAATCCGCCGGGGTTGATTTAACATTCCAAAAAGCGGGCCAGTTGGTCGAGTAGACCGAAGGCCCAAGCGAGGTCTGCCCATTTTCCAGTGATGCTTTCATTGAACGCCTCGCCGCACGCGGCTACTACGTGAACACTAGACACGGGCAGTTCACCGCCTATTTTCGCGGCAGAGCGGCTCTGCCGCGAAACAGATCGATTGAAGATCGGCCAAAGATGGCCTGAAGATGAGATGCGAGATGTACAAGTTATTGTTACCGTTCACCCCCCTCCCTCTGGGAGGGGGTTGGGGGGAGGGGGCTGAACGGTTACCTCACAGTCTCTTGTGATCTCTAATTCCCTCAGGGCTCGATCCGGAGTTCCTTCAGGTAACGGTAGAGCGTCCGCTCGCTGACGCCGAGCTGGCTGGCCGCCTGGCCTCGGTGGCCATGGCAGCGACTCAGTGCCTGCAGGATGGCATCGTAATCGGGACGCGATCCCCGCTTGGTGATCAGATGGGAATAGTCCGCATTGGGATTAGGCGCTGGCATTGCCTGGCCCCGCCCGATAAATGTGTCGTCTGCCGAAGGACCCCGCATAGGGCTATCGTCGAACACCATGTGTTCCGGCGTCAGGGCATCCCCCGCCGCCAGGATGACGGCCCGCTCAAGGATATTCCGCAGCTCCCGCACATTCCCTGGATAGTCGGGGCTTAGCAACTCCCCGATCACATCCACCGACAGGGGCAAATGCATGTCGCCCTGCTCCATATGCAGCAGGAAGTGCTCCGCCAGGGCCGGGATGTCATCTTTGCGCTCCCGTAGCGAGGGGATGCGGATTGGGAAGGCCGAGAGGCGGTAGTAGAGGTCCTCGCGCAGCTTGCCGGCGCGTACCATGGCCTGGGGATCGCGGTTGGTGGCAGCGACCACGCGCACATCGACCTTCATGTAGCCAGTGCCGCCCACGCGCCGGATGGTGCCGCTCTCCAGCACCCGCAGCAGCTTGGTCTGGAGTTCCAGGGGCAGTTCCCCCACCTCATCGATGAAGAGAGTGCCGCCGTTGGCGGCCTCGAACAGGCCCACCTTCCTCACCGAGGCACCGGTGAAGGAGCCTTTCTCGTGGCCGAACAGCTCGCTCTCGATCAAATTCTCGCCCAGTGTGCCGCAATCGATGACCACAAAGGGGCCTTCGGCGCAGTTTGAGAATTGATGCACATACTGGGCGGCACACTCCTTGCCGACACCGCTCTCCCCCAACAGCAACACCGTGGATTTGGTCGGGGCGACGCGCTGGAGCAGACTGATGGTCCGCAACATCGCCTGGGACCGGCCAACCAGCAGCTTGTTTTCCTTCTCGCTGGGCAGCGGCGAGATGTATTCCCCGATGAATTGCAGGGCGCCCCTGTCGTCGAACAGGGGGGTCGCGGTGATCTGCACCCGCTCCTCCCCATCACCATGGCCATAATGGACATGAACCACCTGGGTGGTCTCGCCGGTCAGCAATACCTCCTCCAGGGGGCAACGCTCGCCGCAACGACCACAGGGATCATCCCTGTGATGGGAAACCTCATAGCACTTACGGCCCATCAGATCGGCCTGCCTCGCGCCATAGTGATTCCGGTAGGCCTGATTGGCGGCCATGATGTTGTAGTCCCGGTCGATAATGACATAGGGGCCGGGTAAGCTGTTGATCACCTGCTCACAGGATGGTTTGCAACGTGGTTCCGTCATCGCTAGAGCCCTCAGGCTAACTGACATTCTGACATTCTGACATCATTCAATGCACTGTCAATTGACGGAGTGACAATTATCCAGGGAAAAGCGGGACGCCATGAGATCAGATCCTTCCCAGACCCCAGGGAGGGAAGGATCAATCATCACCGCAGGCGTAGCAGCGCTACGCCGAGGATTTTGCGATTGAGGTTCGGCCAAATATGGCCTGAAGACGAGATGCAAGATGCTCAAGTTATTCTTGCTCGACGCCTAAGGCCGCGGCCCCAGGATACTCGCCGTCACCCTGGCCATCCTCAATTCGTCATCGTGAGGCTGGCCGTCTTCTCCTTGCCGGCCGTCGCGATCCGGTTCTCCGTGTAGTATTCCAGCACTTTTTTGACGTAGACCTGGGTCTCGGGAAAGGGCGGCACCTGGTTGGCGTATTTCTTCACGTTATTTTCGCCCGAGTTGTATGCAGCGAGGGCCAGGGTGAGATCGAATCCGAACATCTGCAGGAGATCCCGCATATAGCGGGAACCGCCGTCCACATTCTGATAGGGGTCGGAGATGTCCTTGACCCCGTAGCGCTTGGCCGTCTCCGGGATCAACTGCATCAGTCCCCGCGCACCCGCCCTGGAGAGCGCACCC
Organism: Gammaproteobacteria bacterium; assembly: GCA_018812525.1. Classification (GTDB taxonomy): domain Bacteria; phylum Pseudomonadota; class Gammaproteobacteria; order Chromatiales; family Chromatiaceae; genus YD12-FULL-61-37. The sequence continues at coordinate 2,367 of JAHJDE010000003.1, forward strand.
GGATCGTAGCCCGACTCCGCCTTGACCATGGCGTGCAGCAGCTCCGGCCTGAGCCGTACCCGGCGCGCCGCTTCATTGATGATCGGGGAGTAGCGCTCCTTGTTGAGCCGGTATTTCACCGGATCCCAACCACGGGAGGCACCGGGCTGGGTGACGCCCGGCGGCGGATAGCTGCTGATCTCGCCGATGGACTTGGAACGCCACAACAGCTTGTAATCGCCCTTCATCGGCTTGTCCGAAAAATAAATGCGGCCGTCCAGATCACGGTATTTGTAGATCTCGGCGGCAGCGGTTCCGGCAAAGGCCAGCAAGGCAATGGTCAGCAATCTATAACGCATTCGGTTCGATACCGGTTGATGGGGCCTGAGCGACCCTGACTCAACTCTATTTATCGAACAAAATCAGAATATTTTCAAGATTAATTTTAGTTAAGAATTAGTATGGATATGCATACCATTGAAAAATATACATTCATCGAAGGACGGCCCCTGCAATGATCCAGCCTGAGACCTAGGATGAGCACCTTTGAATTACTTTGCGTTCCTTGGCGTTCTTTGCGGTTAACTGTTGAATTCGGGATGGGGGGGTTGTCCGAACACGAAATCGAAACCAACAAAAAGGGGGCCGAGGCCCCCTTTTTCTGTTCCATCAAATCCTCAGGAATCAGGCGTGATCCACGGCCTTCATGCTGAGGCGGATGCGGCCCTGCTTGTCCACTTCCAGGACCTTGACGCGGATGATGTCGCCCTCGGCCAGTTTGTCGCTGACCTTCTCCACACGCTCATCGGAGATCTGGGAGATGTGCACCAGGCCGTCCTTGCCGGGAAGGATGGTGACGAAGGCGCCGAAATCCATCAGGCGCGCGACGCGGCCCTCGTAGATCTGGCCCACTTCCACGTCGGCGGTGATCAGCTCGATGCGGCGCTTGGCGCGCTCGCCGGCGGCCTTGTCCACGGAGAAGATCTTCACCGTGCCGCTGTCGTCGATATCGATGGAGGCGCCGGTCTCCTCGGTGATGGAGCGAATGACGGAGCCGCCCTTGCCGATGACATCACGAATCTTTTCCGGGTCGATCTTGAAGGAGACGACGCGCGGGGCATGCTCCGACATGACTTCGCGGTGGGCGGAGATAACCTTGCTCATCTCGCCCAGGATATGGAGACGGCCATGCTTGGCCTGCTCCAGGGCGGTCTCCATGATCTCCTTGGTGATGCCGTTGATCTTGATGTCCATCTGCAGGGCATTGATGCCCGTGGCAGTACCGGCGACCTTGAAGTCCATGTCGCCCAAGTGGTCCTCATCACCCAGGATGTCGGTCAGCACGGCGAACCTGTCGCCATCCTTGATCAGACCCATGGCGACACCGGCAACCGGCGATTTGAGGGGCACGCCCGCGTCCATCAGCGAGAGGCTGGTGCCGCAGACGGAGGCCATGGAGGAGGAGCCGTTGGACTCGGTGATCTCGGAGACGACGCGGATGGAGTAAGGGAACTGCTCCGTGCTCGGCATGCAGGCCAGCACGCCACGCTTGGCCAGACGACCGTGGCCAATCTCGCGCCGCTTGGGGCTGCCGACACGACCCAGCTCACCGACGCAGAAGGGCGGGAAATTGTAGTGGAGCATGAAGTTGTCCCTCCGCTCACCTTCCAGGGCGTCGATGATCTGCGCGTCACGCTCGGTGCCCAGTGTGGTCACCACCAGGGCCTGGGTCTCGCCGCGAGTGAACAGCGCCGAGCCGTGGGTGCGCGGTAGGACGCCGGTACGGATGCTGATGGGACGCACGGTCTTGGTGTCGCGGCCGTCGATGCGGGGCTCGCCATCCAGGATGCGGCCACGCACGGTCTTCTTTTTCAGCTTTTCGATGGCGCCGTAGACCGCGTCCCCGCTCCAGCGGGGTTCGGTCCCCTCCGCTGCTGCGCACAGCTCTTCCTTGACCTTGGCGACGATCTCGTCGAGGCAATCATAGCGGGCCATCTTGTCGGCGATACGGTAGGCCTCGCCGATCGTCCCGCCAGCGGCCTTGGCCACTGCTTCGGACAGCTCCGTGTCAGACTCGGCCGGGGCGTATTTGCGGGCAGGCTTGCCGGCGGCCTTGACCAGATCCTGGATGGCCTCGATCACTACCTGCATCTGCTCATGGCCGAACAGCACGGCGCCGAGCATGACCTCTTCCGGCAGTTCGCGCGCCTCGGATTCGACCATCAGCACTGCGTCCTTGGTACCGGCAACGATCAGGTCCAGATCGGATGCCTCGCTCGGGCCGGAGGCCGGGGGATTGAGCAGGTACTGGCCGTTCTTGTAGCCGACGCGGGCGGCGCCGATGGGGCCTTCAAAGGGCAGACCGGCGATGGCGACCGCAGCGGAGGCGCCGATCAGAGCGGGGATCTCGGGATCGACGGCGGGGTTCAGGGACTTGACCGTAGCGATGATCTGGGTCTCGTTGGTGTAGCCCTTCGGGAACAGGGGACGCAGCGGACGGTCGATCAGGCGCGAGGTGAGGATCTCCTTCTCGGAAGGGCGGCCCTCGCGCTTGAAGAAGCCGCCGGGGATCTTGCCGGCGGCGTAGGTCTTTTCCTGATAATCGACGGTCAGGGGGAAGAAGTCGCGGCCGGGGGCTGCATTCCTCTCGGACACCACAGTCACCAGAACCAGGGTATCACCCATGTTGACCAGAACGGCGCCATCGGCCTGACGGGCAATCTCGCCCGTTTCCAGTACGACCCTGTGTTCGCCATACTGGAACTCTTTCTTTATCGGAACGGGAATTTGACTCACTGTGTTTTCCTAAAATTGCTTGTGGCGTTGTACGGGCGGGTTTCAATCTCGCCCCTAGTACGGGCGGGTTTCAAACCCGCCCCTACATCGAAAAAATCTGTAATGGCTTGCCTTACCCTATGCCCCTTAGCGACGCAGGCCGAGACTGGCGATCAGTGTGCGATAGCGCTCTAGATCCTTGCCCTTCAGGTAGTCCAGCAGCTTGCGGCGGGCATTGACCATGCGCACCAGGCCACGACGGGAGTGGTGGTCCTGCTTGTGTTCGGAAAAGTGGGGGCTCAGGTCATTGATGCGGGCGGTCAGGAGTGCGACCTGCACCTCCGGGGAACCCGTATCACCCGCGCCGCGCTGGTAGTCCGCGACAACCTTGGCCTTCTGTTCTGCGCTCATTGACATATTCAGTCTCCTAAATCAACTGCTGAGTGAAAAAGGGACCCGGATGGCTCCGGCGCCTCCCCGACAATGAGTTCAGGGCAAGCCGTCCCAGTGAAAATGTAAATGGTTGAAAGAGCGGGGATTATCCGCTTTTGCGGCCATCACCGCAAATCGCTTTGGGGCCTTGATCGTTCCCACGCTCCGGCGTGGGAACGATCAACCCCTCCCCACCCCTTGTCAGGGGAGGGGGTAAAAGCACCTCTTCCTCAAGCCTAGAGTCTCAAGTCTCAAGCCTCTTATTTCATCAACCGGCGCGGGGCCACCTTGCCATCGTCCAGGATCTCGCCGACCCCCATGAAGCTGTTCAGCTCATCGTAGATGCGCACCCAACCCTCGGTCGGCGCCCTGGGCACCAGCACGGGCTGTCCGGACCTGACATAAAAGGCCGAATCGGCGGTCAATTGCACTGCGGGCCAGGCCCCGACGGCACTCTCCAGTGGCAACAGGAGGGCATCCAGGGCATCGGGACCGTTCTGTGAGGCCTCTTCCACCTGTTCCATGCTGATCATGCCCTCGGCGCCGTAGGGTCCCACCCCGGTGCGGCGCAGGGAACGCACATGGCCGCCGCAGCCCAGGCGTTTGCCGATGTCCTCGGCCAGGGTGCGAATATAGGTCCCCTTTGAGCAGTGGACATCGATCACAATCTCAGGAAGCTCCACCGAGACAAGGTTGAGTTCATGGATGTACACCGTCCTCGGCTCCCGCTCGACCTCTATGCCCTTGCGGGCCAGGTTGTAGAGCCGCTCACCCTTGTGCTTGAGGGCGGAATACATGGGCGGCAACTGACTGATCTCGCCTTTGAATTCCGCCAGCACGGCCTCGATCCGGGCGCGGTCCAGGTCACCCACCTCGCGCCGCTCCACCACCTCGCCCTCGGCGTCGGCAGTAACCGTGGTCTCGCCCAGCCGGACTGTTGTCCAGTAACGCTTGTCGGCGTCCAGTAGATAGGCCGACATCTTGGTGGCGTTGCCGAAGCAAAGCGGCAACAAGCCATCGGCCAGGGGATCGAGACTGCCGGTATGGCCCGCCTTCTGCGCCCGGTAGAGCCACTTCACGCGCTGCAAGGCGTCGTTCGAGGTCAGGCCGAGTGGCTTGTCGAGCAATAGAATGCCGTTGACCCGGCGGCCCTTGTTTTGTCGGCGCCCCATGCTTACTCCTGTGCTTGGCCGTCGTCGGCGACGGCCTTTTGAATCAAATCGGTGAGGCGGGCGCCCTGTTCGACGGAGTCGTCAAACTGGAAACGTAGTTCCGGGGTTACCCGCAGCTTCATGCGATGGCCGATCTCTCGACGGAGAAAGGACGCGGACTCGTTCAACAACCGCGTCTGCTCCTTGCGATCAGAGTCATCGAACAGGGTGAAATAGACCTTGGCGTAGCTCAGGTCGCGGCTGACCCGCACCTCCTGCACTGTCACCGCGCCCAGGCGGGGATCCTTGACCGCGGAGCGCAGGAGATCCGCCAGCTCTCGCTGCATCTGCCTGCCGACCCGATCGGAGCGGGTAAAGTCACGCGCCATGGGTCCGCCGCCCCTCCCCTGGCCAGAGTGCCTCGCGCAAAGGCGCGAAGGCGCAAAGTGTTCC
>JAHJDE010000052.1 GCA_018812525.1 Gammaproteobacteria bacterium
AATGGCCTTCCTGACCATTTTGCAAGACGAAAACGAAAAATGCGATTTTTCGTTTTCTTCATTTTCAATGGCTTAGGCCATTGAAAATGGCGGTTCATCCCTGAACCGCAAGAGGTTCTTGCAGTTTTGCAAGAACCTCTGAATTCCGGCGTAATTTCCTGCCCCCATAGAGGGGCACTGGTGGTTCGCGTCGTTGTCATTGCCACTCGACCGCTCGCCCATACCTACACAAACCTACCCATAGGTAGCTTTGCTGCTGGGTTCCTGCTTCGCTGAGGCCGGTTTCGCCTTGAGCTTGCGCCCAAGGCCAGCGCCTTCCTCTCCACAGGCTGAACGGTGGTACTCACCGCCAGATTCTTCAGATTGATTGCCGCGTTGACATCTCTATCGTGAACTGAGCCACACGCAGGGCACGTCCATTCACGCGCCGACAGCGGCAAAGCGTCGAGCTTTTGACCCTTTCTACGCGGCGCCAGCGGGTTTATGACCTCGCCAAAGCCAGCACCGGACAAGCCGAGCGCCGCGCCGGCCACACGCTGAACAGGACGCCGGTGCCGAGCAGAGGAAAAGGGGGACGCTTCCCTTTTTCCATCTTTCTTTCATCTTCCAGAAGAAAAAAGGGTAACGTCCCCTTTTTCTTTGTTTCCTATCTGGTAACTACACCTTCGCCATAACCACCCAAAGCACGGCCCGAAGCGTCATGGTAATTAGTGCATTTAGTAAACTGTCACCGTAATTCCATTTAGTAAACTGTCACCGTAATTCTGCTGCCGGGTACCGCGTAGTCGGTGGATGTCAGCGATCATGGCGCAGGTGCCTCCGGCTGCCACTCCAGCAGGGCCAGCATGACGAAGAAGCCGATGACGTAGGCAACCGCGACGAACCAGCCGTGGCGCAGCCACTGGCCGACCGACTTAGCTTCGGGGAACAGGTTGGACAGTGCCACGCCGGCCGATGAGCCGAACCACAGCATGGAACCGCCGAAGCCGACGGCGTAGGCGAGGAAGCCCCAGTCGTAGCCGCCCTGCTTGAGTGCCAGGGCGGTGAGCGGGATGTTGTCGAATACGGCGGAGACGAACCCCAGGCCCAGCGCAGTCTGCCAGGAGGCCAGCGGCAGCTTCTCGACCGGCATCATCGAGGCGCAGGTGACCAGCGCGAGCAGGAAGACCGCACCCTTGGTCGCGTCTGGCAGCAGGCTCCACTCGGGCTTGCGCAGCGGCACGGCCAGGAGCAGTGCCGCCCAGACGGTCAGACCCAGGACGGGGAGGCGTTCGGCCAGCACCGGAAACTTCAGGTTCACCGTGACGTTGGCGATGATCGCCGCGACGAGGATGAAGCCGACGATGCCCAGACGCGTCCAGTCGATGTGATGCGCGGCCTGAAAGTCGCGGCTGATGGCCATGTGCCGGTGCTGCTGGATCGCGGCCGGGATGCCGAATATGACGAGCGCGACACCGGCTGCGGCGTAGGCGTGGAGCACGGCGGCGGGGGAAATGCCCGCGATCCACATCATCGTGGTCGTCGTGTCGCCCACCACCGAACCCGCGCCACCGGCGTTGCTGGCCGCGACGATGGCGGCCAGATAGCCGATATGCACTTTCCGCTTGAACACACTGGCGGCCACCGTGCCGCCGATCAGTGCCGCCGCGATGTTGTCGAGGAAGCTGGAGAGCACGAAGATCAGCACCAGCAGCACGAAGGGGCCAAGCCAGCCTTCAGGCAGGAGTCTGGGCAGCACCTCGGGAACGCCGGAATCTTCGAAGTGCCGCGCCAGCAGCGCGAAGCCGACCAGCAGACAGAGCAGATTGACCAGCAGCACCCACTCGTGGCCCATGTGCGCCGCGAAGCCGACGATACCGGTGCCGGTCTTGAAGCCGGTGAACAGGATCTTGTAGGCCGTGATGGTTGCCAGGCCGGCCAGGGCCACCTGGAGCACATAGTGGTGGAACAGGGCCACGCCGAGCAGTGTGGCAGCGAAAAGAATAAAATCGACCGGGATGCCAAAGAGTTCGGGTGACATGTCTTCCTCCTGAGGGGGTTAGAATACCATTGAGTCCTGCCTGTCGTTAAATAGATCGGAGTTTGAACCATGCTGAAAACCCTGCTTCCCGTTGATGGCTCACCCGTCTCGCTGCGCGCCGCCCAGCACGCCATCCGGCTGGCCCAGCACTGCGAGCCGACAGAAATCCTGCTGATCAACATACAGCCGCCGGCGGATTCCCCTGAACTGAGAAGCCACCTGCCTGTCGCCGAAATCGAGGCGATGCAGGAGACACGCGGTGGGGACGCGCTGGCATCGGCACGCGCACTGCTCGACGCAGCGGGCGTTGCTTATGTGGCTGAGGTGAGAATCGGTCCCGTGGCCGAGGCCATCGTCGCTTGTGCCGTCGAGAGCGGCTGCGACAAGATCGTTATGGGGAGCAAGGGCGAAAACCTCCTGATGGAAGTCATCATTGGTTCGGTCGCGCACGAGGTTCTGCGACGTTCGCACATTCCCGTGACTTTCGTGAGATAGCGAGGTAACGCCGAATACGCGGGAGAATACGATCCGTTACGGCGGTCTTAGCATTGTCCCGGTATCGCTATGGCGAAAGAAGGGGTCACGAAAGAAGGGGTCGAAAGAAGGGGTCAAGTCTTGTAATCAAGCGCTTGCATGATTGCAAGACTTGACCCCTTCTCTGATGACTGGGCTTCGTACATGGCGTGCGGGGTCATAGCCCCCATCAAGACAACAGGAAATTCCGGATGCCCGCTATTTTTCGCCCTCTCCCCGCCGCCCATCTATGGCATAATCCCGCCCCTGTGTCATACCTTCGAGAGTGAGTCGCTATGAGTTTTTTTATTGCCGACGCCCTGGCAGAGGCCCCAGCCGCCGCAGCGGCTGCCCAGCCCAATCTGATCGAAAGCCTGATCTTCCCCATCGGGTTGTTCGCGGTCTTCTATTTCTTTTTCATCCGTCCCCAGATGAAACGCCAGAAGGATCACAAGAAGCTGATCGAAGCCCTGGGCAAGGGGGACGAGGTCCAGACCGAGGGTGGCCTGCTCGGCCGCATCGTCGAACTGAGTGACGATTACGCCAGGATCGAGGTGGCCGACAATGTGGTTCTGGTTGTTCGCCGCTCCTCCGTCCAGGTGGTGCTGCCCAAGGGGACCTTGAAAGAGATCTGATAACTGATCCGATCCCGCCGCCAGCCGTCGTCGACGCCTTCATCCGGTACATCCCATGAATCACTACCCCCTCTGGAAAAACCTGCTGGTTCTTTCGGTCCTGCTGCTCTGTGGATTGTTTGCGCTGCCGAACATCTACGACCAGGACCCCTGCATCGAGGTTGCGCCGGTCCGCGACGCCGCCATTGAGCCGGGCAAGCGCGAGGCCGTGGAGCAACTCTTGAAGGAGGCCGGGATCAGCTACAAGGCGGTCAAGCCGGTCGGCAATCGCCTGATGCTGCACTTCCCCGATTCCGATTCCCAGCTCAGGGCGCAGGAGCATCTGCAGGGCAAGCTGGGGACCGGTTATTCCCAAGCCATGACCCTGGCCCCCGATCTGCCGGGCTGGATTGCTTCGCTCGGGCTTCAGCCCATGTATCTGGGGCTCGATCTGCGCGGTGGCATCCATGTGCTGATCGACGTGGACATGGATGCGGCCCTGCTCCAGGCGATGGAGCGCTACCTGGGCGACATCCGCACCTTCCTGCGCGAAGAGAGGCTGCGGTACAGCGGCCTGCGGCAGGAGGGCGACAAGCTGTCCCTGTCCTTCAAGGAGGCGGCGATTAGGGACGAGGCTGCGAAGAAGCTCGCTGAGGAGTTCCGCAACCTGAAAATGGAGTCCCTGGACCAGCCTGATAGCTATTCGATCAGCATCACCATACCCCTGGCGGAGCAGATCGCGGTCAAGAAATTTGCCCTGCAACAGAACATCACCACCCTGCGCAATCGCGTCAACTCCCTGGGGGTAGCCGAGCCGGTCATCCAGCAGCAGGGCGAGCGCCGTATCGTGGTACAGCTCCCCGGTGCCCAGGACCCTTCCAAGCTGAAGGAGATCCTGGGGGCGACCGCGACCCTGGAATATCGCCTGGTCGATACGGAACACAGCGTGGAGGACGCCCTGGCGGGCCGGGTACCGCCCGGCGCCAAGCTCTACAAATCCCGTGATGGCCGGCCGGTGTTGCTGAAGAAGCAGGTCATAGTGACCGGCAACCAGATCACCGACGCCGCCTCCGGCTTCGATTCCCGTGACGGATCGCCCATGGTCACCGTCAGCCTCGATGGCCAGGGCGCGCGCCGTATGCGCAGTGTGACCACCGAGAACGTCGGCAAGCCCATGGCCGTGATATTCATCGAAAACCGCACTACGACCAGCAGGGTGGATGGCAAGGTCGTGAAGCGTAAGGAGAAGGTGGAGGAGGTCATCAGCATCGCAACCATCCGCGAGCCCTTCGGCGCACGCTTCCAGACCACCGGCCTGGACAGCCCGGCCGAGGCGCGCGACCTCTCCCTGCTGTTGCGGGCCGGCGCCCTGGCTGCGCCGATCGAGATCGTGGAGGAACGCACCGTCGGCCCCAGCCTGGGCCAGGACAACATCAATCAGGGCTTCATATCGGTCGTCATCGGCATGTCGGTGGTCATGGCCTTCATGATTTTCTACTACAAGATGTTCGGCGTACTGGCCAACCTGGCCCTGCTGTTCAACGTGGTGATGATCGTCGCGGTACTGTCACTGTTGCAGGCGACCCTTACCCTGCCCGGCATCGCCGGCATCGTCCTGACCGTGGGCATGGCCGTGGACGCCAATGTCCTGATCAACGAGCGAATACGCGAGGAGCTGCGCATCGGCAGTTCGCCCCAGGCCAGTATCTTTGCCGGCTACGAGAAGGCCTTCGCCACCATCGTCGACTCCAACCTCACAACCCTGATCGCCGCCGTGGTCCTGTTCGGATTCGGCTCCGGGCCCGTCAAGGGTTTCGCCGTGGTGCTGTTCATCGGCATTCTCACTTCCATGTTTACCGCCATCATGGGCACACGCTCCCTGGTCAATTTGATCTATGGCGGCAGGCGCGTTAAGCGACTCTATATCTGACCCTGGAGGGCAGCGGTATGGAACTGATCAGCTCCAACCTCAATATCCGTTTCTTGCGCGCGAGCAAACTCGCGCTGGTACTTTCCGTCGTGGCCATACTGGCCTCAGTGGCAGCCCTGCTTACCAGAGGGCTCAATTTCGGCATCGACTTCACCGGCGGCACCCTGGTGGAGGTCGGTTATACGGAGAGCGTCGAGCTGGATAAGGTTCGCAAGGACCTGGCCGCCGGCGGTTTCAGCGATGCAGTGGTGCAGCACTTCGGTTCGGCCCGCGATGTCCTGATCCGGCTGCCCCCATCCGCCACGCAGGGCGACCAGAAGCTGGCCGACAAGGTATTCCAAGGACTCTCCGCTGGCGGCACCCAGTTGGAACTGCGCCGGGTGGAGTTCGTAGGTCCCCAGGTGGGCAGCGAGTTGGCTGAGGATGGCGGACTGGCCCTGCTCTATACGCTGATCGGCATTCTGGTCTACGTGGGTTTCCGCTTCGAATATCGCTTTTCCCTCGGCGCGGTCCTCGCCCTGGTGCATGATGTCATCATTACCCTCGGCTGCTTCTCTCTCCTCTGGTACGAGTTCGACCTACCGGCCCTGGCGGCGGTCCTGGCTGTGATCGGCTATTCCCTCAACGACACCATCGTGGTCTTCGACCGCATCCGGGAAAACTTCCGCAGGATGCGCAAGGGGAGCCCCGAGGAGATTACCGAACGGTCGCTCAACGAGACCCTCTCCCGCACCATCATCACCTCCCTGGCCACCTTTCTGGTGGTGCTGGCCCTGGCCCTGTTCGGCGGCAAGGTAATCTTCAGCTTTGCCATGGTGTTGATCATCGGCATCCTGATCGGCACCTACTCCTCCATCTATGTCGCCAGCGCCCTGGCACTGGCCCTGGGTGTCAGCAAGGACGACCTGATGCCGGTGCAGAAGGAAGGGGCCGGGACCGACAACCGGCCCTAATCGCCACGGCGGCGCCGGCGATGGAGCCTGACTTCCATTTCGAGGCCATCGGCCGGATCGAGAGCCCCTATAGGGAGAAGTTCGGCATCCCCCGCCAGTCGGGCCTTGTGCCGGCCGCGCGGGGCAGGCTGATTCTGCTGCCCCCCTACGACTGCCCGGAGGCCCTCGCGGGCCTGGAGACGACCAGCCACCTCTGGCTGCTGTTCGTCTTTCACGACATCGGCGCCGGCTCCTGGCGTCCCCGGGTACGCCCGCCCCGTCTGGGCGGCAACAAGCGGGTCGGGGTCTTTGCCACCCGTTCCGGTTTCCGCCCGAACCCCATCGGCCTGTCCGTGGTCAAGTTGGAGGGGATTCGGTGCGACGGGGAGGGGGTGAGCCTGAGCCTCTCCGGTCTCGATCTCCTCGATGGCACCCCTGTGCTCGATATCAAGCCCTACATCCCCTATGCCGATGCCCTCTCCGATGCCAGCAGCGCCCTCGCCCCGGCGCCCCCCGGCAAGCGACTGGCGGTTATATTCGATACGGATGCCGAAGCGGTACTCGCGGCCTTAGGGGATGGGGAGTACCTGCGCAGCCTCATTGCGGAGACATTGACCCTCGACCCCCGTCCCGCCTACAAGGGCGAGGCGGACGAGAAGGAATACGGCATGCGCCTTGGGGGATGGAACGTCCGCTGGCGCCTGAATGGCAAGGAGAGGGTCCGGGTGACCGATATCGAACCGGGGTAATTCAAACGAATAAGGCGTCGAGCAAGAATAACTTGAGCAATATTGCGCTCGGATTTAGGAGCTGTCCGGGAATAAGTTGGACAATATCGCGCTCAGATTCAGGTCAGATTTGGTCGATCTGATTGAGCAATACCGCTTATTTTCGCGGCAGAGCCGCTCCCACCGCCGTGGGAGCGGCTCTGCCGCGAAAATTGATCGATTGAAGATCGGCCAAATGTGGCCTGAAGACGAGATGCAAGATGTTCAAGTTATTCTTGCTCGACGCCTTAGGAGGAACTTGCAAAATGGCCATCCTGGCCATTTTGCAAGGCTCATCCCTGAACCGCGAGAGGTTCTTGCAGTTTTGCAAGAACCTCTTAGGTCTTGTTTTTCGGCCTCGGCTCGCACCAAAAGGAAAACATCAAGATGAAGCTGCGTATTGCAGTTATTCTCAGCACTCTTGCATTGATCCGGGGGGATTGGATCAGTCTGGGTGGCATCAGTAACGAGGTGCGCCAGGAGGAGCGCTCCCTTACCGGCTACTTCAATCGCCAATCGATCCAGAACCTGGATCTGCGGTTCAGGGTCACGGAACTCCACTGAATCCGGGCATGGCCGAGCTGATTCTTTTCAACAAGCCCTATGGCGTCCTTACCCAGTTCACCGACAAGGAGGGCCGCCCGACCCTGGCGGATTCTATCCCCCTGCCGGGCGTGTACTGCGCCGGTCGGCTGGATCTGGACAGCGAGGGATTGCTGTTGTTGACGGACGATGGGCGGTTGCAGCACCGGCTCTCAAACCCAAAAGCAAAGACATGGAAGACCTACTGGGTCCAGGTGGAAGGCATCCCCGACGAAACCGCCCTGCAACGTCTGCGGGAGGGCGTTCTGCTCAATGATGGCCCCACTTTGCCTGCTCAAGCCAAGGCAATTCCAGATCCCAAGCTCTGGCCGCGTGACCCGCCGGTGCGTTTTCGTGCCCAGATACCCACGACCTGGATCGAACTCAGGATCCGTGAGGGCCGCAATCGCCAGGTCCGGCGCATGACTGCCGCGGTTGGTTTTCCTACGCTCCGACTGGTCCGGGTGCAGATCGGCGAATGGCGGCTGGAAGGGCTGCTGCCGGGCGAATGGCGGCAATTGGAGGTTCCCGGCATAACCGTACCGAGGCGCGGAATCCGGGAAAGGCTGTGATAAAATCCCGCGCCATGCCTTGGACACCCTGCACCACTGTCGCCGTCATCGCCGAGAGAGAGGGCCATTTCCTGTTCGTGCTGGAATGGGCCAGGGGGCGGCAGGTCATCAACCAGCCTGCTGGCCATCTGGAAGAAAACGAACACTTCATCCAGGCCGCCATCCGCGAGACCCGAGAAGAGACGGCCTGGGGCTTCCGGCCCGATGGGTTGGTGGGGATCTACCGTTGGCGCATTCCCCCGCAGGGTCCGACCTATGTCCGGTACTGCTTCCATGGCCAGGTGGACGACCACCGGCCGGATCAGGCCCTGGACGAAGGGATCATTGAGGCCCTCTGGCTGACCCCGGCGGAGGTCCGTTCGGGTCATTATCAGTTGCGCAGTCCCATGGTGCTGCGCTGCCTCGACGACCATTTGAATGGGCGGCACTTTCCCCTGGAGTTGATCAATGAGATGGACTGACGGCCTTACCAATAAAATCCGCAAAGCGCTCTTTTGCCCCCTCCCCCTCTGGGGGAGGGTTGGGGAGAGGGAACGATCAGGGGCGAGGCGGCCTTTATTCCTTTGGAGTGGCTCGCCTCGCCCCATGATCGTTATGCTGATGCTCTGGCTCCCCTCCCTGGCCGGGGCCGTGGGCTTTTTCCCCGAGGATTCCCCGCGTGACTGGGCGAATCCGCCCAAGCCGGACAAATTCACGGTCTGCTTCAACCACAGTTGCGCGGAGACGGCAACCATCGGCATCGGCGAGGCCGACTGGCAGCGGATACGGGATCAGTTCTCGCCACCGCCCAAGGACCCGGCCGAGGAGCGCCAGCGCATCGCCAGGGCGATCGGGCTCATGGAGATCATCGTCGGGCCCGTCATTGGCACCCAGAACGACAAGAGCATGAACCTCAAGGGCGTCGGCGCCGAGGGTAACCAGCAGGACTGCATCGACGAGTCCACGAATACGACCACCTACCTGACCCTAATGGAGCAGGATGGCCTGTTCCGCTTCCATTCAGTTCAGGAAACCTCCACGCGCGGCTGGTTCATCATGGGTCTGCCCCATACCACGGCCGTGGTGCGCGACAAGCAGAGCAAGGTCGATTATGCCGTGGACTCCTGGTTCCACGACAACGGCGTGGAGCCCGAGATCCTCCCCGCCAAGGAGTGGTGGCACGGCTGGCATCCCGCTGAATTCAAGCAATACAAGCCGTAGGAGCGCCTTGCAGCAGAATTTGACTCAAATGCAAAGCATTCCGGTACTCAAGAACCCTAATCTCAATGAACCTGGAAACCTCCTTTCAACCGCGAAGGACAAACACCAAGGAAATCACTGGATTATCTCCGTCAAGGCATTCCCCTTCCGGGTAAATGGCCATGCGTTGTACAGGCGGGTTTTGTATGGGCGGGTGTTGTACGGGCGGGTGTTGTACGGGCGGGTTTCAAACCCGCCCCTACCCTACCCTATTCCTGGCGTTCCTTTGCGTTCTTTTCGGTTGACGAGGAAATCGGGATGAAAGGGGCCGTGGTCGTCGGTCTGTCCGGCGGTGTCGATTCGGCCGTGGCTGCCCTGCTGCTGAAGGAGCAGGGCTGGGCGGTCTCCGGCCTGTTCATGAAGAACTGGGAGGAGGATGACGCCGAGGCCTACTGTGCCGCCGCCGAGGACCTGAAAGAGGCGCGCGCGGTGGCTGAACGGCTCGACATTCCCTTGGAGACGGTCAACTTCTCCGCCGAATACTGGGACCGGGTCTTCGAACTCTTTCTGGCCGAATACCGTATCGGCCGCACACCCAACCCCGATGTCCTCTGCAATCGGGAGATCAAGTTTCGCGCCTTCCTGGATCATGCCTTGGAGCGGGGAGCGGACTTCATCGCCACCGGCCACTATGCCCGGCTGAGCCACGAGCCCGGCGCTACCCGGCTCCTGCGGGCAGCGGACGAGGAGAAGGATCAGACCTATTTTCTTTACATGGTCGGCCAGGCCGCCCTGGCGCGGACGCAGTTTCCCTTGGGTGGCTTGCGAAAGAGCGAGGTGCGGGAACGGGCACGCGCGGCGGGACTGCCCAACTTCCAGCGCAAGGACAGCACCGGGATCTGTTTCATCGGCGAACGCCGCTTCAGCGACTTTCTCAAGCGCTACCTCCCGGCCAGCCCCGGCCCTATCGTCACGCCGGAGGGCATCGAGCTGGGGGAGCACCAGGGGCTGATGTATTACACCCTGGGCCAGCGCAAAGGGATGGGTATCGGCGGCCAGGCCGAGGGCAAGGAATCACCCTGGTATGTGGTGGACAAGGATCTGGACCGCAACCGGCTCATCGTGGCCCAGGCGCACGACCACCCTTTACTGCTCTCCTCGACCCTGACGGCGACCGAGCTGCATTGGGTGGCGGGCGCCCCGCCGGACGGGGAATTCGGCTGCCAGGCCCGCATCCGTCATCGCCAGCCCCTGCAGGACTGCGCCTTCATGCTGTCCGGAAGCGATCCCGGCCGCTGTAGCGTACGATTCGAACAGACACAAAGGGCCGTCACTCCCGGCCAATCGATTGTCTTCTATCGTGGCGACGACTGCCTCGGCG
The DNA here is from genome assembly GCA_018812525.1 of Gammaproteobacteria bacterium. Taxonomy (GTDB): domain Bacteria; phylum Pseudomonadota; class Gammaproteobacteria; order Chromatiales; family Chromatiaceae; genus YD12-FULL-61-37. The sequence goes on from JAHJDE010000052.1 coordinate 10,491, forward strand.
GCGGGATCATTGAATCGAGAAGTACCCAAGGGCTCGCCCCCGTTGCAGCCTGTCCGGCCTGTTGGTAGGAGGCGGCGGCGACGAGTAGACGCATTGGGATCGATTTAGGGGCAAAAGTAACACCAAGCTGGGTAAGCTACGCTTGAAGCATGCCCACGTCCTTGGATTCAACCAGCATGTCTGACTCCTTCGCCACCGAGAGACCCAGGACCGATCCCATCGGGATCATCACCGAGGTGCATGGGCCTGTGGTGGTCATTGCCTGTGACCGGCTGCCGCCCCTGCACCAGGCGCTCTTTTCGGCCCTGGATCTTCACAAATCCGCCGGGAGCGAATTTGGACCGCGTAGCGACCCCGGAGGGGTGAAAGCCAGGGATGGTTTTCATCAGTCCTATCTGTTCGAGGTCCACCAGCACCTGGACCGCCGCCGGGTACGGGCCATCACCCTGCACGGCACCTCGGGTCTGAGCCGGGGGATGCCGGTCTATGACACGGGATCGCCGCTGCATGTGCCGGTCTCGGCGGCCTGCCTGGGGCGGCTGCTGAATATCTTCGGTGAACCGCTGGACGGCGGCCTCCCCCTGCCGGCTACCGAGTTTCGCAATGTCCATGGCCACCCGCCGCCCCTGAGCGAGACCCTGGGGATGGGCGATAAGCTGGCGACCGGGATCAAGGTGATCGACCTCCTCTGCCCCTTCGTCAAGGGCGGCAAGACCGGCGTCTTCGGCGGGGCGGGGGTGGGCAAGACGGTGCTGATCATGGAGTTCATGCACGCGGTGGCCAAGCTGCATCAGGGGGTCTCGGTCTTCGCCGGCGTCGGCGAACGCATCCGCGAGGGACACGAACTCTGGCACGAGGTCCGCGAGGCGGGGGTGTTGCCCCAGACCCTGCTGATCTTCGGTCAGATGAACGAGTCGCCAGGGGTACGCTTTCGGATTGGCCTCTCCGCCCTGACCTATGCCGAGTATCTGCGCGACAGCCTGGGCAAGGAGGTCCTGTTCGTCATGGACAACGTCTTCCGCTTCGTCCAGGCGGGCAGCGAGGTCTCCAGCCTGCTGGGGCGCATGCCGGCCACGGTCGGCTACCAGCCCACCCTCACCAGCGAGGTGGCGGAGATGCAGGACCGCATCCTCTCCACCCGCCGGGGCGGCATCACCTCGGTCCAGGCGGTCTACGTCCCGGCGGACGACATGACCGACCCGGCGGTCAGCGCCATCCTCAGCCATCTCGATACGACGGTCATCCTCTCCCGCAACCAGGCCGGCAAGGGCATCTACCCCGCCGTGGACCCCCTGCAATCGGGCAGCCGCCTCATGGACCGCCATACCCTGGGGTCGCGCCACTACGAGATCGCCGAGGGGGTGCGGGAACACCTGGCCCGCTACCGGGAGCTGGAGGACATCATCGCCATGCTGGGGGTGGAAGAGCTCTCCGCCAAGGACCGCAAGGTCGTCATGCGCGCCCGCAAGCTGCAACGCTACCTGACCCAACCCTTCTGGACCACCGCCTCCCACGCCGGCACCGCCGGGGTCTCGGTGACCCTGGAACAGACCCTCACCGACTGCGATGCCTTCCTGCGGGGGGATTACGATGAGTTGCCGGAGGAGCAGTGTTATATGCGGGGGGCCATGGCGGGGGTTGTGATATGAAGACCAGAAGAATTACCGTGAAAGTCGCGAAGCACTCGTTTGCCCCCTCCCCCTCTCGGGGGAGGGTTGGGGAGGGGGAACGATCAGGCATGTCCTGAGCGGAGTCGAAGGAAGCGGAGTCGAAGGGGGCGAGACCACCTTTCATCTATCGGGGTGGGGCTCGCCCCATGATCGTTAGGCCGGCAAACCCTGTCCTGAGCGGAGTCGAAGGGGCGGCCCACATCCCTCACAAACACCCCACCGGCACCCCCACCAGTTTTTCGTCCAGCATCCTCGGCCGCTCGTCGTTGTTGAGGACGATGCCATAGGGACAGCAGCGTTCCTCGACGAAGTCTCGAATGGCCCGTAGCGAACGGCTGTCCACGTGCTGGGTGTATTTGATTTCGATTGGCAGCAGGCCGAACTCGCCTTCCAGCACCAGATCCACCTCCGCGCCCGCGCCGGTGCGGTAGTGGTAAGCCCGGTAATCCGTGCTCTGGACGTCCAGGCCGCGCAGCAGGGTCTCGATCACCATGCCTTCCCAAGAGGCTCCCATGCCGGGGTGGGCACGCAATTGTTCCATGTCCTGGAGGCGCAGCAGGTAATGGAGCAGGCCGCTGTCGCGTAGAAAGCCCTTGGGGTGTTTCACCACACGTTTGACGGCGTCCTTGTCGTAGGCGGGCAGATGGCGCCAGAGAAAGGTACCGTCGGCGATACGGAAGTAGTCCCGGGCCGTGGGCTGGGATGCGCCCAGGGCGCGCGCCACTTCGGAGTAGTTGATGACGCGGCCGGATAGGTGGGCCAGCATGTTGGCGAACAAGCGGAATTTTTCCCGGTCCAGCCCCGGAAACAGGCGTGGCAGGTCCCGATCCAGATAGGTTTGCAGGTAGTTCTGCATCCACAACTTGGTGAAACGGGGTTGGTTCTTTAACCAGGTTTCGGGATAGCCACCGCGCAGCCAGTAGTCGTGGATGGCAACCGGCTCAAGCCGGGCGGGCAGGCCCAGGTAGTCCCGCAATGGCCGGCGCTCCGCCAGGCATGGGAAGAACCCGGAAGGCGGATGCCCATGGGCCTCGGCCAGGCCGAAGGGGGATAGTTCCACGATGGCGACGCGCCCCGCCAGGCTTTCCGACATGGCGGAAAGCAGGTCCGGGGAACTGGAGCCGGTGATGACGTATCGACCGGGACGGTTGCGGTCGCTGTCGATGGCCACCCGCAGGGCAGGGAATAGACGCGGCTGCAACTGGCATTCGTCGATGGCGACACGATCTGGATTGAGCCGAAAGAACAGGTCTGGGTCCCGTGCGATGGTCTCTGCGTCCGCCTGTTTTTCCAGGTCGTGGATGCGCCAGTCGCCAGGTATCTGCCCCAGCAGCGTGGTCTTGCCGCACTGGCGGACACCGGCGATGGCGACACAAGGGAACAGGCCGAGCAGTTCCACAATCAGGGCGAGGGCGTGGCGATTCATACCGTGCATTCTCAAGCACAGTCCTTGGTTATGCAAGGTAATAGCTGGCGACCAGATGCACTGGAGGTTCTTGCAAAACTGCAAGAACCTCTTGCGGTTCAGGGATGAACAGCCATTTCCAATGGCCTAAGCCATTGAAAATGAAGAAAACGAAAAATCACATTTTTCCGTCCTTTGGTCCGTAAACGGTACATCCCTGTACCACTTCTCGTTTTCGTCTTGCAAAATGGTCAGGAAGGCCATTTTGCAAGTTCCTCACTGGTACCTCGATTTGGAGTACCGCTTTGTTGCTGCCCCATATCCCCATAGCCAGCACCTGCTCCTGGGCTATGCTTGCAGTGAAGGTAACTCGTAGTGCCTCCGTGACAGAGAATTCACGATGAACAGCTTCCACCTGTTGCTCCAAGACGCCACCCATGCCGAGGAGATCGGGGGGGTGACCTCCTTCGTCGGCGAGGATGCCTCGGGATCCTTCGGTATCCGGGCGAGCCATGCCCGCTTCATGACCTTGCTGGTCATGGGCCTGGCCCGTTTCCGAACCGGTGAGGAGGACCCCTGGCAATACCTGGCCCTGCCTGGCGCCCTGCTCTACTTCCGCGCCAACAGGCTGACCCTGACCTGTCAGCACTATTTGCGCGACGACGACTACGGGCGCATCAGCACGGCCCTGGCGCAACAGCTCCTGGCCGAGGAGGAGCAACTGCGCGGCACGAGGGAGAGCCTGCGGCGGATGGAGCGGGAGTTGTTCAAACGCCTCGGGGAGTGGGGCAAGACGGCCTACGCAGGATGAGCATCTAGGACTCCACCGCGAATGATGCGGTTCGTGCCTCACCACATCCTACAAAAAGGCATCGCAACTGTTCAGCTCAATTCGGAAATTGCCCCCTCCCCCTTTGCAGGGGGGGGTTGGGGAGGGGGGGCCGAATAGTTACAATGCATCGAGGAATTTGGGATGAACCAGCGGAATGAACTCAGGCAACAGGTGGAACGCCAGGCCCAGCGCATGCGCAAGGCCGAACGGGAGCGGCCGACCCTGATCGGGCAGACGGTCTTCGTCGGCACCCTGGGCCTGTTGCTGGTGCTGCCGGTGGTGGGCGGGGCCTATCTGGGGCTCTGGCTCGACGGCCTCGCCCAGGGATATTCATTACGCTGGACCCTGAGCCTGATCATCCTCGGCGTCATGGTCGGCGCGGTTAACGTCTATCTGTTTATCAGGGAATGATGCCGAATGGCATCTCTGATACCGGCTGGATCGAACACGACCTCGAAGCACCACTGACCGAAGCTGCCCTGCTCGTTGACCGCCTGAATCCAGGTTTGCATGGCGGCCCGCTTGGCGCGATTTTGATCGCTGTCCTGGCCTTTCACCTCCAACACCAGCGTCTGGCCGCTATTCAGGCGAATCAGATAATCCGGGATGAAATTTCGGGACGACCCCCGATAGAGATAGCGAATCTTGAAGTCCAGATGGTCATTCTTGGCCCAAGCCAGAACCGTCGTCTCTTTCTCGCAAAGATCCGCCACAGCCTTTTCCCAAACACTGTCATACACCACATGGCTGATCTGGGATCGAGCCGTGGCCTCGCAGGGTTTGGTGGTGTACCAGGTACGCATGCGGGCGGTGGAGCCGATGGGGTTTTCCTGATCGAAGCAAACCGCCAACCTTTCCTGGTTCTGCAACTGGACGAACCGGTTCACATGGCCGACCAGACTGTCCATATTCATGGCGATCAGGATGCGGCGGCGCACCGGGTCCTGGTGCCACAGACTTGGGATTTCGAGCCTGCCGCTGGCCAGGAAATCCTCCACCAAACGGATGAGCTGCACAGCAAGATACTGCCTATCGCCAGAGAAGGTGTCGGCGCTTTGCAGATAGAGCTTGCGTGCGGCGCGGAAGATCAGGTTTTGCAGACGAAACTCTTCCACCGCTTTTTCCAGGTCGATCTCGCTCACCTTGGATAGATCGGCCTGACCCGCCAGCGCCGGGGCGACTTCGGCATGGATGGGCGTCTGCATCGGGTCCAGGGTCAGAGGCTCCATGACCTCCCAATCCATGGTCAAGGTCGGCCTCAGCACCGTATCGATCCGCAGCACATTCGGCCATCGGATTTCAAACTGATTGCGCCCCGGCACCACCTCCACCTGGATGCTCGGCTTGGGTGGGGGCGGTGGCTCTCCGCCTTCCCCCACGTCTTGGAAGATGGACAGCGGAACGCCGAACACATTCACATATTCCGGCAGAAACAGCCCGTTCTCGTCCCGCTCGTATGAAACGCGCCGAAGGCCCCGGCCGATCACTTGCTCGCACAGCAATTGGCTGGTGAAGGCGCGCAGGCCCATGATGTGGGTGACATTGGCGGCGTCCCAGCCCTCCGACAGCATTGCCACGGAGATGACGTTTTGCAGTCGCTGGCCCGGCTTGCCTCGCTTGCCCACGGAATCGACGATGGCGCGCAACTGCTCTTCCTGCCTGGACCGCAGCAGCGCATCACGCCTGTCTTGCGGCAATCCTGCTGCCTGGAGGATGGCCTCCAGGCGCTTGGCATAATCCCTGTCCTTGGTGATCGACTCCCCCCGTTCCGCCTTTTTCCTGTGCGGGCTGAAACCGCCAATTCGTTGATGCGGTTACGCGCCCTGGCCAAGCTCGGGGAATGGCTGGCCGCCCGCTCCCCACTCCAGTGGTTGTGAATAAAATCACCCAGCACCTTGTTATAGCCAAGGCCGATTTGTGAGGTGGAACCGGCAACCGGCAACAGATCCTGTTTTAGGGAGCGACTCCTGCTTTTCCTCGCCAAATTGAGCAATTCGGCCTTCGGGTCCCTCAACCCGTCGGGATTATCTGGCAGCCGAGCAATGGATAGGCCCAGAAATGCCGCCATGGCCTCTCTATCCGCCAATAACCAGGATTCCGTTTCGCGTACCGCCACTCGAAACAACAGATTCAGACCCATTTCGCGGCTGCCGAGCCAGGCCCTCTTCAGGGAAGGCGCGCATTCGCCCTGATCGAGATCGGTCAACAGCAGCAACGGAATTCGCCGGGAGATTTCCAGGAAATTCGGCAAACGGGATTTCAGATATCCGAATCCTCTTTTGCGAAAAGTCTGGCACACACGCAGCCCCCCTCCCGTCTCGGCAACCAGACGATGACCGACCGCCTCGCTGAGTTCGTCCTCCGTGGCAAGCATGATGTCCGTCATTGGCCCCAGGACCCAAGCCGAGAGACTTCCTGGGGCCTTGTCTTCGGCAAAACCACATCAGCCACGGAGAGGCCTGCTTGCAGGCTCAGATGCTCCTCTTGGGTAATCCCACGAATACGGCTGCCTTCCGTCGTCGACTCCAACACCACCACATCCCGCCCGTCGATTCCAGGATTGCCTAACAGGGCCTCGCTGTGGGTGCTGATGATCACCTGGCGTCGGTGCTTGGACTGCCGCAACAACCGGTCGATCAACAGCGGTATCTGTTCCACAACCCCCTGATTCAGCGAAAGCTCCGGCTCTTCCAGCAACAGCAAGGAGTCACCGTCCAATAGCGACCAGAGCAACCCGATCAATCGCAAGGTTCCATCGGAGAAGTGCTCCTCCCTCTGCCATGCCCCATGGGGTCGGTGATGCTCATAAAGCGCCTCCAGGTGGGGCCTGCCGGAGACCTTGTCTGCTTGGAAACGCAGATCCTTGAATTGGGGAACGGCAGCGGACAGCGCCTTGGTGATCTTGCGCAGACGGGCATCGCGGGTCTTTGCGGGGCATTTGGCGATACGCTCCAAGAACCCTTGGCCAAAGGGATCGTCCTCAAGGCGTTGACCGCCGATCTTGTCGCCATATTTGAGTAACTGCGGCACCAGATGCAGATAGGTGACGTTGCTGAAGAAATCGGCGATATCCCTGAACTCGCCGTTGGCCTGAATCTGCTCCAAGTGGGTTTGGGTGAGCAATTGCTCATCCTGGACATCATGGGTATTGGGCCGTTCGAACAAGCATCTCCCCTCGCGCCAGACCTGCTCGGCGGAAACCAGCAACCGGTGCGTCCCCTTCCCTTCGGGTTTGAAGCCCAGAATGTATTTCCAGGCAGGCTCCGGCGACTCACCCTCCTCAGCCAAATGTACCTCCAAGCGAACCTCGGTATCCTTGCGGGCATGGAGGCAACGCAGCTTGGTGATTCCGTCCCTATCCTTGACGGCCTTTTGCAGCCCGCCACCGGCCGGCTTGCTTAGGTCGCGCAGGAAACGAAACACATCCAGCAGATTCGATTTGCCGGAGGCATTTGGTCCAATGACATAGGTCCTCGGGGACAGATGGATCTCCGCATCGCGGAAATTTCGCCAGTTCTTCAGCTTCAAATAGGTGATATGCACGGCCGGAAATCCTCCCGTTACTCCAGTGGAATAACCTTCAGTGATTCAATCCCCCTGTCATCCACGATCTTAACCGCGATACAGCGGTTATTGCCCGGCATGAAGGGTATCGAGACCGTGCCGTGGAATTGGGCCAGAAGCACCTCGTTCAGCTCGGCGCGGATATCCCGCTTCAGCTTGTTCCAGCCCTCCTTGGCCCCGGCCATGGGGAAGAATACCTGCTGGGGAAACAGCGAACGGTTGTCGTAGTCCGTATCCAACGCCCACATCGCAATCTGTTTCTTGCCGCCGGACCTCAGTTCACCGCTGCTGGTGTCGAAATAATCGAAGCCGTGGACCTCGACTTCATAGCGGCCATCGGGCAGATGCCGCAACTCCACGTCCGGCTGGCCCATCAGCCAGAAAGACTGATTACCGGCGCGGGCCTTCTTCAAATCTTCTGTGAGCAGATCGGTATTCATCTGCACCTTCAGGGCGGTGATGCCCTTGATGTTATCGATGTCCTTCGCCGCTTCCGGGTCGAAGGTGAAGGCGCAAAACACCAGCATCTTGGGTAGCGGGAACAGCTCGCCCGCCTCTCGCATGGCGATCTCCACCTGACGCTGCTCCAACGCGGCGTGTTCGGGGCCGAAGCTCACAGCGACCCGCTGGCTCGATTCGGCAACCGTGCCTACCGCGTGGATGTACCTGGCGCCCGGCAAAGGTTCCAGGTCGATCAGTTTCAACATCTGGCCCGCCTTGCCGCGGATACCGGTCTTCAGCAGTTCGTCGCGCCATTGCGCCTGGCGCGAGGTCACCCCGGAACGGGCCACCGCCACGTCGGCCTCGAAACCCATACTACCTTCCCCGTCGTGATTGGGTTCCAGGGCCAGCACCGTGGGGAAAGGCACCGCCTCCACCGTGAAAGGGCCTGTGATGCGCAGCTTGGTCTTCGATTTTTCCGCCTGGTCGAAGAGGGTTTCCTGATCTGCGTGGGCGGCGATGGAGGCGTCCATCTGCCTTTGCATGGCTTGGCGCGCCGCGTGGAAGGCATCGAACGGGGCGCGGGCGGATTCGGGCCAGTTGGGCGGAAAATCGAAAGGAACCTCCCATTCCTGTAAGGGCGAATTCATTCGCCCTTGGGCGGCTGAAGCCGCCCCTACAAGTGATTCGTTCAGGTCGGCCAGCGTCTTTTCAATGGCCGGATGCAACCGCTCGTAAATCTCGTCGATCTCGGGATTGTTGGCGATGGATTTCAGCGTGACGTGGGGCACGGTCTTATAGATGAAACCGCCGCGCAGCCCCTCCTGGGGATATTTCAGCTCGTAATAGTCGTAGCCGGCGGTGAGCAGCCGCTGCTTGGCCAGAGTAACGGCGACACGGGAGGTATCGCAGGTGATCCAGCGCCGGCCCCATTTCTCGGCAACGAAGGCGGTGGTGCCGGAACCGCAGGTGGGATCGAGCACCAGGTCGCAGGGGTCGGTGGTCATCAAAAGGCAGCGTTCGACGATGTTGGCGTTGGTTTGAACAACGTAAACCTTCTTGTCTGAAAACCCAGAAGTAACCGTATCAGTCCAGAGGTTGGAGTAGGGAAAGACTGGGAAATCGTCTATATAGCGCACGTAGCACAGTGTCTTGCCGACCAAATCAAGTCGCCCTGAACGCGCAAGCAACCGCATACCTGATTCACCAGTTTTCCAATATCCATTAGCTGGCCGAATTTGTTTTCCAAATACTTCAACAGGGAAGTCGCCGGGCGGTCGCTGGCTAGTCATATTGTCAAGGCGAAAGACCCTTGTCCCTTCTGCTGCCTCTGTTAGCGCCTTCTCCACATCTGGAACACGAATACGCTGCCCATCTGGGTATCGTAGTGACGAGTACTGTCCACCTCCTGCACCACCTATCTCCTTGTCCTTAAAAAGCTGACGGTATTTCACCTTATCACTATCTCTGGCATACCAGACAAGGTAGTCGGATACGCCAGCCAATAGTTCGCTCGTCGCGCTACTTGTTTTCGCGACAGTAATCAGGCTGACAAAATTGCCCGCGCCAAACACCTCATCCATCACCTCCCGCACATGGTGCAAATTCTCATCCGAAATCTGCACAAACACACTGCCCGACTCGATCAACAACTCCTTCGCCAGCAGCAAACGGTCGCGCAGATAGGTCAGGTAGGAATGGATGCCCAATTCCCAGGTATCGCGGAAGGCCTTGATCATCTCCGGTTCCTGGGTCAGGTCCTCGTCCTTGCGGTCCTTCACATCGCGCTTGTGGGTGAAGGGCTGGAAGTTGGAGCCGTATTTGATGCCGTAGGGCGGGTCGATGTAGATCATCTGCACCTGACCGGCCATGCCTTCCTTTTGCAGCAGGGAGTTCATCACCAGCAGCGAGTCGCCGGAGATCAGGCGGTTGGCCCAGTCGCGTTCGTGCTTGTAGAAGTCGATAGCATCACGTAGCGGCAGATTTTCGAAGGGGGCGGAAAAAAGATCGGGCTGGAAGGTACCACCTCCCCTCACCCCTGCCCCTCTCCCGCTTGCGGGAGAGGGGTTCTTTAACTGCTTTTGCAGGGCGGCGAGGATGGTGGCGGGGTCGATGCGCTCATGAACGTGCAGGGAAACGGTGTCCACCTCGAAGCTGGTGCGCTCGGCCTTGCCACTCCAGTTGAGGTAGGGGGCCTGCATGCGCTTCAACTGTTCCAAGGTGGCGCGCATCTGGGCCGGGTCGCCGGACGCCAGGGCATCGTCGATCAGGTTTTCGATGCCGGCCCGGCCGGAATCGAACTGCAAGGCCGGGTCGATATGGGGATCGTAGGCCCAGCGGGTCTCATTCTCGACCCCGTCGCTGGTGGTATCCACCATGCCCACATGGGGGTTGTTCTTGCGCTTGTCGCCGTGGCGGTAGGAAAGGACTTGGCTCGGCTGGTTGGCAGTACCTCGCGGGGTGGTCTCCTTTGCCTTGCGAGGCCTCGATGCCTCTGGGGCAGGCCTCTCCTGATGCTCCAGCGTAAATGGCTCATCGTCGGCCTCCTCTTCCTTATCCGTCTGGCCAATCAGGTAAACCGAGCCCCCGCGGCCTTTGCCACGGCCCAGGATTTCTTCGGCAATCAGACTTTCGCGCAAGGCATCGAACGCTTCTTGGGCAATCTCCCGCCCCAGGACCGTCTCCATGGCAGCCCGTAACCGCTGATTCCCCGCCATTCCGCCAAGCGCCTCCAGTTGCGCGATCAATGTGCTGCGTAATGAATCCTCGACGTTGTTGTCCATGGCAAAATACCCCAGTTATTTGGTTCGGCTGGTGTCGGCGGAAAGGGGATTGGTGCCTTCTTTCAGCGCAAAATCACCCGCCAATGATACGGCACCGGGCGATTCTCTTCCTCTTTGTGGCATGGCAGATGCGCTGGACCCTGAGCCTGATCATCCTCGGCGTCATGGTCGGCGCGGTAAACGTCTATCTTTTTATTAGAGAATAGGCTTGAGGGAATTTCCTAAAGCCTCAGGCCTAAAGCCTAAAGCCCAAGCCTCTAACCGGAGCCCGAACTTGTCCGACGCAAGCCTTCTCATCGAACCGGTACTGCGGCTGGGTCCCCTGGCGATCACCGGCACGGTGCTGACCACCTGGGGGATCACGGCCCTGGTCGGGTTCTCGGCCTGGCTGGTCTCGCGCCGTCTGGCCATCGACCCCGGTCCGGTGCAGACGGCGGCGGAGGGCCTTGTCTGCGCCATCGATGAGGCGGTCGTTGCGGTCAGCCCTCAACACGCACAGCGGATCATGCCCTTCATCGGCAGCCTCTGGCTATTTCTCGCCATCGCCAACCTGACCGGGCTAATCCCCGGCCTCGACTCGCCCACGCGGGACCTCTCCGCCACGGCGGCCCTGGCCATCCTGGTCTTCCTCTCGACCCACTGGTTCGGCATCCGCATCCAGGGGCTGAAGGGCTACCTGCGCCACTACCTGACGCCGAGCCCGATCCTGCTGCCCTTCCACCTGATCGGCGAGGTCACCCGCACCATCGCCCTGGCCGTGCGGCTCTTCGGCAACATGATGAGCCTGGAGATGGCGGCCCTGTTGATCCTGCTGGTGGCGGGCTTCCTGGCCCCGGTGCCCATCCTGATGCTGCACATCGTCGAGGCCCTGGTGCAGGCCTATATTTTCGGCATGCTGGCGCTCATCTACGTCGCCGGCGGCATCCAGTCACAACAACGCAACCCAGCGGAGTAAGCCATGCCCGATCTCGCCAGTTTCATTCAGGTCTCGACCGTCGCCGCCGTCGCCGCCATCGCCCTCGGGGTCATGGTCCCGGCCATCGCCATGGGCTGGGCCATCAGCCGCGCCCTGGACGCCCTTTCGCGCCAGCCCGAGGCGGAACGCTCGATCATGCGCACCCTCTTCATCGGCCTGGCCATGATCGAGTCCCTGGCCATCTACGTGCTGGTCATCGTCCTCATCGTGCTGTTCCGCAATCCCTTGCTGGAACACCTGCTGAAATAGGGGCCGGGCCGTGGAACTGAACTGGACCACCTTTCTGCTGGAGCTGGTCAACTTCCTGGTCCTGGTGTGGATCTTGAAGCGCTTCCTCTACCGGCCGGTGCAGGAGGTGATCGCCCGCCGCCGGGCCGGGATCGAAAAGACCCTTACCGACGCCCATGCACTGCGGACAGAGGCTGAGACCCTGCGCCAACAGTACGAAAACCGTCTCGCCGACTGGGAGCAGGAGCGGCGGCTGGCGCGCGAGGCCCTGATCCGGGAGATCGAGGCGGAACGGACCCAGCGCCGGGCCGGGCTGCATGCCGATCTCGACCGGGAACGGGAGAAGGCGCGCGTAATCGCCGAACGCCAGCGAGCCGACGCCCTGCGCGGCCTGGAGCAGACCGCCCTGGCCCAGGGCGCCCGCTTCGCCGCCCGGCTGCTGGAATCGGCGGCCGGCCCCGAGACCGAGGCGCGGCTGGTCGAGCTGGCACTTACGGAACTGAGCCAACTCCCGATTGAAAAAGGCATGGCATTGCGCAACCACCGGGCTGGGATCGATGAGAGGGTCGTCGCCAGCGCCTTCCCCCTCCCCGAGGGACAACGGCTCCGGCTGACCCAGGCCCTCGCCGCCCTGAGCGGCGGCGAATCCCCGGTGCGTTTCGAGCAGGACGCCAGCCTGATCGCGGGCCTGCGCATCAGCATCGGCCCCTGGGTCCTGGCCGCCAACGTCCGGGACGAACTCCAAGGCTTCGCGGAGCTGGGCCATGGGGATTAACCACGCCCAAGGGCTTTTTGTAGGTTGGGTTAGGCGCGCAAACGCAGCTTCGCTTCATCTCTCTGCAAGGTATATGCGCGCCGTAACCCAACAGGCGCCGGTAAGAATGTTGGGTTTGTTCGACGCATCCCTGCGCCTCACCCCGTTGGGGCTGGCGCGAAAATCCGCTCCCGGCGTTTTTTTCGGCGCGCATATACCTCGAAGAGAAACGAAGCGTAAATGCGTTTGCGCGCCTAACCCAACCTACGGCTATGGCGGGTTCTCATGAGCACGCCCCCCGACAACCTCCTGCAACGCCAGGCCCGCTGGCTGGACAGCTACCAACCGGGGCTGCGGATCAGCGAACGGGGCGCCGTCGTCTCTGTGGGCGACGGCATCGCCTGGATCAGCGGTCTGCCCTCAGCCGCCATGGACGATGTCCTGGCCCTCGCCGACGGCAGCCGCGCCATGGTCTACGACCTGACCGAAGAGTTGGTCGGCGCGGTGCTGCTGCACCAAACAGACGACCTGACCGCCGGGACCAGCGTCAGGAGCACCGGCCGCACCCTGAGCCTGCCAGTCGGCGATGCACTGCTGGGACGGGTCATCGATCCCCTGGGGACACCCCTGGACGGACTGCCGCCCCCGATCCCCACCCGCACCCAACCCCTGGAATCACCCTCCCCGCCCATCATCGCCCGCGACTTCGTGCGCCAGCCCCTCTACACCGGCCTCAAGATCGTCGATACCCTGATCCCCATCGGCAAGGGACAGCGGCAGTTGCTGATCGGCGACGAGGGGCTGGGACGCAGCGCCATCGCCCTGGACGCAGTGATCCACCAGCGCGGCCGAGCCGTCCTTTGCGTCTATGTCCTGATCGGCCAGAGGCGATCCACCCTGGTCGATGTCATCGAGACCCTGCGTGAGTTCGGCGCCATGGATTACAGCCTGGTGGTGGCCGCCGAGGCCAGCAGCCTGCCCGGCCTGCAACACCTGGCCCCCTTCGCCGGTTGCGCCGCCGCCGAGTTCTGGATGCAGCAGGGGCGGGATGTACTGGTGGTCTACGACGACCTCTCCACCCACGCCAAGACCTACCGCGAACTCTCCCTGCTGCTGCGCCGCCCGCCGGGCCGGGAGGCCTTTCCCGGCGATATCTTCTCGGTCCACGCCCGACTGCTGGAGCGGGCCACCTGCCTCAACGCCGCCCAGGGCGGCGGCAGCATCACCGCCCTGCCCATCGTCGAGACCAAGCTGGGCGAGATCGCCAGCTACATCCCCACCAACCTGATCTCCATCACCGACGGCCAGATCTATCTGGACCGGACCCTCTTCTCCAGCGGCTTCCGCCCCGCCATCGACATCGGCCGGTCGGTCTCCCGCATCGGCGGCCGGGCCCAACAGCCGCGCATCCGCGAGGAGGCCGGCCGCATGAAGCTGGACTACCTCCAGTTCCTGGAACTGGAGGTATTTACCCGCTTCGGCGCACGCCTGGAGGCCGGCATGGAGGCCGCCATCCGCCGCGGCCGGCTGCTGCGCGAAATCCTGAAACAGGAACGCCTCGCCCCCCTGCCGGCGGCGTTCCAGATCGCCTGGCTCATCGCCTTCAACGACAGCCTCTTCGAGGAGATGGAGCCCGAGTCAATCCCCGCCCTGCTGGCGGGCCTGGAGGAACGGGTCCGGGGTTCCGGGCTCGGCCTCGACAGCCCGCGCGAGGAGTGGCGGGCCGCATTGGCCGATTGGCTGAAGGCCCCTGTGGAATCAAATCCTATCGAATTACGGTGACACTTCACTAAATATACTTGATTAATTGCATTTATTACTGGAGCAAAAAGTCGATTTTTGCTTGTTACTCATGGTATTAGCTCGTAGGTTGGACTGCCGATAGGAAGCCCAATAACCTTGGCCAGCGCCAAATGTTGGGCTTCGTTCCTCAGCCTAACCCTGCTGAAGTAACCTTCCGGGGCTCGCCGCGCAGGAGGATCTGGCAGCGCGGCACCAGGTCACTGATAATTGGAGTAGGGGGGCCGCCGCAGGGGCGTTGCCGTTACCCCGGCCGAAGGCTGGTTACCGGAAGGTAACCAAAATCCTTCTCCTCCTTGGCGATCTGTTGGATGTCTTGGCAGTACACCAGCACGGCGGTACGGGGTTTCCGGTAGCGTTCGACGATGTCCAGGAAGCCGACGCTGACCGTCGCCTCTCCCCTTGCCTGAGGGTGAAGCCGGTTCATCCGGTCCATGATCAGCGAATGCGCTTCGACATAGAGACAGTCTTCGGGGTGCGACAGTACGGTCTCGAACACCTCGTGCAGGTGGTTCAGCTCCAGATCCTCCAGGGTATCGCCCAGTTGCTTCAAAACGCCGTCCAAGGCCCTTTGCAGATCGGGACGATCTTCCCCTCTGGCGCTGCGCAGCCGGTCGAAGGCCATATCTTTCTCGAAGCCGAGCCGTTCCTTCTCTTGTCTGATGCGCTCGAATCCCACCCGGACCCGCTCCAGGAAGCGGTCGAACAGGGTCCAGGTCAGCCCTTTCCGGGCCTCGGCCAGGGTCGGGGCCGGTCCCTCCAACTGATGCTCGCTGAACCAGACCAGCCGCTGGGGGACATCCCGCCGCAGGACGCCGCCCTCGTCATCGACGCCGAAGACCTGCCGCTCCTGGCGGTACGCGGTCAACAGGAGATAGGCCTCGCCCTTCCCGCCGGCGGCGACGTAATCCCGGATGGCCTGGCTGTCGCGGATCACCTCCTGCATCTGCTGGGTCGAGGCGAACAAGGTATGGACGAGGGGATCGAACTGGAAGCTCTCGGCATCCAGTGTAACCGGCCCCGGAATGGCCCGAGCCACGCGATCCACTTGTTCGAGCGCCCTCGCGAGGGGTGCCCGGTAACGTTTCGGCCAGCCACTGGCCTGCGGCAGGCGTGAATCCACCAGGGAAACAGCCCGGCCCAGGGCTTCGTCCAGCCCTGGAACCGCTTCTCCGGTCCCGAAAAGTCCAATGAATCGCGCTAACAAAGCCATCATGCCTCTATTAAATCCAGCCAGTTGGGGACGATGCCATGAACCCATATTTTCCGCGGGTTGTAGGTCGACCACTTCGACCAGCTCAGGGCAGGCATGTCGGGCTAAAGCCCGACCTACGGGCTGTTAATCCTGTCAAAAACAGGTCGGCAACCTGATCGGCGCGGGGCCCCTTCCCGTTGATTACCCGGTCTTTCCCGCATCCCCTATCCCATCGATCCAGGTCTCCCTCAGCAAGATGAATGCCACCGCTCCCGGATTTCCGCTACGGCTCTGTTAAGCCGGCTTCCTTGTGATCTGTTGCCGCATCGTCAGCGTAGGCTGAGCGGTAGCGAACCGCATCGTTCGCGAGACCACATCCGTCCCTGATCGGTGCGGTTCGTACCTCACCGCACCCTACGGGCTCTGCGTCGCAGTAGGGACGCCGGTTACCCGGCACCCCCTGCACAAATCCCGGTGTGCAATTTTCCCGCACCGGGTTCCTAAGTTATGCTCACTCTCGATAGTAGGATGCCGGTGAGCGGTAGCGAACCGCATCGTTCGCGAGACCACATCCGTCCCTGATCGGTGCGGTTCGTACCTCACCGCACCCTACGGGCTCTCAACGCTCTTATCCCACTCATCGAACAGGTTAGTCGAATAGCCCGTAGGGTACGGTGAGGCACGAACCGCACCTCACAAGTCAGGGTCATTCCGCCAAGAGGTATTCCACGTCGCTGCTGATGCGGATTACCTCGTCAAGGCTGGTCAAGCCCTGGCGGGCGTATTCCAGGGCCGCCTGGGGCAGGGGCACGAAACCGGGCTGCTTGGATGCCAGCCGGGCGAAGGCGTCCAGGTCCTGCCGCCGCAGGGCGCTGATCATCCCCGCGTCCAATTCGATCAATTCGTACACCCCCAGCCGCCCCTTGTAGCCCGTGCCGCCACACTTGCCACAACCCTTGCCGGCCAGGAAGCTGCCTGCGGCGCCCTCCCCTCTGGCCAGGGTTGAAAGCCAGACGCGTTGGGCCTCGTCCGGCTCCCGGGGTCTGGCGCAGAGGGGGCAGACCCGGCGCACCAGCCGCTGGGCCAGGATCGCCAGGAGGGAGGAGGCCATGAGATAGCCCGGCGCCCCCATGTCCAGCAGGCGGCTGACGGAGCCGACGGCGCTGTTGGTGTGCAGGGTGGAGAAGACCAGGTGGCCGGTGATGGCTGCGCGCAGGCCGATCTGGACGGTCTCCAGGTCGCGCATTTCGCCGATCAGCAGGATGTCCGGGTCCTGACGCAGGGCGGTCCGCAGGACGCGGGCGAAGGTCAGCTCGATCTGATCGCTGACCTGGACCTGATTGACCCGATGGAGGCGGTATTCGACCGGATCCTCCACGGTGATGATCTTGCGCTGTTCGGTGTTGAGTTCGTTCAGGGCGGAGTAGAGGGTGGTGGTCTTGCCGCTGCCGGTGGGGCCGGTCACCAGGATCAGGCCATGGGGCCTCTGGATGAGCCTGCGCAGGGCCTCGCGGAGGGGGCCGGGCAGGAGTTGATCGAGGCTGAGTATCCCCCCGCTCTGGTCCAGCAGGCGCATGACCACTGACTCGCCGTGCTGGGTCGGCATGGTGGAGATGCGCACGTCGATCTGTTTATCCTTCACCTTGATGTTGAAGCGGCCGTCCTGGGGCAGCCGCTTCTCGGCGATGTCCAGGTTGGCCAGCAGCTTGAGCCGCTGCACCAGGGCGGGGGCGATGCGCTTTTCATTCATGACCCGTTCCTGGAGCATGCCATCGACCCGCTGGCGGATGCGCAGGACCTTTTCGTCCGGCTCGATGTGGATGTCCGAGGCCTCACTGGCCATGGCGCTAGCGAACAGGCTCTCCAGCAGGCGGAAAACAGGCGCCTCGCCCGAGTCGCCGACCCGCATCATCTGGTCCAGATCGACCTGGTCGCCCTGGGTCAGTTCCTCGTGCAATTCGCCGGCGATGGAGGAGAAGGCGTCGCCCGACCCGCTGTAGACCCGATCCAGATAGCGCATCACCTCCTTCTCCATGGCGATGGCTTGGCGAATACGCTTGCCGAGGACCCGGCCCAGCTCGTCATAGGCGAAGAGATCGGTGGGATCGGCCATGACCACCAGGGCGTCCCGCTCCCGCTCCTCCACCAGGAGGACACGGTAGCGCCGCGCCACCATCTCGGGCAGCCGGCGGGCAGTCTCCAGGTCGAGGGACAGCTCTTCCATCTCGATGAAGGGGATCTCCAACTGACGGGAGAGGAATTGCAGCAGGCGCTGCTCGTCGATGAAGCCCAGCTCGATCAGGGTCGCCCCCAATTTATGACCCGAGCGCTTCTGTTCGTTGAGGGCGACCTGGAGTTGTTTCTCCGAGATCGCCAGATTCTGCACCAGCATGTCGCCGATGCGGATGCGCTTGGGACGCTTGGGTTCCAGGGCCAGGGTCACAAGGGGGCACCGTTGGAGAGTAGATTGACCCGCCGTCGCAGGTAATCGATCAGGGCCGCCGGCAGGCTGTTGATCGCCAGCGCCCTGCGATAGGCCGCCAAGGCCTCGTCGCGTTCGCCAGCCCCCTCCAGGGAGATACCGAGGCCGGCCCAGGCCTGGCCGTCCGCCTGATTTCGCTTGAGCAAGCGATGGTAGACCTTGGCCGATTTACTGTAACGGCCCAGCTTCTGCAACATGGCGCCCCGCAACTGATCCACTGCCACGGGCGACGGCCTGCCCTCGGGCAGGGTCCGCCCCAGGTAGGCCAGGGCCGCCTCGGTCTGCCCCATGCCGTCCAGGGCCTGGGCGTGGATGACGATGAGCCCCATATGGCTCCCCTGCCCCGCCGGCAGATCCTCGGTCAGACGCACCGCCTCGGCCATACGCTTCTCGTTCAGGAAGAGGGTCGCCAGCATCAACCGCGCCTGCAAATGGCCCCGGTTGAGATCCAGGGTCCGGGCCAGCGCCTCCTCCGCCTCGGCCATGCGGCCGCCGGCCCAGGCACGTTTGGCCTGGATGAAGAGCCCGTCCTCCTGGCGCACACGCCTGACCGGTTTATTGGGGGCGGGCTCGGGTGACGGCGCCTTATTCGCCTTGGCCTTGGCTGGCGCCGGCTCCAGCGGGAGGTTCGCGGGCGAGGCCAGGGCCGCCTCTTCTCCGTCCCCGCGCACGGGGGGATACGCCTCCTTTTTGACCGGTTCGGGCATCTCCTCGGCGGGGGGCGGTTCCTTCCCCGCCGGTAGCGGCTCGATCTCTGTCTGCGGGGGTTCCTCGGTCTTGGGGGGGGTGGCCTCTTCCCTATTCCCGTCCGGGGCGGACTGGGCCAGGGGCAGCGGGGGCGGTTCGGGCTGTTGCGCCCGTTGCGGCTCGACGGGAACGGGCTGTGGCACGGGATCGGGCAATTTTGCCGGGACGGCTTCGACGGCGGCGGCCAGGGGCTGCGGCGTTACGGCGTTGATGCGGAGTTGCAGGAGAAGGTAATAGCCGAGGGCGGCCAGGAAGAGCAGCAGCAGTCCACCCCAGGCGAGGTATCTCAGCAGGTCGGGGGTCTCTTTCGGGGTTGCGACCGCCCTGGGCAGATCGTAGTCGATCGCCTTCTTCTCGTTCTCGGCGCGCCCTTCCAGGTCGCGCAGCATGTCATTGATGAGGCTCATGTACCGGGGCCGAAGAGATACCAGGCCCCCGTGGCCGCCATTGCCGAGGCGCTCAGGCCCGCCATACGGCGCCAGAATCCCAGGGCACTGGTCCCGACCGTGCCGGCGCTGTCCTTGATGGCGCTAACCACATGGGGACGTTTGACGACGCGGCTGCCCTTGCCGTAGGCGGCCAACAGGGACTTGTGGGCGATGATGTTGATCAGGCGGGGCGTCCCTTTGGTGGCACGATAGAGCTGTTTGATCGCGGCGGGCTCGAACAGGCCCTCCCCGGCCCCGGCGGCCCTCAGCCGGTGCTGGATGTAGCCCTTCACCCCCTCCCGGTCCAGGGTCTTCAATTGGAAGGCAAAGCTGATTCGTTGTAAGAGCTGGCGGGCACCGTGCAGGCCCAGGTTCGCGTCCAGCTCGGGTTGGCCGAATAGCACCACTTGCAACAATTTGCGTTTCTCCGTTTCCAGGTTGGTGAAAAGGCGGATGGCCTCCAACCCCTCCGGCGGCAGGGCCTGGGCCTCGTCCAGGATCAGGACCGCCTGCCGGCCTGAGGCGGCCAGTTCGATCAACCGCTCGTGAATGCGCTGCATCAAGCGATGCTGTCCCATGTCCTCATCGGAGTCAATTCCCAGCTCCGTGGCCAGGGCATGACGCAGGGCCGAGGCGTTCATGTAGGGGTTGGGGATGTAGGCGACGAAGAAATTCTCCCCCAGCAGGTGCAGCAGCTTGCGGCAGAGCAGGGTCTTGCCGCTGCCGACCTCGCCCAGGATCTTGATGAAGCCCTCGCCCATGTTCAGGGCGACCCTGAGCAGATTCAGGGCCTCCTGGTGGGAGGGATTCGGGTAGTAGAAATCCGTGTCCGGGGTCAGCCGGAAGGGTGCGTCGGTGAAGCCGAAGAATTCCTGATACATAACTCACCTACCTTTCCGAAAGGGTTCTGATTCGATCCAATGATTGCTGCTGTTGGTCCCGCCAGGCCGCCGGGGAATCCACCACGATCGGCCGCAGCAGGATGACCAGCTCGCTCTTGACGGTCCGGTCGCGGGTGTGGCGGAAGAGATTGCCGATGACCGGGACCTCGGAGAGACCGGGCGTGCCCGATGTCTGGACAGTCGATTGGTTCTGCATCAGGCCGCCGATGACCACCAGTTGGCCGCTGGTCGCCTTGATGACGCTGTCCGACTCGCGCACGGTGCTGAGGGCCAGGGGCAGGCTCTGGGTCTGGCCCGCCACCTCGATGACCTTGGTCTGGTCGGTCACTTCGCTCACGGCCGGGTGGACATGGAGGATCACGTCGCCCTCCTTGGTAATACGCGGGATCACGTCCAGGGCTATGCCCGAGAAGAAGGGGGTGAGGGTCACGTCGGGCGAGGTGGTGGTCGCCGTCCCCGTCACCGTGGTCGAGGAGATATCGGTCACAAAGAATTCGTCCGTGCCCACCTTGATGACCGCCTTCTGGTTGTTGACCGTGGAGATGCGCGGACTGGACAGGACCTGCACGGTCCCCTCGCTCTTCAGCAGATCAATGAAGGCGGTAAAGTCGCCAAGACGCAGGGCGGCGGAGAAGACCCCGCCGAAGGCCGCTACTTCGGTAGCGGCGACTGCCGCGTAATCGGCCGGATTCAGGTCGCCGGTATTACCGGCGATGCCGCTGAGACCGGTATCGCTGCCAAAGACCGAGCCCCCGCCGGTATGGCCCAGGGTCATTGTCCTGCCATTCTTCTCCAGCAGGCCGGCCCAGTTGATGCCGCTCTGGGAGCCGTCGTTCAGCCGCACCTCGACCACCTTGGCCTCGATGACCACCTGGCGCTGGAGATTGTTCTGCGTCACCTTCAGGTATTCGCCCACCTCGCGCAGTTCGGTCGGCATGGCCCGCACCACCACCACCCCCGACTGGGGCGTGACCACCACGGAGCGCCCCTCTCCGGCGCCGATGATTGATTTGAGAGCCGTCTCCAGCTCTTTCCAGAAATCGGAATCCGAGTGGGTGATGATCTGGGTGCCGGTGATACGCTCCTCGCTCGTGGAGCCGCTCGCGCCCTTGTCCACCGAGGTCCCGGTGATCTGGCCGGAGCTGACCCGGGTCTGGGAATTGCCGCTGCGCTTGATGTTGAGATAGTCAATCTCGAAGATCCGGGATTGCAGCCGGGCCGGGGTCACATTGAAACCGGCCCGGGTCTTCTCGTATTCGTAGCCGTAGACCTCGCGCAGGACCTCCATCACCTCGGGCACCGTAACCGCCTTGAGGTTGAGGGTGATGGTCCCGTTCACGGCGGGATGGACCACCATGTTGTAGGAGGTCCCCTCGACAAGCCCCATGAGAAAGGCGCGGGCCGGGGCGTCGCTGATATTCACATCGAAGCGCTCGTCCTGCACCACATGGTCGGCCCCCAGGTCGATCCTGATCTGGGGCATCAGGGCGGCGCTCACATCGGCCGGCGGCGGATCGCCGGAGCCGGGCGCTACCTGACTGCCCTCCTTCAGTTGCTCCTCGATCGCCGTCAGGGTCTCGGTCTCCTGGCGCTCCTCCTGGCTCTTGCATCCCACCGCCAGGACCAGCAACAGGGAGACCAGGGCCAGAAACGGCCGCAACAGGATTTTCCGTTTCATCTTCCACCCCCAGGGATTCGTGTCGATTTCTTCAGGTCGGCCCCCGGCATGGTCAGGGTCTGTCTCCGTCCCCGTACCACCAGGTCAACCTCGCCCGAACGAATGGCCGTGACCAAGGCGCTGTTCACCCGGTCGCCCACGGCGGCGGTAATGCCGTTGATGATTGCCAGCGGCCGACCGGCACCCACCTTCGTCATATTCAGTTGCAGCGGGATCTCCGCCGCCGGTGCCGCACCCGCATCGGCGGCCGGGATCAACCCAAGCGGCGGCTGGGTGGGATCGCGCATCCCCTCCGCCCTTGCCGCCAGCGCCGCCATCATCATCAGCAACCACATAATCATCAGCCTAGGAGCCTGTCCGAGAATAGGAACCGTAGCGAGGAGAAGCCATTTTGAGTCATTTTTTTCGGTCATTTGAGGCGAATATTGGGCATATTTAACGAAAATGAGCGGAAAAAAGGGCCAAAATGGCTTTTCCACAGTAGGATTCTCTATTCTCGGACAGGCTCCTAGACACCGAGCCACTCCTTCGAGAGACTCAGGGTATGCAACCGCAGCCGGATCAAGGCAGCGGGATGGCCCTTCACCTCGTATTCCAGCCGGTCCCAATAGAATTGCCAGGGCAGGCCCTGGAGCGACTTCAAATAGTTCAGGGTCGAGAAGTAGTCTCCCTCGAACTCGATCTCGAAGGCGTGCCGGTAAACTCGCATCCCCTCGGGCTCCTTGCCAGCGGCGGGCGGCTTCCCGGCGGCGTCGAGGGGTTCAGTCTCCAACCCTTGAAGCCGCACCAGACTGAGCCCGGAGACCTTCTTCAAGATCTGCTCCAGCAGTATCGCGACCTCGCCCGGCGCAATCAGGGTCTTCTCCAGCGAACGGGCCGCCGCCTCTTGCCCCTCCAGCTCCTGTTGCAGCGCCACCAGCTGCTGGCCGGCCTCACGATCCGGGTTCTGAATCTGGCGCAGGGCACCCAGCTCGACCCTGGCATTCAACTCTGCGATCCGGTTCTGTTGCGCCTCGATCTGGCCGGCCAGCCCCCCCTGCCGCGCCTGGAGGGGCTGCCAGAACAACCCGTCCCAGGCAAAGTACAGGGCAACCAGCAGGGTCACCAGGATCAGCGCCCGCTCCCGTGGGGAGAGGGCATCGAAGCGGTCCCGCTGCCGTTTCCATTGTTGGATCAGTTGCTCGCTGTTCATCCAGACCAACCCATATCAACCGCGAAGGACGCAAAGAACGCGAAGATTAAGATGTTGATAGCGCATCTGGCGTCTTTGCGTTCCTTTGCGCCTATAAATGCGTTCTCGGTTCACTGCTTGGCCTCGCCCATGCCGGTGCTGGAGAGGCGGAAGCCGACATAGCCCTGTCCGGGCGCCCTGCCGAGTTCCACCTTGCCGAAGGCGATGCCCTGGAAGACCGGCACCGCCTCAAGGGAACGCACGAAGGCCGGCGCCAGGGCGGGATCGGTCACCCCGCCGCGCAGATCGACGCCCTGTTCGGCATCGATGAGGATATGGGTCAGCCAGACCCCGTTGGGGGTCCGGGCCGCCAGCCCCCTGAGGTAGTCCTGAAGATCGGCTGGCGGTTCCTCCCGCACCTGCTGCAACAGGGCGAACATGCGCTTGTTCTGCCCGATCTTTTGCCGCAGGGCCTCGATCCGTGACTCCAGCAGGCGGTTGCGCGGGCGCAGGGTCTGTTTTTCGAGCTTGTCGGTCTGGGCCTCCAGCAGTTCCACCTGCCGGCGCACCTGGCCATATTGAGACTCGTCGATCAGGAGCCGGATGGCACCATAGACCTGGATCAGCACCATGGCCGCCGCCGCTATCCCCAGCAGCTTCAGCGAGGATTCGGCGGAAAAGGGCCGGCCCTGGCCCCTGACCGGCCGCTGGTAGAGATTGATCCGTTGCTCCAACTGCTGCATCAGAGCGCCCCCCGTGCCGCGCCGATGGCGGGGAGCAGACGGATCATCCGGTCGCCGCTGAGGGCCTCGACCCCCTCGGGCTGCTTGGTTGCCAGGGCGCCGACCGTAACGGAGAGATTCTCCGTGCAGTAATCGACGATGCCGCCGCGTATGGCATCGGGGCAGACCAGATTGATCCGTTCCATGGGCGGGATGCTGAACTGGTTCTCGCAATAGTCCATGGAGCGCTGGATCTCCAGCACGATCGCCTCCATGGGGTCGGTGGGGAGCTCGCCCTGATTGGGGGTTAGATCGACGCTGAGCAGCTTGATGCGCCGGCTCAAATAGAGCACCCCGCCCCGGAATATCTCGATCAGGCTGAAACGGGGGCCGAGGAAGAGCAGCACCTGGGGGGGCGGCTCCCTGTCCGCCGTGACGAAGAGATTGCGCAGGGCGAGTTCGCAGATATCCAGGGCCTGCAAGTCGAGACCGCTGTCGATCACCCGGTCGGCCAAGGGCTTCAGCCCAGCGGCGCGCGCGGCGACCACATACATCAGGCGCGGCATGCCGGGGCGACGCCCCTGGGGCAGCATGAAGAAATCCAGGCGGGCATCATCGACGTGATAGTCCAGCATGTCCTTGACCCGCCAGCGGATCGCCAGGGGCATCTCCTCGGGGGGGGCCTCCGGCGCCTCGATCTGAAACAGACTGTAGTCATCGGGCTCCAGCGCCACCACGGCGGGAACCCCTTTCAAACGCTGCTGCCTGACCAGTTGCGCCAGCGCCGGACCCAGATCCGCCGGACCACAGTCCACCACCCCCTGGGTAAACAGTTGCCGGCCCTCCCTCTCCCCTCGGATGACGGCATAAGAAAATCCCTGCGGGTTGAAGCTGACGCCAACCCCCACCCGCACGGCTCTCTCTCTTTTCAGCAATGGAAACAAGGACTTTACTCTTTATCGCTTTCTTAGCCCGCCACCTTCGCTCACAATCTAATCCTTTGCATCATGAATTCATTCTATCTTACTGATTTCCAAGTGTAGATGAAATAAAAATATCTGCAATGCCGAGTGGCCCATAAACCCTCAACGGCGTGATTCGGCAACCCTCCACTCCTGCCGTACAATGCTCGGCCATGCACCAGCCCCATCCCATGGAAGCAATGCGCCGGCAACCCATCGGGGTCTTCGACTCCGGGATCGGCGGGCTCTCCGTACTGGCCCATATCCATCGGCGGCTGCCCTGGGAGGGGCTGCTCTACGCCGCCGACTCCGCCCACGTCCCCTATGGCGACAAGCCGACTGCGGAGATCCGCCGGCGCGTATCTACGGTAGCAGAGGCCCTGCTGGGCTTGGGCGTCAAGGCCCTGGTAGTCGCCTGCAACACTGCCACGGCGACCGCCATCCAGGACCTCCGCAACCATCATCCCCACTTACCCATCATCGGCATGGAACCCGGCGTCAAGCCGGCGGTTGCCCAGAGCCGCGCCCGCCGCGTCGGCGTACTGGCCACCAACGGCACCCTGCGCAGCGGCCGCTTCAATCACCTGCTGGAACGCTACGGCGGCGGCGCCGAGGTGATCGTGCAACCCTGCCCCGGCTTGGTGGAACGGGTGGAACAGGGCAAACTCGGTGACGGCGTCACCGAGGCCCTGCTAAGGCGCTATCTGGAACCCTTGCTGGAGAACGGGGTGGACTCCCTGGTGCTCGGCTGCACCCACTACCCCTTCCTGATACCCCTGATCGAACGACTGGCCGGTCCCGAGGTATCGGTTATCGACACAGGCCCCGCCGTGGCGCGCCAAGTGGAATTACGGCTGAACGAGCACGGCCTCCTGAGCGGCCGGCATGTAAGCGGCGGCATCCGGTTCTTCACAAGCGGTGAACCGGGCCGTCACCAGGCCATGTTCGAGTGTTTATGGGGAAGGCCCCTGCTGTTGGAGCAGTTGCCGGAATCCGCCGGGGTTGATTTAACATTCCAAAAAGCGGGCCAGTTGGTCGAGTAGACCGAAGGCCCAAGCGAGGTCTGCCCATTTTCCAGTGATGCTTTCATTGAACGCCTCGCC
>JAHJDE010000053.1 GCA_018812525.1 Gammaproteobacteria bacterium
TCACCTCTCTTGTTCGCCTGTGTCGCAACTTGCGCCGCTTCACCGCTCCGCCAGAGGCGCAACACTCGGTAATGGTGGGTGGTTAACCCTTTCCATGCCGGGACTTTCACCCGACCAGATGCGCCCCGCTTCGCGGCGCGCCAACGTTTAGGGTAAGGGGCGCCCGGCACCACGCCGGCAAAGACCAAACCCCGCCGGCCGGGCGTCCCGCTTGACCCGATTGTTAGCCGTGGACTTGGGTAGTAAGTTTTCTAAGTTCATCAATGTGTTGTTTCATTTTGTTGCGTTGTTCTTCGCTGAAGACAGGGCCAAAGTTACCTTCTGTTATTTCTAATTCGAGCAATCTGGACTCGGCCATTATGTAATTGATCTTGTTGAGCTGAATTACTGCTTGTTGCCCTTGTTCTGCAAGTTTTCCAAGTTCGACTTCTACAGGGCCAATCTTGGCCTTTCCTGTTTCAGAATTAACCAGCCTATCAACTAATTTGTGTAACGGGCGACGCATAGCTAAAACGGCAATGACAGTAGCGAATGGCCACGACACGAATATTTGTAAGATGTCTTTAATTTCTTGCATGTCGGTCTTCTTTCTGGGCGGCTAACGTAGAGTTGAGGCGACTTGCGCGGCTTTATGCGCAAGGTCGCCTCGAACGCCGGGTTGGGGAAGTGTCTTATCGAAGTGCAAAGTTTCAGGATGAGACTGCGGGTGATGGGTTTTGGTGGAGCGATGACCGACAAGCGAATTGTGACACGAACAACCTGACGAAGACCCCCGAATGATTTTCATCACGCTACGACGCTACTGGCCGAAGCCGCCGGAAGCGCGATGGCAGACGAAGGTGAATATCTGACGTGGCATGAGGATATGGCCCCAACGTGAAATAGACGGCATAGAGCATAGCGCCGCACGCCGCCTAAATCAAGGCCGTTTTTATCCAACATACTGTAATGCAGAGAAAAATCATCTTGCACGACCGAATAACCATGCCTAAAATTTAGCGGATGGAAGTTAAAGTCGTTTCTCAACAATCCCCCAAGTTACTGGACCGAATGCGGGCCGAAATCCGTCTGCGCCATTACAGCATCCGCACGGAAGAGACCTATGTGGATTGGGCGAGACGGTACATTCTGTTTCATAAAAAGCGCCATCCGCAGGAGATGGGTGCCGGGGAGGTGACGGCCTTTCTCTCCCATTTGGCGAGCGAGCGGAATGTATCTGCCTCGACGCAAAATCAGGCGAAGTCGGCCTTGTTGTTTCTCTATCGGGAGGTGCTGGGGATCGAGTTGCCTTGGCTGGATGAGGTGGTTGCGGCCAAGGTATCGCGGCGTCTGCCGGTGGTGTTGACCCAAACGGAGGTGCGCCGGTTGCTGGAGGCGACCTCGGGGACCCTGGGTCTGGTCATTAGTCTCTTGTACGGGACGGGGATGCGGTTGTTGGAGGGGCTGCGGTTGCGGGTGAAGGATGTGGAGTTCGAGCGCCGGGAGATCATCGTGCGCGAGGGCAAGGGCAACAAGGACCGGGTGACGGTGTTGCCGGAGAATCTGATCCTGCCGCTGAAGGCGCATCTGGAGGGGGTGAAGGCGCTGCATGAAAAGGATCTGGCGGCGGGTTTGGGTGAGGTCTATCTGCCGAATGCCTTGGCGGTAAAGTATCCCAATGCCCCCAAGACCTGGGGTTGGCAGTATGTCTTTCCCTCGGCGGCGCGGTCGGTCGATCCGCGCTCAGGCATGGAGCGGCGGCATCATCTTTACGAAACCAGCGTGCAACGGGCGGTTCGTGCGGCCGCCAGGCAGGCGAACATCGTCAAGCCGGTCACGCCCCATGTGTTGCGCCACTCCTTTGCTACCCACCTATTGCAGGCGGGCTATGACATCCGCACGGTGCAGGAACTCTTGGGACATAAGGATGTGCAAACGACGATGATCTACACCCATGTCTTGAACAAGGGCGGAAGGGGCGTGGTGAGCCCTTTGGACCGGTGATCTCGTGGGGATGGCTAGGTAGCCGGGATGGACCACCTCCGTGATCGCTGGATTAGGAGTCCTTTGCCGAGTTTTGCGACATACTCCTACCGCCTTCCTCCCTGGAGGCGGGAGTGGGGGTCAGGGAGTGGGGGTCAGGTCTAGAATCGAAGCGCTTTATTTCTAGACCTGACCCCATGCCCTTTGGCCACGACCCATTTGGGTTCGGGGGTGGC
The DNA here is from genome assembly GCA_018812525.1 of Gammaproteobacteria bacterium. Taxonomy (GTDB): domain Bacteria; phylum Pseudomonadota; class Gammaproteobacteria; order Chromatiales; family Chromatiaceae; genus YD12-FULL-61-37. The sequence continues at coordinate 2,199 of JAHJDE010000053.1, forward strand.
GTCGTAGGTGCGCTTCAACGCCGTCTCCAGATTGCGGGAGACGGGGCCGGTGACCAGCAGGATATCCACGTGGCGCGGGCTCTATCCCGTTGGGCCTCGCGGTGTTCTGCCCAGCCGGAGCCGGGGGATTTTCATCATCAACAGGCCTTGCGGTATAGTCTGAACCATGGCCGACCACCCGCCCCACGACAACGCCTACAAGCACCTCTTCTCCCACCCCAAGGCGGTGGAAGATCTGCTGCGCGGCTTCGTCCACGAAGACTGGGTCGGGCAACTGGACTTCGCCAGCCTCGAAAAGATGGGCGGCAGCTACGTCAGCGACGACCTGCGCGACCGGGAAGACGACATCGTCTGGCGCCTGCGTTTACAGGGCAATGACGGCGGGGACTGGCTCTACGTCTACCTGCTGCTCGAATTCCAGAGCCGCGTCGATTCCCAGATGGCCGTGCGCATCCTCACCTACCTGGGCCTGCTCTACCAGGACCTCGTCAAGAGCGGCCTGGTGGCCAAGGCCGACAAGCTTCCCGCCGTGTTCCCCCTGGTGCTTTACAATGGCGAGGGACGCTGGACTGCCGCGCAGGAGATCGCCGAACTGATCGAGGCCGGCCCCGCCAGCTTGGCCGCCTATCGACCCCGGTTGCGCTATTTCCTTCTGGACGAAGGCCGGGTGCCCGAGAGCGACCTGGACCAGCCCGACAACAGCATCGCCAGCCTGGTGCAGATCGAACGTAGCGCCAGTCCCCAAGCCATTGCCCAGGCCGTGGCCCAATTGACCGAAAAGCTCCAATCCCCGGAATACCGCAGCCTGCGGCGGGCCTTCACCGTCTGGATCAAGCGCCTGATCCTGCGGCGCTTTGCCCCAACAGACGAACTCCCCGAACTACAAGACCTATCGGAGGTAAACAGCATGATCGCTGAACGTGTGGAAAGCTGGACCCAGCAGTGGCTCAGGCAAGGAAGGCAGGAAGGAAGGCAGGAAGGCGAATCCAGGGTGCTTCAACGTCAGCTTGCGCGGCGCTTTGGTCTCTTGCCTCCCTGGTGCCGAGAACGGCTGGAAAAGGCGAGCGAGGCGGAGTTGGAACACTGGGCCGACAATATCCTCGACGCCAAGACCCTCGAAGAGGTCTTCAAGGACTGAACCTGGCCCGACGGCCGTGTTCTCGAAAAGCACGCCGGGCCGCCCCGGCGGCTCTTCTCACCGTCCCCCGCTGACCGCCGCCAATATGCCTTTCAACAAGGTGACCGGATCGGGCGGGCAGCCGGGGACTTCCACGTCCACCGGGATGACGTTGGATATCTTGCCGCAGGAGGCGTAGCTCTCGCCGAAGATGCCGCCGTTGCAGCCGCAGTCGCCCATGGCCACGACCCATTTGGGTTCGGGGGTGGCGTCGTAGGTGCGTTTGAGGGCGGTCTCCAGATTGCGGGAGACGGGGCCGGTGACCAGCAGGACATCCACGTGGCGCGGGCTGGCGGCGAATTTGATGCCCATGCCCTCGATGTTGTACTGGGGGCCGTTGATGGCGTGGATCTCCAGCTCGCAGCCGTTGCAGGAGCCGGCGTCCACGTGGCGGATGGCCAGGGCGCGGCCGAAGACCTTGAGGAGGTCGGCCTGGAGTTCCTGCATCCGGGTGCGTAGGCTGGGGTCGGCCTCGGGCATGGGCTCGGAGACGATGCCGGTCTTGAAGATCTTTTGCAGTATGAGATGGGTCGCCATCAGAGGTCCTGCCCGCTGTAGCTCAGATTGAAGGATTTGTTGATGAGGGGGAAGTCCGGGACGATGTTGCCCAGGATGCCCACCTCCAACAGGGGCCAGTTCTGCCAGGAGGGGTCGTGGGGGTGGACCCGGTCCAGCTTTCCATCCGCGCCGATGCGCACCGCCACCAGGATCTCGCCGCGCCAGCCTTCGACCCAGCCGATGCCCTCCGTCACCTTATCTGGGACCCGCACCGGCACGGCGATGGCCCCGGCCGGTATCCCCTGGACGATGGCGCGGATCAGGCGCAGGGACTCGACGACCTCGGCGAAGCGGACCTCGGCCCGCGCCAGCACGTCGCCCCGTCGATGGGTGGACATGCCGACATCCAGCCGGTCGTAAGGGGTCTGGGGGAACTGGACTCGCGCATCCCAGGCCTGGGCGCTGGCGCGGCCGGCCAGGCCGGTCAGGCCCAGCCGCGCGGCCAGGGCGGGCGCGACGATGCCGGTGTTGGCCATGCGGTCCTGCAAGGTCGGGTGTTCGTCGTAGATGGCCTTGAGTTCGCGGACCTCCGCCTCCAGCCGCCCGGCCAGGGCCAGAAGCTCGCTCCCGTCCGTCAGATCGACGGCCGCGCCACCGGGGATGATGCGGTCGAAGAGATAACGGTGGCCGAAGAGCCGCCCGCTCAGCCGCAGCAGCTCTTCCTTCAGCCGCCAGAACTGCATGAAGCCGAAGGACAGGGCCACGTCGTTGCCCAGGTAGCCCAGGTCGCCCAAATGATTGGCGACGCGCTCGATCTCCAGGAACAGGGCGCGCAGCCAGAGGGCGCGTTCCGGCACCTCGTATCCCGTGGCCGTCTCCACCGCCATGCAGTAGGCCCAGGCGTAGGCGCTGTGGGAGTCGCCGGAGACTCGCCCGGCCAGCTTGGCCCCGGTCGCCAGGTCCATGCCCTCGAAGCGCTTCTCGATGCCCTTGTGGGTGTAGCCCAGGCGCTGTTCCAGCTTGAGCACCCGGTCGCCGATGATGGAGAAACGGAAATGCCCCGGCTCGATGGTGCCGGCGTGGATGGGGCCGACCGGGATCTCGTGGGGTCCGTCGCCCTCGACCCGGATGAAGGGATAGGCGTCCAGTTCGCGCACCACCTCGGCATCGAAGTCCTTGCGCAGGGGGAAGCTTCCCTCGGGCCAGGCGCCGTGACGCAGCCACTTGCGCCCGTCCACCGCGCCCTCGGCCTGGATGCCCAGCAGGTCATGGGTCGCCCGCTGCATGCGGTCGGCCTGGGGGAAGATGACCGCCAGATCGGGATAGGCCGGAGTATCGGCCAATAACTCGGCGCTGACCCAGGCAAGGCCAGCGGCGGTGATGAAGGCGGCGTGGATTGCAAAACCAGCCCCCTCTCCCCCAGCCCCTCTCCCGCCAGGGGAGAGGGGAAAGAGTTGACGGTCATCCGAGCCCCAGAGGGCGACAAGCTGACCGCCCTCGTCCTTTACCGATTGGGCAAAGGCGAGTAGTTCCGCCGCCGCGATCCGGCCGCGCCAGACGTGATTGCCCAGGGAGGCGAGGTCCCACTCATGTCCGGCGATTTTCATGCTGAAATCCTCCATTCATCTCGCGCAAAGGCGCAAAGGCGCAAAGGCGCAAAGGGAAGATCGTCCGGTTGTTACCCGTCGGCATAGAGTTTGAATCGCTGCAATTACACGAGACTCCTTGGCGTTTTTTGCGTCTTTGCGCGAGAAACGGATGTTTCGATTTCATCTCATCCCAATAGGCGCCCAATGTTGGGTTACGGCACGCGTCTGCCCCATCGGAAAATGAAATGCCATTGGGGGCATGCCTAACCCAACCAACGACACAGTTCGCGTCTTTGCGGCCTTGCGCGAGAAACGGATATTTCGATTTCATCTCATCCCAACAGGCGCCCAATGTTGGGTTACGGCGCGCATCGGACCCATCGGAAAACGAAACGCCATCGGGGGCGCGCCTAACCCAACCTACGGCACAGTTTGCGTCTTTGCGTCTTTGCGCGAGAAACGGATGTTTTGAATTCATCTCAACCTCCCAACAGTTGCGCGGCCTGCCGGTACCAGGCGGCCAGGTAGGGCGGTATGAACAGGCCCAGCATCAGGACCAGCCCCAGGTGGACGAAGACGGGGGTCAGGGCGGGCTGATAGGGCAGCCGCGCCAGTTCCGTCTCGCCGAATACCATGGGCTGGACCTTGCCGAAGATCGAGGCAAAGGCCACGCCCAGCGCGGTGAGCAGGAAGGGCGTCGCCCAGGGGTGTTCGTGCATGGCGGTGGTGATGATCAGGAACTCGCTGGCGAAGACACCGAACGGCGGCACGCCGAGTATGGCGATGGTGCCGAGCATCAGCCCCCAGCCGATGGTGGGGTTGGTCTTGATCAGGCCGCGGATGCCCGCCATCAACTGGGTGCCTGCGCTCTGGGTGGCGTGACCCACGGCGAAGAAGATGGCCGACTTGGTGAGGCTGTGCATGGTCATGTGCAACAGCCCGGCGAAGTTGGCCACGGCGCCGCCCATGCCGAAGGAGAAGGTGACCAGCCCCATGTGCTCGATGGAGGAGTAGGCGAACATGCGCTTCACGTCGGTCTGGCGCTTGATCAGGAAGGCGGCCATCACCACCGAGAGCAGGCCAAAGCCCATCATCAGATTGCCGGCCATGTCCGTCCCCAGGGCGCCGTCCACCAGCACCTTGGAGCGCATGACCGCGTAGAGGGCCACGTTCAACAGCAGGCCGGACAGCACCGCCGAGATGGGCGTCGGGCCTTCGGCGTGGGCGTCGGGCAGCCAGTTGTGCAGGGGGGCCAGGCCGACCTTGGTGCCGTAGCCCACCAGCATGAAGACGAAGGCCAGTTGCAGGACACGGGGTTCGAGCTGGTCCTTGACCTCGTTCAGGTGGGTCCAGAGCAGGGCCACCCCGCCCGAGCCGAGCACCTTCTCCGCCGCGAAGTAGAGCAGGATGGTGCCGAACAGGGCCTGGGCGATGCCGACGCCGCAGAGGATGAAGTACTTCCAGGCGGCCTCCAGGGCGGCCGGGGTGCGGTAGAGCGAGACCAGCAGCACCGTGGCCAGGGTCGCGGCCTCCATGGAGACCCAGAGGATGCCCATGTTGTTGGTGGTCAGGGCCAGCAGCATGGCGGCGATGAAGATCTGGTAGCTGCTGTGATAGAGCCGCAGCCGGGCGGCGCTCAAGCGGCCGTGCTCCTGCTCGATGCGCATGTAGGGCCGCGAGAACAGGGCCGTGGTGAAGGCCACGAAGGCGGTCAGGGCCACCAGGAAGACGTTGAAGGGATCGATGAAGAACCAGTCGTGCTCCGTCAACAGCGGCCCGCCGGATATGATGCGCACCGTCAGCCAGGCCGCCGCCAGCAGGGTGAGCAGGCTGAAGAGGGCGTTGATCTCCGGGGCGAAGCCGCGATTGCCCCAGAGCGCCAGGAAGATGCCCCCCGCGAAGGGGATGCCAAGAAGCCAGTAGATTTCCATGGATTAGCGCTCTCTCAATTTTTCCATGTGTTTCAGGTCCAGCGAGTCGAAGGTCTCGCGGATCTGGAAGAAGAAAATACCCAGCACGAAGACGCCCACCAGCACGTCCAGGGCGACCCCCAGCTCCACCACCAGGGGCATGCCGTAGGTGGCGCTGGTGGCGGCGAAGAAGAGGCCGTTCTCCATGGCCAGGAAGCCGATGACCTGGGGGATCGCCTTGCTGCGGGTGATCATCATCAGGAAGGCCAGCAGCACGCAGGCCAGGGCGATGCCCAGGGTCGAGCGGGTCACGGTCCCGGCCAGTTGCGAGATGGGCAGGGCCAGGTTGAAGGCGAAGATCACCAGGGCGATGCCGATCAGCATGGTGGTGGGGATGTTGATCATGGGCTCCACGTCCCGGTCCACGTCCAGCTTCTTCACCAGGGCGTAGAAGATCCAGGGCATGACGATCACCTTGAGGATCAGGGTGATGCCAGCCGAGTAGTAGAGATGGTGCTGGCCCGTGACCCAGCCCACCAGGCCGGTGGAGACCGCCAGGGCCAGCCCCTGCCAGGCGAACAGGGTCACCAGGCCGACGATGCGGCGCTGGGAGAGCATGGCGAAGGAGATCAGCAACAGCAGGGCCGCCAGCAGGTTGACGATCTGCAAGTGGAAGGGCAGTGTCATCTCAATGCTCCAACAGGAAATGGGTCAGCATGCCCAGGACCGCCAGCAGGAAGGCGGTGCCCAGGTATTCCGGGACGCGGAACAGGCGCAATTTCGCACTGATCGCCTCCAGGAAGGCCAATGTCAGCCCGCCCCCGGCCATTTTGAGGATAAGCGCCCCCATGGCCAGGGGCAGGGCGGCGTAGTCTCCCGCCGGGGCGATGCCCCAGGGGACGAAGAGGGCGATGCCCAGGGCCGAATAGGTGAAGAGCTTCAGGGCCACCGCCCACTCGATCAGGGCCAGGTGGCGGGCGGAATACTCCAGGATCATGGCCTCGTGGATCATGGTCAATTCGAGGTGCGTGGTCGGGTTGTCCACCGGGATGCGGGCGTTCTCAGCCGTGGAGACCATCCAGAAGGCCACCGCCGCGAAGGCCAGGCTGGGGTAGATGGCGAACTGCTTGTGGGCCAGGGTCTCGACGATGGTGGGCAGTTCCGTGGACTGAGCAATGAAGGAGGTGGTGAAGAAGACCATCAGCAGGGCCGGTTCCGCCAGGAAGGAGACCAGCATCTCGCGCCGAGCGCCCAGGGTGCCGAAGGAGGTGCCGATGTCCATGGCCGCCAGGGCCAGGAAGACCCGTGCCAGGGCGAAGACCCCCACCAGGGCGATGGCATCGGCCGCCGGCGAGAAGGGCAGGTCGTTGGCGATGATGGGGACGATCCCGGCCGCCAGGGCCATGCAGGCAAAGAACATGTAAGGGGCGAAGCGGAACAGGGCCGTGGCATCGTGGGCGATGACGGCATCCTTGTGGAACAGCTTGCGAATCATGCGATAGGGCTGCGTCAGGGGGGGGGCGGAGCGCCCCTGGAACCAGGCGCGGCACTGATTGGTCCAGCCCAGCAGCAGGGGCGCCAGAAGGATGGCGAGCAGGGTCTGGCCGAGTTGCATCAGGATGCCGGCGCTCATGGTTTCTCCCTCGTAGGGTGGATAGGCGGAGCGCATCCACCTTTTTCGGCGGCGGTGGTGGATGCGCTATCGCTTATCCACCCGGAATTGTTCGGCGCATCCTTGCGCCTCACCCCTTCGGGGCTGGCGCGGAAATCCGCTCCCGGCGAATTTTTGAAAGGTTGGTTGTTTCTCATCGCGTAAACACCAGCAAGAAGATCAGGGTGGCGAAGCTGTAGACAAGATACCACTGGATGCGGCCGTGTTGGAGGCGGCCTCCCTGGTCCGATAGCCAGGCCACCAGTCGGGCGATGGGGGCGTAACAGAGCAGCCAGATATTATCCCGGCTGTCGCCGCGGTACCTGGGATGGCGGTCGAACGGATCCGGGGTCTCCCGCTCTACCCGCATGAAGGCCTCGAAGATCTGGCGGATAGGCTGACCGAAACCCTCGGCGCTGTCCTGCATGCGGGCGTCCTGTTCGGGATAGCCGCAGTCCCAGGGGTCGGCACGGCGGATGCGGCCGTGATAGAGCCTGCGCACCACCATGAAGGTCAGCAGCAGCACCGCCAGCACCACCAGGAAGAAAATCAGCGGGGCGTAGCTGGCGCGGTTCGCGTCCACCGGGGCCAGCAGCAGCCAGCCGCCGTCGTTGTGCAGGGTCTGGCCAATGAGCATCTGTACCGTCGGCGCGATCCAGCCTATCACTTGGGCCGGCATCAGCCCCAGCAGGATGCAGCCCAGGGCCAGCCAGCCCATCCCGATACGCTGGGGCCAGCAGGCCTCATGCCCATTCTTCAGGTTCGGGTCGCGCGGCTGGCCCAGGAATACCACCCCGAAGAACTTGACCATGACATAGGCCGCCAGGGCCGCCGCCAGGGCGATGGACGCGGCGGCTATCGGGATCACCATATTGAGGTAGGGCTGGGTCAGGCCCGGCGACAGCAGGAATGCCTGCAACAGCAGCCACTCCGACACGAATCCGTTCAGTGGTGGCAGCCCGGCGATGGCCAGGGCGCCGATCAGGGTCAGCCAGGCGGTCCAGGGCATGAAGCGCATCACCCCACCCAGCTCGCCCATCAGCCGGGTCCCGGTGGCGTGCAGCACCGCGCCGGTACCGATAAAGAGCAATCCTTTGAAGAAGGCGTGGTTGATGCTGTGGTAAAGGGTCGCGGTCAAAGCCAGGGCCGCCAGGGCGTCCTTGCCGTCAGTATGGAAGATCATCGTCAGGCCAACGCCAACCAGGATGACACCGATGTTCTCGATGGACGACCAGGCCAGCAGCCGCTTCATGTCAGACTGTACCGCCGCAAAGATGACCCCGTAGAGGGCCGTGATCAGTCCCAGTCCCAGGACCAGGATTCCCCACCAACTGGCCTGGACATCGATCAGATCAAAGCTGACCCGCAGCAGGCCATAGATGGCGGTCTTGAGCATGACACCGGACATCAGGGCCGAGACGGGAGAGGGGGCGGCCGGATGGGCCTCGGGTAGCCAGACATGCAGAGGCACCAGCCCCGCCTTGGCGCCGAAGCCGAACAGGGCCAGCAGGAAGGCTGCGGAGGACCAGAAGGGGCTCAGCTCGGCGGCGCGGATGCTATCGAAGCTGTAGGCCTGAATCAGCCCGCCCCCCTGGAGCACCCCGAAGCAGAGCAGCAGGGAGACTGCGCCCACGTGGGCGATGAGCAGATAGAGAAACCCGGCGCGGCGGATGTCGGGGCGGTCATGATCCGTGGTCACCAGGAAATAGGACGAGAGCGCCATCAACTCCCAGGCCACCATGAAGGCATAGGCGTCGTCCGCCAGCATCACCATCGCCATGCCCGCCAGGAAGAGGTGATACCAGAGCGAGAGCAGCGCCAGGGGACCGCTCTCCAGGTGGCGCAGATAACCCACCGCATAGACTGTGACGCCGAAGGTGGCCCCGCCCAGCAGGATCAGGAAAAAGGCGGAAAGGGCATCGAGGCGCAGGTGGAAGGGCAGGTCCGGCAGGCCGATGGGCAGCACGAGACTGGCGGCCGGCGCAAACAGACCTGCAGCCCCCGTCAGGGCTATCCCCAGTGCGCCCAGTGCGCCGAGGGGCAGGAGCAGATGGGTGATCAGGCGCGGATGGCGCTGGAGGGCCAGGCCGGCGAAGGCCAGCACCAGCCAGAGCAGGACGATCCACCAGGCCCCGACGAGGGGCGTGAAACCGGGATCAACGGGGATGGCGTCGGTCATGGGCGCGATATCCATGCAAGGGGAAGGTCGTTATCGTGGAGGAGAGTGCGTTGTGCGAAGCGCGGAACCCAACTCCGTTTTGAACGCACCTCGTACTTCGCACTCGGCACATTATTGCGCACCGAAACGCACGGGACAAAAGAGGTCCTCGGCGGCCTCGTCGCCCAGTCGCTCATAGATGTCCATGATCGCCTGATCCTCGGTTGGGAAGATGTTCCGCTGACCGATGAACTCGAACAGATTGGTGGTACGCATCACGTCCAGCACCTGCTTCTTCAGGCCGGAGAAGACCAGTTCCACGCCGTTGCTCCGGAGACGCTTGACCAGGTGGTGGACGACCTCCTCGCCGGAGGCGTCGAGCTGATTGATGCCGTCGCCGACGATGAGCATGTACTTGATCCTGGGGTGCTCGGCCACCGCCTCCAGCACTGTGTCCTCGAAGTAGGCGACGTTGGCGAAATAGAGCTCGCCGTCGAAGCGCATGGCCATGATGTGCTCGCTGGTAGGCAGGCCGGGGTTGACCTTGATGTCGCGCAGGGTGCCGTCGTGGAAACGGCCCAGGGTCGCCACGCGTGGCTTCATGGTGCGTAGCAGATAGAGGATCAGGGCCAGCCCGGCGCCGATCATGATGCCGTTATCCAGGTGCGGGGCGAAGGCCAGGGTGGCGACGAAGGTCACCAGGGCAGCGATGCCGTCGTGCCGTTGGGCGTGCCAGGCATGGATCACCGCCTTGGCGTTTACCAGGCCGATGACCGCCATGATGATGACCGCTGCCAGCACCGCCTGGGGCAGGTGGTAGAGGAGGGGGGTCAGGAACAGCAGGGTGATCAGCACGAACAGCGCGGTGAAGACCGAACTCAGGCCGGTCTGGGCGCCGGCGTTGATGTTGACCGCCGAGCGCGAGAAGGAGCCGGAGGCCGGGAAGGCCTGGGTCAGGGAGCCGAAGATGTTGGCCAGCCCCTGGCCGATCAGCTCCTGGTTGGGGTCGAGACGCTGGCGGGTGCGGGCGGCCATGGCCTTGGCGATGGAGATGGCCTCCATGAAGCCGACCAGGGAGATAACCAGGGCGGTGGAGAGGAGGGGGACCAGCTTGCCCATGTCCATGTGCGGGACGGATATTCTGGGCAGCCCCTCGGGGATGGTGCCTACCACCTCGCCTCCGCCGGCCAGCAGGAAGTGGCCGTCCTTCACCCTGTGGATGCGATAGCTATGGCCATCGCTTTCCGCGCCGGCAGGGAGTTTGGTGGCGGGATAGATCGCCTGGGTCCGTCCCTGGGTATCCGCCACACGCACCACCGCTATGGCGCGCAAGCGCTTCTTGAGGTCGGCGACCTCTTCCTCGGCCCGCAGCTTCCGGATATCGGCCATCTCGGCGCCGTAGCCCCTGCCAACCACAGTAGTGGAGTGTTCCCCCTCGGCCTTCAGGGCGGCCTCGTAGTCGGCCTGCCGCTGTGCCTTCAGGCTGACCAGATCATCCAGGGTCTTGGCCGCCGTCTCTACCCTGACCACCAATTCCCGCAGATCCGGGTCGGTGATCGATTCGATCGGGTTTTTGTCGATATTGTGCTCGAAGCCGATGGCCCAGGAGAGAAGGGTGGTGACCACCACGGCGATCAGCACCCCCGGCAGCCTGGGCCTATATTTTTTCAGTCCCCACATGATGGCGATGGCCAGGACACCCATGGCGAGCGTAGGAAGGTGGGTGTCGCCCACCTGCTGGAAGACGCCGACGATGTCGTTGATGAAGTGTTCGCTGCGGCCCATGGGGACGCCGAACAGCTTGGAGACCTGGGAGAGACCGATAATGATGGCCGCCGCGTTGGTGAAGCCGACAATGACCGGGTGTGACAGAAAGTTGACGATCACCCCCAGCTTGAATGCCCCCAGCACCAACTGGATCAGCCCCACCAGCAGGGCCAGCATGATGGCCAAGGCGATGAAGTCTTTCGAGCCCGGCGCGGCGTACACCGCCAGGGATGAAGCGGTCAGCAGTGATACCACAGCCACAGGCCCCGTGCCGAGCTGGTTGGAACTGCCCCAGAGGGCCGCCACGGCCACCGGCAGGAAGGCCGCGTAGAGGCCGTAATAGGCGGGCATGCCGGCCAACTGGGCATAGGCCATGGACTGGGGGATCAGCACCAGGACCACAGTGATGCCGGCGATGAAGTCGGCCTTGAGGGCCTCCTGGCTCAGGGGGAACCAGCGCAGGAAGGGGAGGAAGCGGCTGAGATTGTTCATTACTTAAATTCCTTTCTCGCGCAAGGACGCACAGTGAAAATTCGTAGGTTGGGTTAGGCGCGCAAACCCGGTGGCATTGAGTGTCGTGGCGGCATGGCTGCGCGCCGTAACCCAACATTGGGCGCTCAATGTTGGGTTACGGCGGAAATACCGCCTAACCCAACCTACCCATTCCATGCTCTGGGGCGACAGGGTCATGACGGCCTTATTGCTCTTTGGGTAAATCGGGGTGATCGGATGCAGCGACCAGGGGGCATCCCAGTCTGGCCCAGGGGTCGCCCCCTTCAGCGGCCCAGGCGGTGGGGCTGCCCACCACCACAGCGGTAACGCACTCGTGGCGATGGGCGTGTTCCACCACTTGGCGGGCGTTGAGATCCGGAATGGGGGTAATGAAACAGGCGAGTCCCTCGCCTTCGAGGTCCGCAAGGCGGGCCTCTAGTTCGGCCCAGTCCGGGCGCGAGGGATCGGCCAGCACCTCCATTTCCGCCTCCATGCGCCGGCACAGAGCCGCGCCCACGGTGAAGAGGCGCTCCACCGGCGAGACTGGACGCAGGGCGACTACCACGCAACGGGGCATCAGGCAAAGAAACGGGCTGGGAGATTGGCCTCGGGGGCGGCCGGGGTCGGTCTGGTCTCGCGGGAGGCGTTGGCGATCTCTACCCACTTGCCGACTTCTTGCTCGGGCATTGGCCAGCCAAGTCCCTTGGCGGATTGCAGTCGTTCGGAGAGATAGACTTCAAGGACGGTTCTGGACATGGGGGCTCCTGATGCTCGAATAGCTCATCATTGCAGGATGCGTGCCAATGAATCAAGTCCATGCCAACCCCTTGGGGTGAGACGATTTTCAGAAATGGGTCAAAAATATGACGACGGCATCGCTGTTTCAAGTTGCAATAGATTGATACACTCTGCTACATGCGCTCCCTGCAAGCCAAGATCCTGTTGGTCTACCTCGCCCTGGCCCTGCTCATCGCGGGACTCTCCACAATCGCCCTGGTCGAGCTTGACCGCATCGCCAACAAGGCGCGCGAGGGGAGCCGGGTGGCCGAGCTGTTCGACGTAATCCTGGAGATGCGACGGTTCGAGAAGAATCATCTGCTCTACGGCCAGGGCAACGACCTCCAGGACCATGCCCGTTATCTGGCCCGCGCCCGCGAGCTGCTTCACCGTGACACCCCCCTCATCGATGCCTTGGTTGGCGCGCGCACCACCGTCAGCCTGGCGGAGGATGTGGACCGCTATGCCCTGGCCATGGCCGACCATGCCGCCAAGGCCGGCGCCGAGATCGAGGCGGCCAATGTGCGGGCCTGGGGCAACCGCATCGTTACCCTGGGGGAGAGTTTGGCGGCCCGGGAGCGCCAGTCGCTCAACGCCGCCCTGACGGCCCATCAGCGCAACCTGCTGTTCTCCGTGGTGGTGGTGGCGGTACTGCTGGCCTTGACGGGTCTGTTGCTGGCACGGCGGGTCACGCGCCCCCTCAAGGGGATGGAGACCCGTATGGAGGCCGTGGCCAGCGGCCAGTTGACGCGCCTGATCCTGGATTCGCCGGAACAGGAACTGATCTCCCTCGCCCTGGCCTTCAACCACGTCCTCGACGAGCTGGAGCGGCGGCAGGAGACCCTGGTCCGCGCCGAGAAGCTGGCCTCCCTGGGGACCCTGCTCTCCGGGGTGGCCCACGAGCTGAACAACCCCCTCTCCAATATCTCCTCCTCGGCCCAGATCCTGATGGAGGATTTTCTCCCCTCTCCCCCTGGGAGAGGGGCCGGGGGAGAGGGTGGTGACCCTGACCTCCACCGCCAGCTCATCCAGGACATCGACACCGAGACCCTGCGCGCCCGGCGCATCGTCCGCGCCCTGCTGGATTATGCCGGCGACCGGGAGTTCCGGAGCGCCCCGGTGCCCCTGGCCGAGCTGGTCGAGGAGACCCTGCGCTTCCTCAAGAGCCACCGGCCCAATGGCGTGGCGGTGCAGGTCGAGATCGACCCCGGCCTGATAGTGAGCGGCGACCGCCCGCGCCTGCAACAGCTCCTGCTCAACCTGATCCTCAACGCCTTCGACGCCATGGGCGAAAGCGGTGAGCTTTGGGTCAGCGCCCGCACCGCCCGCGCCGGCGCCAAGGGCGACGGCTTCACCGGCCGCTCCGGGCAATGCCGGCCGGGCGCCCCGGCGATCGATCTGAGCCTGGCCGACACCGGCCCCGGCATCCCTCCTCATCTGTTGGCCCGTATCTTCGACCCCTTCTTCACCACCAAGGCCGTCGGTCACGGCAGCGGCCTGGGTCTGTTCATCGTCCATGAAATCATCGAGGAGCACGGCGGCTGCATCAGCGCCACCAATCGCCCGGAAGGCGGCGCCCTTTTCCGCATCCGCCTACCGGCCTTCCCTCACCAACCCCTCTCCCACCCTGGGGAGAAGGGCGCCAAGGAGATTACATGACCTCTCGCATCCTCCTCGTCGATGACGAAAAGATCGCCCTGCGCAACCTGGAGCACGTCCTGAAGAAGGAGGGCCACGCCATCACTGCCACCCAGAGCGGCAGCCACGCCCTGGATCTGCTGGACGGCAAGCCCTTCGACCTGGTGCTAACCGATATGAAGATGGAGCGGGTGGATGGCATGCAGATCCTGCGCCGTTGCAAGGCGCAATACCCGGATACGGAGGTCATCATGATCACCGGCTACGCTACCCTGGAGTCGGCCGTCGAGGCCATGCGCGAGGGGGCCTTCCACTACATCGCCAAGCCCTTCCGCCTGGACGAGGTGCGCCAGACCGTGGCCGAGGCCCTGGAGAAGGTCCGCCTCAAGCGTGAAAATCGCGCCCTGCGCGAGCAGCTCAATGCCTACCAAGGCCGGGTGCGGATCATCACCCGCGACGGCGGTATGCAGCGGCTGCTCGACATGGCCCGCCAAGTCGCCCCCACCGGCTGCAATGTCCTCATCACCGGCGAATCCGGCACCGGCAAGGAACTCTTCGCCCGCTGCCTGCACGAGCACGGCGGCCGCCCGGACGGCCCCTTCCTCGCCATCAACTGCGGCGCCTTCAACGAGGAACTGCTGGCCAACGAACTCTTCGGCCACGAGAAGGGCGCCTTCACCGGCGCCGTGGGCAAGAGCGGCCTCATCGCCGCCGCCGACGGCGGCACCCTCTTCCTCGACGAAGTCACCGAGATGTCCCTGGCCATGCAGGTCAAGCTTCTGCGCGTCATCCAGGAAAAGGAACTGCTGCCCCTGGGCGGCACCCGGCCGGTCAAAGTGGATGTCCGTTTCATCGCCGCCAGCAATCGCGACATGAAGGAATGGGTGGCCGAGGGCCGCTTCCGCCAGGACCTCTACTTCCGCCTCAACGTCGTCAACCTCCACATCCCCCCCTTGTCACAGCGGCGCGAAGACATCCCCCTGCTGGCGCAATACTTCCTCGACCGGGCTGCGCCCCTCATGGGCAAACCCGTGCGCGGCCTCTCCGACGAGGCCCTCGCCCTGCTGAAGGCCTACGACTTCCCCGGCAACGTGCGTGAACTGGAAAACATCATCGAGCGAGGTGTTGCCCTCTGCCAGGGTGATCGGATCGAGGTCGCCCATCTCCCCGACGACCTGCGTGACCTCAGCATCCGCGCCTTCCGCCGCCGCGATGGGCGCGTTTTGCTGCTGGAGGAACTGGAGCGTGACTACATCCTATGGGTCCTGGAAGAGGCCAACGGCAACCAGACCCAAGCCGCCCAGATGCTCGGCATCGACCGGGTCTCCCTCTGGCGGAAGTTGAAGCGGATTGGGGAGGAGAGGAACCAGTAGCGGGTTTAGCTGCTGCATTAGTAACTATTCAGATCACCCCAAAAAATGCAATTTTTTGGGGTGACCAAAGGACGGAGGAGTGGTACAGGGATGTGCCGTTTACGGACCAAAGGACGGAAACCCCAAAAGCCGTGGAGTAACCATTCAGATCGCCCAAAAAGCCGGTCGACCTGAATAGTAACCTGCATTACAGCGATTGGACTATTGAGTATCGCAACCCCTATGCGATTTTTTGCAACATGCCGGGACGCTGATAGACTGCTGGTCGAACCACATCCACTGGAGCCTCCCTTGATCCGACGCAATCCCAACGGCGACATACCGGTCGTCCATGAAACCGCCTTCGTCGATCCCACCGCCATACTCTGCGGCAAGATTATCGTCGAGGAGAATGTCTTCATTGGCCCCTATGCGGTGATCCGCGCCGACGAGGTGGATGCAACCGGCGATATGCAGCCCATCCGCATCGGCGCGGGCTCCAACATCCAGGACGGGGTAGTGATCCATTGCAAGGAGGGGAGCAGCGTCATCATCGGACGCGGCACCTCCATCGCCCACCGCTCCATCGTCCATGGTCCCTGCCGTGTGGGCGACAACGTCTTCATTGGCTTCAATTCGGTACTATTCAACTGCAACGTCGGCGAGGGTTCGGTGGTACGTCACAACTCGGTGGTGGAGGGCTGCACCGTGCCGCCCGGTTTCCATATCCCCTCCACCAGCAATATCCACTCCGACGCGGAACTGGCCAGCATTCTGCCTGTAACGACGGACCAGGCCAGCTTCTCAGAGAGCGTCGCCCAGGTGAATCTGGAGCTGGTGAAGGGCTACAAACGCATTCGCAACGAGTTCTGACCAGAAGGATAAAAAAGGCCGGCTTTCGCCGGCTTTTTTTATCCTTCTGGAATCCCCGGTCAGGCCCGCGCTGGCAGCGGGCAGAAGAGGTCCTCTCCCGCCGCGTCGCCGAGCCGTTCGTAGATGGCCTCGATGGCCATGTCCTCGGTGGGGAAGATATTGCCCTCGCCGATCAACCCTATTAGACCGGTGCCCCGCATCACGTCCAGGATCTGCTTCTTCAGGCCGGAGAAGACCACATCCATGCCGTTGTCGCGTAACCGTTCCACCAGGTGATGGATCACCTCCTCACCCGAGGCATCGAGCTGGTTGATGGCGTCCCCTACCACCAACAGATATTTGGCGCGGGGTTTGGCGGCCACCATCTCCAGCACGGTGTCCTCGAAATAGGCGATGTTGGCAAAGTAGAGGGAGCCATCGAAGCGCATGGCGATGATGTGCGGGCTGGTGGGCAGGGTGGGGTTGACCCTGATGTCGCGCAGGGTGCCGTCGGGGTAGCGGCCCAGTTGGGCGACGCGGGGCTTCATGGTGCGGTAGAGATAGAGAACGATGGCCAGGCCCGCGCCGATCATGATTCCCTTGTCCAGATGGGGTGCGGCCAGCAGGGTAATGACGAAGGTGGTGAGGGCGACGATGCCGTCGAACCTGCTGGCCTGCCAGGTGTGTTTGAGGGCCTTTGGTGTGACCAGGCTGGTCACCGCCAGCAGGATGATCACCGCCAGGGTGGCCTTGGGCAGGTAATAGAGGAAGTCGGTCAGGAACAACAGGGTCACCGCCACGAAGAGGCCGTTGAAGATCATGGCGAAGCCGGTCTTAGCGCCGGCCTGAAGGTTGATGGCCGAGCCGGTGAAGGAGCCGCAGGCGGGATAGGACTGGAAGAAGGCTCCGCCGATATTGGCCAACCCCTGGCCGATCAGCTCCTGATTGGGGTCCAGCCGCTGCTTGGTCTTGGCGGCCAGGGCCTTTGCCATGGAGATGGACTCCATGAAACCCACCAGGGCGATGATAAAGGCCGCCGACAGCAGTTGCACAATCAATTCCAGGGAGAGGGGCGGTACACGGAAGGCGGGGAGACCGGAGGGGATCTTGCCGACCACGTCGCCGCCGCCAACCAGTTTGACCTCGCCCTTCTCGATCTTCTTGATGTGCCACTTACGGCCATCGGTCTCGACACCTTCGGGCACATGGCCCCTCAGGTAGAGGGCAGCGGCGCGCGCTTCATCGGCCTTGGCGCGCTCGAAATCGAGCTTGCGGATGGCGTGCAAGCGCTCCTTGTTCTCCTCTTCAAGGGCCACCACATCCAACCGCTTCAGCTCGATCTTGTAATTCAGGTCCGCCAGGGTGCGGGCGTCCTGGACCTGGGCTGCCTTGCGTTCCTGGCTGGAAAGTGCGGTTATCTCAGCATTCATCGCCAGGATACGCTTGTCTGCCTCGGCATAGGCAATGACGAGAGCCTGACTGGCGGGGTCGGCGATCTGCTCCGGCAGGTTATTGGTCTTGTGCTCGAAATCCAGGAGGGCGCTGACAATGATGGTGACTACCACGGCGGCCAGCACGCTCAACTTGGCGAGTTGCGGGATCTTCTTCAGGCCCAGCATCAGCGCCAAGGCGAAGACCGACATGGCCAGGGTGGGCAGGTGGGCCTGCGGCAGGTAGCCCAGCATCTCCCAGATGTCATAGAGGAAGGATTCGCTACGCCCCTTGGGGATACCCAGCAGCATGTCGAGCTGAGACAAGGCGATGATGATCGCCGCCGCGTTCATAAAACCCAGGATCACCGGGTGGGAGACGAAGTTGACGATGATCCCCAGCTTGAACACCCCCAGAGCAAACTGGACCACGCCGACCAGCAAAGCCAGCAGCAGAGCCAGACCGATGAACTCCTGGGAGAAAGGCGCCGCGAAAGGCGTAATGGCGGCGGCGGTCATCAGGGAAACAATGGCCACGGGGCCGGTGGCAAGCTGACGTGACGATCCCCACAAGGCCCCCAGCACTGCGGGCACTAGCGCCACATAAAGGCCGAAATAGACCGGCAAACCCGACAACTGGGCATAGGCCATGGCCTTGGGCACCAGCACCAAGGCGCCGGTGATGCCGGCGATGATATCGCCTTGCAGAACGGTGTTGCTAACGGGAAACCAGGAGAGGAAGGGAAAAAACCGGAGCAGCAGCGGGTTGTTCATGGCGGAGAAGCGGCCTTGTATGTTGCGATACGCAATAACGACATGGATAACTGCATCAGTTTAGCAGAGCCTGATATAGCCGCTCAATCTTCGAAAGGGTCATGAGTTCAGTGTATGGGGGTAGAGGTTGTGAATTATTCCCCTCTCCCTTGAGGAAGAGGGCAGGCTTACTGTGAAAGTCGCGAAGCGCGCGTTTGCCCCCTCCCCCATTTGGGAGGGTTGGGGAGGGGGAGCGATCAGGCCTGTCCTGAGCGGAGTCGAAGGAAGCGGAGTCGAAGGAAGCGGAGTCGAAGGGGGCGAGGCGGCCTTTCCATCCTTTGGTCATAACCGGCGCATCCTTGCGCCATTTCTCATCATCCGGGGTCGCTCGACTCGCCCCATGATCGTTAGTGTGTAAGACTTTTGATTTTAAGTTAGAACGCTGCTTCGCCCTCAGCCAGGGCGATCTGATCGAGACCGGCCACCTCCTCGACGACCTGCGCGACCTCAACATCCGCGCCCTCCGCCGACGTGATGGCCGCGTCCTGTCCTTAGGAGCTGTCCGGAAATAAGTTGGACAATATCGCGCTCAGATTCAGGTCAGATTTGGCCGATCTGATTGAGCGAAACCGCCTATTTTCGCGGCAGAGCCGTTCCCACCGCCGTGGGAGCGGCTCTGCCGCGAAAAGATATCTATTGAAGACCGGCCAAAGATGGCCTGAAGATTGAGATGCGAGATGTACAAGTTATTTCCGGACAGTTCCTTAATATCTAGCGAGGCTCCACCTCAGACCGACGAGACGTGAATTACGCCGCCATACCGTAGGAGCGCCTTGCAGGCGCGATCTTCACCACCCCAATCGCGCCTGCAAGGCGCTCCTACACGTTGCAGCAGAATTTGACTCAAATGCAAAGCATTCCGGCACTCAAGAACCCTAATGGGTCCTGGAAGAGGCCCATGGCAACCAGATCCAGGCCGCCCAGATGCTCGGCATCGATCGGGTGTCGCTATGGCGGAAGTTGAAGAAATTTGGGGAGGAGAGGGAGTGAGTTCCAGGGGTAAGCTCTTGAGACCCCGGTGGCCTATAATCCCGTGATGGTGACTTAGAAATAGTTGAAGGAGTCTGCAGATCATGTCCAACCAGCCAGCAATGGAAACCTACAGGGTGCGGGATTACCTGCAATGGGAAGGCGATTGGGAGCTGATTCACGGCCAGCCCGTGGCGATGGCGCCGTCACCGAACTTCGATCACCAGCAGTTGATCGCCGCTGTTTTTCGGCAAATAGATGAATCGCTCGACGATTGCCCGCACTGCCAGGCACTGTTCGAAATAGACGTGGAATTTGCCGATGACACGGTCGTCCGCCCCGATGTGTTGGTGATCTGTTACCAACCCGAAGGTGAACGTCTGGCCCGTGCCCCCGATCTGATTTTCGAAGTCATCTCACCCAGAACCGCCCGGCGCGACGAAGTCGTCAAATTCGACCTTTACCGCATGGAAGGCGTGGCGCATTACGTGCTGGTCTATCCCGAAGCGAAAAAGGCCAAGGTATGGCATCTGGTTGAGGGGGAATATCGCAAGGTGGCGGATTTTCATAACGAGACCCACCACTTCGAACTGTCCAAATGCGCCTTCGATTTCGACTTTAGCCGTCTGTGGAAACGCAAGGGCGGCGGTCAGCCATGAGGGTGAAATGGGGGCTGTCCTGGGAACGCAGGGGAGCGCATGGACAGTTCTAATATTCCAACAAATCTCGGAATGTTAGACTTGACCCCGCAATCCTCCAGCGCAATCCTCCAGTAAGAAATCATAATGAAACCCGGAAAAAATGATATACCCATAAAGATAAAAATATCAGGGATACAATTGGACGAGTTTAAAAAACACTCTTGGCATATGATTGAAGCATTTGGCTTAGATACAAGAGTAGATAATTACAAAGGCATAAGGCCAATCTCGTTTTACAGTTGGGATTTAGATTGCATTCTATGTGTTCTGGATATGGTTCTTAACGATGAAAAAGAATATCCAGATCAGGAAGATGATGGGTATATTAAGCTTCAAGAATTATATATTCATCTTAAGAATGAGTACAAAAATACATACGGTGGATGATAAATCGGCTAACAAGGCCCATCCAGCGGACAGCAACAAGCACGGCAGGTTAGTGACATGGTTTTGACTGACGAAAAACTGTTCAAATCTCAGGCCCATATCGCCGGTAAATGGGTCGATGCCGCCAGCGGCGCGGTCTATCCCGTGACCAATCCCGCCGATGGCGGCCTGTTGGGCCATGTCCCCGACATGGACGGGGAGGATGCGCAACGGGCCGTCGCGGCAGCAGAGTCCGCCCTGCCCCGCTGGCGTTCGATGACCGCTGCCGAGCGCGCCGGATTGCTGATGCTCTGGTATCAATCGATCCTGGACCATACGGAGGATCTGGCCCGAATCATGACCCTGGAGCAGGGCAAGCCCCTGAGTGAGGCACGCGGCGAGGTCAAATACGGCGCGGCCTTCCTGCAATGGTTCGCCGAGGAGGGCAAGCGCGTCTATGGCGATATCATCCCCTCCCCCGCCAACGACCGCCGTATCCTCGCCATCAAGCAGCCCATCGGTGTCGCCGCCCTCATCACCCCCTGGAACTTCCCCCTGGCCATGCTAACCCGCAAGGCGGGCGCGGCCCTGGCTGCGGGCTGCACGGTAGTCGCCAAGCCGGCCGAGGACACGCCCCTTACCGCCCTGGCCTTTGCCGAGCTGGGACAACGCGTGGGGATACCGGCCGGGGTATTCAACATCATCACCACCCGCAACCCGGCGCCGGTCGGGTACGCCTTCACCCAAAGCTCGGCGGTGCGCAAACTCTCCTTCACCGGTTCCACCGAGGTAGGCAAGCGCCTGATGGCCGACTGTGCCGCCACGGTGAAACGTATCAGCCTGGAGTTGGGCGGCAACGCCCCCTTTATCGTCTTCGATGACGCCGATCTGGACGAGGCGGTGGCAGGCGCCCTGGCCTCAAAATACCGCAACAGCGGCCAGACCTGCATCTGCGCCAACCGTTTCCTGATCCAGGACGGCGTTTACGACGCCTTCGCCGAACGCCTCACGGCGGCGGTCAAGAGGTTGCGGGTGGGACCAGGCATGGAGGACAGCGGACAAGGCCCCCTAATCAATCAGGCAGCCATCGACAAGGTGGATTCCCTGGTGGCTGACGCCATCGCCAAGGGTGCCCGCGCCCTCTGCGGTGGCAATCGTCATGCCCTGGGCGGGACCTTCTACGAACCCACGGTGCTGACCGATGTGAATGAAGGCATGGCCTGCGTGCAGCAGGAGATCTTCGGACCCGTTGCCCCCCTGATGCGCTTCCATGAGGAGGCGGAGGCGGTCCAACTGGCCAACGATACAGCTTTCGGACTCGCTGCCTACTTCTACGCCCGCGATATTGGCCGCATCTGGCGCGTCTCCGAGGCTCTGGAATACGGCATGGTCGGCGTCAACCAGGGCGTCATCTCCACCGAGGTCGCCCCCTTCGGTGGCATCAAGGAATCCGGCCTCGGCCGCGAAGGCTCCAAATACGGCATCGACGAGTACCTGGAGATCAAGTACCTCTGCATGGGCGGGCTGTAGGGACAAAGGGCAGACCGTGGCGCGACGAACGGAATTTGCGATTGCTACATGCTGTTGTCGTCGACCCGTTACTGTGAAAGTCGCGAGGCGCGCGCTTGCCCTCCCCCATTTGGGGGGAGGCGGCCTTTCCATCCTTTGGTCCCTAGCCGGGGCATCCCCGCGGCACTTCAGCGCGAGATAGTTTTTAGTGGAACTTGCAAAATGGCCATCCTGACCATTTTGCAAGGCGAAAACGAAAAATGCGATTTTTCGTTTTCTTCATTTTCAATGGCTTAGGCCATTGAAACTCACATTCCGCACCCAACTTCACAACAAATCCCTATTTTATCGCAGCAAATCGCAGCACGTTGTCACCTACTACCTTGGCCGCCCGAACAAACCATAACTCAATCCACCAGAAAGTGCTGGACAAAATAGCTGCAA
>JAHJDE010000054.1 GCA_018812525.1 Gammaproteobacteria bacterium
AATGGCCATCCTGGCCATTTTGCAAGGCGAAAACGAAAAATGCGATTTTTCGTTTTCTTCATTTTCAATGGCTTAGGCCATTGAAAATGGCGGTTCATCCCTGAACCGCAAGAGGTTCTTGCAGTTTTGCAAGAACCTCCAGATTCTGTTGAAGAAGTATGACCGGGAGTGATGCGATGAACACTGAATATTCCAGTCGGGTGAAGGGGATTGCCGTCAAGCGGCCGGCGGTCGCCGGGCTCTTTTATCCCGCCGAGCCGGACCAGTTGCGCCGGGATGTGGATGCTTTTCTGACCGAGGCCCCGCCTCGTGCCGGGCTGATGCCGAGGGCCATGATCGTCCCCCACGCAGGTTATGTCTATTCAGGGTCCATCGCCGGCTCCGCCTACCGGCAGTTGAGCCTGCTCGATCATCCGGTGGAACGGGTGGTCATGCTGGGTCCGGCCCACCGGGTTCCCGTCCTCGGCATCGCGGTGCATGGCGCCGACTACTTCCGCACCCCATTGGGTGATGTCCCCCTCGACCGGGCGCTCTTGGACGGGCTGCTCAACCTCCCCTTCGTTCACAGCATGGACCCGGCCTTTACCCAAGAACATTGCCTGGAGGTGCAGCTCCCCTTCCTGCAAGAGGTGCTGGGCGATTTCAGCCTGGCGCCCATGCTGGTGGGGCAGTGCGGTTACCGGGAGGTGGACCAGGTGCTGGAGCGGATCGGCGCTGGCCCCGAGACCCTGATCCTGATCAGCTCCGACCTCAGCCACTACCATCCCTACGAAGAGGCGCGCCGGATGGATGCCGGCGCCAGCCGGGCCATCGAGGCCCTGGAGCCGGAGGCGCTGCAATACGACCACGCCTGCGGGCGTATACCCATCGGCGGGCTATTGCTCTTTGCGCGCCGGCACAGGCTCAGGGCAGTGACCCTCGATCAACGCAACTCCGGCGACACCGCCGGTCCCCGTAACCAAGTCGTGGGGTATGGCGCCTATGTCTTTGTCTGAACCCTTGCGGCAGGTATTGTTGGGCGTCGCCCTGGATTCCATCCGCCATGGCATCGCGAGCGGCCAGGCCCTGGCGGTCAGGGTCGCAGATTTCGATCCGGCGCTGCGGGAGGAGCGCGCCTGCTTCGTCACCCTCAACCGGAATGGCGCCCTGCGGGGTTGTATCGGCCACCTGGAGGCGATCCAGCCCCTGGTCCAGGATGTGGCCGGGAACGCCTTCGCCGCTGGATTTCAAGACCCCCGTTTCCCCGGCCTGCGGGAGGATGAGTTGAGCGGACTCGAGATCCACATCTCCATCCTCAGCCTGCCCGAGCCCATCCGGTTTCAATCGGAGGCGGATCTCATCGCCCAGATCCGGCCGGGTATCGACGGGCTGATCCTGCAGGACGGACGGAATCGCGGCACCTTTCTCCCTTCGGTCTGGGAATCCCTGCCCCAGCCCCTGGATTTCTGGCGCCGCCTCAAACACAAGGCCGGCCTGCCGGTGAATCATTGGTCCGACAGCCTCAGGGTGTCTCGCTATACAACGGAATCCTTCGGCGCCCAGGACAACGTCATCTAAGGCGAACGGCAAAATATAGTGCCCGGTATATTGCACAACATTGCACAGAGCAGCCATTCGATTGATCCTGGAATCTTCTTCGCGTTCCTTTGCGGTTAAAAGGGGAAATTTGGTTCATCCTAAGCCGGACTTGACCGTTCTATTTCGGCGGCGCGTAAGGCAAGGGTCCCGGAGAACCGGGATAGGGGCCGGAGTTGTTGGACCAGGGCATCATGCCGTTCATCATGGACATGGGGGCGCCCAGATTCTGGCTCAGGCTCCAGACATCGCGCTGGATGCTGATGGTGGTGTTGGTCATGATGTTCATGTCGCGACCCATGCCGTCCATGTTGATCGAGATGCGGTCCATATTGTTTGCGATACGGACCATGTTGCCGCTGACGCTCTGGGTCAGTTCGGAGACGTTTTTGGTGAGCTGATGGACATCGTAGGTCAGGTTGTAGATGAGATAGAAGCCATAGGCCGCCAGGATGAAGAAGGCGACCAGGCAGGTATAGACGATCAGTTCCATCTTGCGCCAATCCATCACTAGGCGCGCGTCGATGGTCGGCGGCAGGGGGGCAAACAGGGAGAGGCCGCCGGGGTCCGGGGTGGGGGAGGCTGTGTTCTCGGTTGTATGGGTGTCCCGTTCGGGGTTCTTCATGTGTTGCCCTCGTTGGCAGGGAAAAGAGGTACGCCCGTCCTTCGGAAGGGACGGGTGGTGGACCTCAGGGTTGCGGTTGGGCGGGGGCAAAGATCTCCCGCTGCTTGTTGGCCATGGCCCCCAGCAGTCTGAGCGCCTCGTCCGGGTTTTTCCAGCCGATGATGTTGAGTAGCCCGGCCGCCTGCCGAAACAGGCCCCGTTCGATCAGGAGGTCCGCGGCCTTGGCATAGGCCTCGGTGGCCTCATCCATCTTTCCCTGGGAGAGGTAGGCGTTGCCCAGTTCACCCCAAACATCGGGGTTGTCCCCCTGTTCCTCGGTCAGACCCTTGTAGGCGGCAACGGTGGCATCGGTGTCCTGTTTCCAATAGGCGGCGCGCGCCTCGTTCAGATAGCCATCCTCCTGACGCGGGGGCAGGGGCAGCGGTAGGGGGCGCTGCATCGGGGGGGCGCTTTGAACCGGGGCGGCCATCGGCGGGGGAGGTGTGTAGCGCATGGGTGGCTGCCAGGGGGTATTGGCCGCAGTCTGCGGCATGGGGGGCGGCATCCCGCTCCAGGGCATGCCACCCATGGGGTAGGGGTCGGCCTGACCGGCGGTCTCGGCTTGCGGGGGGGGGCTGCTCCCCTGGCCGGGGAAGGCATTCCAGGCGCCCAGGGGGCCGTTGTCAGGGGTATTCAGACCGATCTGGAACAGGTCGGGGCGGGTATACCAAAGAGCGGCCCCGACGAGGGCGGCGAAGATGAGCGGGTAGAAGATGAACTTGGCGATGGTCTTCATGGTAAACCTCTGGGTCCATGGTTTGGTTGTTCGGTTAGGGATAGAGCAGGCCGGCCAGGCGGTTCAACTCTTCCGCTGCCTTGCCGCTCGGTTCGAGTTCGAATACGGCCAGCCCCTCGCTGAAGGAGCGCCGGAACAGGGTGCGCTGGTAGAGGCGCGCGTCGAGCCACTCCACGCCGCGTAGTTGTCGGAGGGATGCCTCCGCCTCGTCGGTCTCGCGCACCGAACGGTGGGTGTCGGCCCGGTTGACGAAGGTCAGCACCGGCGGCGGCCTCTCCCGGTGGGCTGCGGCCTCCCGGGTCATGCTAATGAAGCGTTGGATCGACCAGATATCGGCCTGGCTCGGCTGCACCGGTGCAACGATGCGATCGGCCGTGGCCAGGGCGTGCCGGGTGGCGCTGTTGTCCGAGACGCCGATGTCCACCAGCACATCGCCCTCCATCTCCGGGGTCAGCCGGGTGAAATCCTGCTCGGCTTCCAGCAGAGGTCGGTAATCCTCCTCGCTGCGGATCTGGAGGACATCGCTCAGCGTCGCCTGGGGGTCCAGATCGAAGAGCTGGATCTCCTTCCCCCGCCTGGCAAGCCAGACCGCGAGGTTGAAGGTCAGGGTGCTCTTGCCCGTGCCGCCCTTCAGGTTAGCGATGACCGTGATCATGGTCGGATTTCCCAAATAGTTTGATAGGGCTGGGACCGCACCTCCCTGTGCGGCCGGTTTCCTTCCTTCCTTACTTTTTTTCCGGAGCAGGCGCCGGGGCAGGCGCCTGTGCTTGCTGGGGCGGCATCGGCGGGGCGCCGTAGCCATAAGGGGCGCCGTAGCCATAGGGGCCATAGCCATAGCCGTAGTTCGGTGCGCCATAGCCAGAGCCAGAGCCGTTACCATAGCCACCCCAACCGGCGGAAGGCTGGGCCGAACCCTTGCTGCTGAAGCTCATGCTGAAGTCGCCGTCGCCCTGACCCCAACCGTTGCCCCAGCCGTTGCCGTTGCCCCAGCCGTTGCCGTTGCCATTGCCCCAGCCGTTGCCATTACCCCAGCCGTTGTTGCCCCAGCCGTTGTTACCCCAGCCGTTGTTGCCCCAAGGACTCCAGCCACCACCGTTCCAGGGGCCGTTATTCCAGGGACCCCAGGCGTTGGCGGGCTGCATGGCGACCAGGGAGGCGCCGAGCGCGGCGGTAATGGCAATTGCTTTTGCGATTTTCTTCATCGTGTTTTTCCTCATACTTTTTTGATTCCCCCTTGCTGTTACTACGACGACGCCGGGGGATACGGCGTGGCGCATTGGCCGCGAGGGCCAAGTAATCTCAGTTACCAAAAGCCTGGCCAGAGGCCCCCGCCAACGGGACCCGCGCCGGGAATACCGTTGAGGGGCGGGCCGCCCCAGGGCGAGAGGGCCGATCCATAGCCTCCCGGCGGCAGGCCATAGACTGTACCGTATCCCCCATAGGGCAGCCCCAAGGCCGCGCCCATGGGGGTGGGGTAGAGGGCCTGGGAGGCCGGTCCCGGCAGGGTCCCGCCGACGACAGGCGCGGCTTGCAGGGTGAGCCTGTCCCCCCGTGGCGGGGTGGCCAGCACGCCGACGCCATAGACGCCATAGGGGTTGTATCCGGCTGGGGCGTAGAGCTGGGGCCTCTCGAAGGCCCAGGGATTGACCACGCCCGGAAACGCCCCCTGGCCATCGGCCAAGCCCGCGCCGCTACAGGCCAGGAGCAGGGCGAAGGGAAGGGTTTTGCTGTGGCGAGTCATGGGTTATTTCCTCATCTCAAGGCCGTCACTGTTTGGCGTGTTCTCGAAATCGGTCTCTCCCGTAGAGGTAAGGCCGCTGGTTGGGTTAGGCGCGCATACGCATCGCTGTTTCGTCATCTCAAATGGCCGATGCGCGCCATAACCCAACTTTCGGTGGCCACCCGCTGTTGGGTTACGGCGGGAATACCGCCTAACCCAACCTACGGAACTACTTGTTGTTTGCATCAGGTGTCTCTGCCGGGGCCTGGGGTGCCGGTGCATACCCCGGCGGCATCATCCAGGGGCCAGCCCTGCCAGGCCCTGCCCAAGCGGGCGGCTGCGGCTGTTGCATGGCCCAAGCGGGCGGCTGGGGCGGCTGCGGCCGCTGCATGGCCCAAGCGGGCGGCTGGGGCGGCTGCGGCTGCTGCATGGCCCAAGCGGGTGCCTGGGGTGGCATGCCCATGGGCATGGGCTGGCGCATCATCGGCCTCATGCCGCCAGGCATGCCCATCATGGGCGGCATGCCCTGATAGGGGCCGGGCGGGGGCATGGCCAGGGGGGGTGCCGCCGGTTCCGCATCACCCTTGGCTTCCGGGCCTTTGGTCTCCGGTGCGGCGGCCGTTTCCTGTGGCGCGGCGGCGGTCTCCTGGGGTCTATCGCCCTGGACCGCTTCCATGGCGGCTGGGGGGGCCGTGGCTTGGGCCGGCTCCGCTTCGGCAGAGCCGGCGGTTCCGGTCAGGGTCATGCCGGCCAGGACAAGGGCGGCGGTCAGGGGGCGCAGGGTAGGAGGGGTTTTCAACATGGTATGCCTCACGGGTTGTTGTCCTCGTCTTTCAGGCGAATCCCGCGACGGGTCTTGCCTTGACGGACGGGGTGGGAGTTGGGGGTGTCGTCGGATTCCGGGGTATCGCCACTGTCCGCCACTTCCAGATCGGCGGTTGGGGCCTCTGGAACAGGGGCCGGTTTGGTGGACATGGGGCGGGGTTTGATCGCAAGCGACAGGGTTCGCGCGAGTGCTGCCAGGCTACCTGTGAACTCATGCCAGAGGGCGCCCAGGATAAGACCGGCCATACCGGCAGCCTGCCTGAGGCTGCCCTTACCCTTGAAATCTTCCAGACCCGCGGCAAGCCGGCTCCGATCCTTCTCGAGTGCTTCTGGATCGATGCACCCCTCGGAGTAAAAGTTCTTTTCATCGAGATCAAGACTGGCGGGGCAGAAGGCGGCGCGTCCGCTGATGCAGCCCAGGGGGATGACCACCAGGGTCAGCAGGGTGGAGACCACTACGCCGAACAAGAGTGAGATGGCCATGCCCTGGAAGATGGGGTCGAACAGGATCACCGAGGAGCCGAGCACCAGGGCCAGGGCGGTGATGACGATGGGACGGGTACGGGCCTCGCAGGCCTTGAGCAGGGCCTCCAGCACATGCACCCCCTTGTTGACCTCCTGGCGCGAGAAGTCCACCAGCAGGATGGAGTTGCGCACGATGATCCCGGCCAGGGCGATGAAGCCGATCATGGAGGTGGCGGTGAATTCGGCATCCATCAGCCAGTGGCCGGGGATGATGCCGATCAGGGTCAGGGGGATCGGCGCCATGATGATCCCCGGCAGGACAAAGTTGCCGAACTCCCAGACCACCAGCATGTAGATCAGCACCAGGGCCACGGCGAAGGCGGCGCCCATGTCACGGAAGGTCTCATAGGTGACGGTCCATTCACCGCCCCATTCGAAGCCGGACCGGGCGCTGCTCTTGGGCGGGCCGAGGTATTCGCCGGCGACCTTGACGCCATCGGGCGCGGTGTAGTTATCAAGCAACCTGCCCACCTCCAGCATGCCGTAGATGGGTGCGGCCAGGCGGCCGGTGGTCTCGGCGGTGACGAACTCCACCGCCCGCAGGTCCTTGTGGAAGATCGGTTTGTCCTCGATCACCCGTTCGAAAACGCCCAGCTCCGTCAGGGGGACCATGGCCCCGGCGCTGGAGGGGACGGGGAGCTGGCTGAGGCGGCCGATGTCGGAGCGCACCTCGAAGGGGAGTTGCAGGATGATCAGCGTCGGTTCGAGGGTGGTGTTGTGCTTGATGTCGCCCGCCTTGTAGTAGCCCATGGCCATCTCCAGGGTGCGATTGATGGACTCCACCGCCACACCGGCGCGCTGGGCCTTGTCCATGTTGATGCGGAAGCGCCACTGCTCCCGGTCCGCTTGCAGGTAGTTGTCCACGTCGGCCAGGTGTTCGGCCTTGCGGAACATTGCGGTCAGATCCCTTGCGAACTGGCGGCGGCTCTCGGCGTCGGGGCCATAGACCTCGGCCACTACCGATTGCAGCACCGGCGGGCCGGGCGGCATTTCCACCACTTGGATATTGGCGCCGGCGGCCCTGGCCATGGGCTCCAGCAGATCGCGGGTCTCCAGGGCGATCTGGTGGCTGGAGCGATTGCGTTCGTGCTTGTCGGTGAGCTGGATCTGGATGTCGGCCTGCCAGGGCTGGCCGCGCAGGTAGTAGTGACGCACCAGGCCGTTGAAGTTGAAGGGCGAGGCGGTTCCCACATAGCTTTGCAGGGCGACGACCTCCGGAATCTCGCGCAGGCGCTCCGCCATATCGCGGGTCAGGTTGGCCGTGACCGGCAGGGCCGTCCCCTCGGGCAGGTCGATGACGACGTTGTATTCGGGTTTGTTGTCCAGGGGCAGCATCTTCACCCGCACGCTCTGGGTGTAGAAGAGGACGCAGGAGAGGAAGAAGGCGCCGATGATGCCCAGAAGCAACCAGCGCCCTTTGGTTTTGTTGAAGATCAGGGGCAGGATCAGGCGGCGGAAAAAATTGCCGATTTTCTTGTTTTGAGCGTGCTCTTTGTCAGCCGCCACGGCCAAGGCCGCCATGCCCGGTTTCAGCTTCAGGGTCAGCCAGGGGGTGAAGATGAAGGCGGCGAAGAGGGAGAAGACCATGGCCACCGAGCCCAGGGCCGGGATGGGCGCCATGTAGGGCCCCATCATGCCGCTGACGAAGCCCATGGGCAGAAGGGCAGCGATGACGGTGAAGGTAGCGAGGATGGTCGGATTGCCCACCTCGCGCACCGCATCCACCGTGGTGGGCACGTCCGTGTCGTTCTTCAGCAGCCAGCGGCGATAGACGTTCTCCACCACCACGATGGCGTCGTCCACCAGGATACCGATGGAGAAGATCAGGGCGAACAGGGAGACGCGGTCGATGGTGAAGCCCAGCACCCAGGCGCAGAAGACCGTGACCAGGATGACCACCGGGATCACCACCAGCACCACGACGGCGGCCCGCCAGCCCAGCAGCAGCCAGATGAGCAGGGTGACGGCGAATGTGGCGACGAAGAGCTTGAAGATCAGCTCGTTGACCTTGTCGTTGGCGGTCTTGCCGTAGTTGCGGCTGATCTCTACCCGGACGTTGCCGGGGATGACGCGCCCCTTCATCTCCTCGATCATGGCCAGCACGTCGTTGGCCACACTGACCCCGTTGCTGCCCGGTTTCTTGGCGATGGCCAGGGTCACCGCCGGGGCGCCGTTCACCCGCTCGCCCTGGGAGAGGCCGCTGCTGTAGGCGGGGCCGCTGTAGTAGTTGACCAGGCTCTTGGCCTCGCAGGGTCCCAGGGTGATCTTGGCCAGGTCGCGGAGATAGACCGGCATGTTGTCGCGCACCCCGACCATGAGATTGCCCAGGTCCTCCGGCGAGGTCAGCAGGTTACCGGTACGGACCTGGAAGCTCTTGTCCCCGGACTCCAGGGAGCCAGTGGTTACCTGACCATTGGCGGCGCGGATGGCGCCGGCGATCTGGTCCAGGCCGATGCCGTAGCCATAGAGGCGTTCCGGCAGAGGTTCCACCCGCATCTGTTCCGAGCGGCCGTGGACGATGAAGTTGTTGGCGGTGTTGGGGATCTCCTTCAGGTGTTGCAGCACGTCCAGGCCGATCAGCTTCAGGGTCGAATCCTCCACCTCGTTCGACCAGAGGGTCAGGGTCACCACCGGCACGTCGTCCACCCCTTTGGGCTTGACCAGGGGCGGGCTGGCGCCGGGCGGGATCCTGTCCATGTTGGACTGGAGTTTGTCGTAGAGCTTGACCAGGGAGGGCTCCATCGCCTCGCCCACGTCGAACTGGACCGTGACCATCGCCTGGTCGCGCTGGGAGACGGAATAGACATGTTTGACCCCGTGGATCTCGCTCATGATCCGTTCCAGGGGATCGGCCACCAGGTGGGCCACCGTCTCGCTGGATGAGCCGGGCATGCGCACGAAGATGTCCACCATGGGCACGGAGATCTGGGGGTCTTCCTGGCGTGGGGTGAAGAAGAGCCCCAGGATGCCGATGGCCAGGGAGAGGGCCAGCAGCAGGGGCGAGAGGGGCGACTTGATGAAGGCCTTGGCCATCATCCCGGCCAAGCCCAGGCCGCTATGGCCACCGTTGCCGTTGGGGTGCGGGTGGTTAGGGTTCGTTTCGCTCACGGCCCGTTACCTCATTTGCCGCGCGAGGGATTGGCAAGGATGCGATCCCCCGCCGCCAGGCCGGAGAGCACCGTTACCTTGTCGTCGCCACGGTCGCCGCCGAGGCGCACGACCCGCATGCGGGGGGAGCCGTCCTCGCCCAGCTTCATCACCTGGGGCAGATTGCCGCCGTAGATCAGGGCGCCGCGGGGGATTAGGAGGCTCTTGTGCTCAGGGCCGTCCTTACCGTCGGGGACCTGGACCTGGGCGTACATGCCGGGGGCGGCGCGCGCCCCCTGGGGCAGATCGAAACGGACCCGCACCGTATGCCGCACGGGATCGGCGATGGGGGCCACCTCTGCCACCCGCGCCTGAATCGGGGACTCGCCGTTATCCAGCCGGGCCTCCACCAGGCCGCCGATGGTCAGGTGGGAGACCAGCCGCGCCGGCAGTTGCGCCTCGATCCGCATGAAGCGGACATGGATGAACTCCAGGAGGGCCTGTCCCGGCTGCACCGTATCACCCACCTCCACCAGCTTGCGGGCGATCAGGCCCTCGAAGGGGCTGATCGAGTGGCCATCGCGCACCATGGCGTCGATCTGGCCCACCTGGGACGCCGCCTGGGCCACCTGGCTGCCGCTGCTGTGCAGGTCGGCACCCCGTTCCACCCAGGGATTGCCGTAACCCATGTTCGAACCCATGTAGCGGGTGAACATCTGGTCGAACATGCCGGGGAGGCCCATGCCGGGCATGCGGTTGATATTGCTGGACTGGGGCGCTACCAGCTCCTTGTTGTACTGCACCTGGGAGTTGTTCAACTGATTCATGGCCGCCGAGCGCTGGGCCTGGAGCTGATCGTCGCTGAGGGAGACCAGCAACTGCCCCGCCGGCAACCAGGCACCCTCCTCTCCGGCGATGAAATGGACCCGTCCGGGGCGCTGCGCGGTCAGGGTGACCGTCTTGAAGGGGATCACCGTGCCGCCGACCACATCCTGGCTCTGCGCCGGCTGGGATTCGACGGTGAGGATCTCTTCGGCCCCGATCCCGGCGGAGCCTAGGGCCAAGACCAGCGACAGGGCGACGATTACTCTCGGTTGCATGGCGATCTGCCTCTCAAATTTATTCTTCATCTCGGCACTGTCCCTTGGTAGGGCTATAACGCCGTGTTATGGGGGTTTCGATACAGATAGTGCAGTAACCGTGCCAAATGCTATGTTATTGATAATTATCAACGCGGCGCTGATGCGGATGTTGCAATGTTGCGTTGAAAATCGGCCTAAAAAGACTTAAATAATTAGTCATAGTATTGATAAATAAGGCTAATCGTCTGTTTCATGCGATTGCAACATTGTTGCGGATTTCCAGGGGGGCGAGGAGGGTCTGATCACAAAGGACCCCCGCATGCTGGAGTCGGTCGGCCGAATTACGGTGACACTTTACTAAATACACTTAATTACTAATTAAGTGCATTTAGTAAAGTGTCACCGTAATTCCGAAGCTTGTGGGATGGGCGTTGTTACGCTGAGGCAAACAGCGGTGCGTAGCAGTCCAGGCGTCTGCCTCTGTAGTAGCGGCCGTCGATGGCTTCCGCGAGCGCATTGACCGCGGCCCTGCCGCAGTGCAGCCTGACCCAGGCATAGTCAGCTTCGCGGTCGCAGCAGTCGATTACACGAATGTCATCGATGATACTCAGGTGTCCAAATAAGTCCGCAATGTCGTCGCTGCTCACACCCCTTGGCAGATTCAGGATCTGAATTAACATATTTCCATCACTGAACGAGTCGGACGATTTGAAATCGGATAGGCCGCGGAGCCGCTTTCATTGCGATTTTTCGCACCGGAGCCACAGGTACGAACCAAGTGCCGGTGGCGCAACGCCACCGGCACTTCACTGATCTCAGACTTGCGCCATCACGGCAAAGCTTTTCACGAAAGGACCTGCTATACGGGGGTCCTTGATCATGGCGCCGTAATCGCCGACGACGAACTTCATCTTGCCGGAGGTGAAGGCAAGACCCAGTCCCATCATGCCGGGGGGATCGGACATCATCTTCTCCCATTGCTCCTGGCTACAGCGGATGTCCCAATTGAGGGCCTCGCCGCTATAAGAGCCGGCGGCTACCGCCTTGCCGTTCGTGACCCCGAGGACTCCCCTGGGCGCGTCCTCGCCGGGGAAGCCGTAGCCGATAACGCTATTGAAACCGATCTGCTCCAGCTCGCCCGACAGGGTGGGTTCGCCGTTCCACTTGGCTTGGAAGCCTTGCATCCACTCTTGAGAAAATAATTCAGACATGAGCATCTCCAACATTGTGTTTTTCCAGCATCCCTTTCTCGATTTCCCTGATTTTGCGTACTCAAAATCGCCCGAATATTATCCTTCAACACCAGGACGTTGCAGCCGGCCCCCGTCCGTGCCTCGCGGGCAATTATTGAGTAATCCGTTCAGGCGGGAACAAACTGCAGATCGTTGGTGGCGTAACGAACCAAAGGATAGAGGCGCTCGGTTTCATCCTGAATGCGGTTTAGAATCATCTCAAAGATATATTTTGTATCCGCGCGAAACTCATCGTAATCCTCAACACGGAGGTTCTTATTCTTTACCTGACACCACTTGCTCAAATAGGCCGAGAATATCCGCTTGATTTCATGCGATCCCCCCATAAAACGATTGGCAGTGTTACGTACATGCTGCTCCTTGTGAACCAGAAGCTGGGCATAGAGGTATTTGTCGGACAGCTCCAGGTGTCCTTTTACTTCATCAACAAAGCGGAAAAAGAGCTCACAGGTCACCTCGGAACCGCATAATGCTTGGTCGCTAAACAGGGTTTCGAGGATATTGACGAGCTCGGTGATTTTGTGATTCTGCGTGTGCAGTTCATTGAAAGTGATCATCACGTTCTCCTTATCAGACTACATGTATCGATGGACTTCTTGGCCGTTTTTTTGAACGAGGCCCGGCCTGTTCGCGGCAGCGTCAGGGTGATCGCCTTGAAAGGGATGACAGTTCCGCCGGCCACCTCCTGGCTCAGTGCCGGGACCGATTCGGCAGTGATGACCTCGATGTCGGCGGGGCCTAGGGCCAAGACCGGCGACAAGGCGGCGATTACTCTCGGTTGCATGGCGATCGGCCTTTCAAATTACTCGTCTCCCAACACCGTCCCCCGGTAGGGCCATAGCACCGGGTTATGGGGGTGCCGAGAAAAAAGGAGCAGTAACCGTGCCAAACGCTAGGTTATTGATATTTATCAATACGGCGCGGATAGAGATGTTGCGTGTTGCGCCTTAGAATAAGCCCACAAAGACGGGTGTAATTAGCAAATATATTGATTTATATGGAAAATATCTATTTTATGGCATTGCAACCTTGTTGCGGTTTCCTAGGGATGGGCATAAGCTGATTCGAGAATGCGTAGGGTGGATGCGCTATCGCTTATCCACTCAGCCGGATCAATGGGTCGAGCGAGCCACTATGGAAACCAAATGTGATCTATTCCCGCTCCTGGAGATGGTGATGTCCAACATGGATGAAGGGGTGGTCGTCGCCGAGCACAAGGGACAGGTCCTCTACTACAACCCCGCAGCCCGTGAGCTGCTGGGATTTAAGGAGGAAGAGCCGCTGACCGACATGAAGGGCATCGGCGCCATCAAGCTGCAGAAGGAGCTGCTGCGGGCCGCCCTGGATGCCGGGGAGCACGACGCGGCCAGCCGCCCCAGCGGTAACTTCGTCCGCTTCGGCAGTGAGATCGGAACCGGGAACGATCGCCGTTACCTGGAGTTCTACACCGGCATCGTGGATGCGGGGGAGGGCAAGGAGCGCCTGCGCCTGCTGCTGATCATGGACCGCACCGAGAAAAAGCGGCTCGAAGCAGTGCTTAGCCGTAGCAACGGGGAGGGTCTGGTCACCAAGGACCCCCGTATGCTGGAGTTGATCGGCCGTATCGAGCAGATCGCCCAGAGCAGCGCCTTCGTCCTCTTACAGGGCGAATCGGGCACCGGCAAGACCCAGCTCGGCCGCATGCTCCACACCCTGAGCCAGCGCGCCCGGCAGCCCTTCATCGAGGTCAACTGCGCAGCCATCCCCGACACCCTGATCGAGTCCGAACTCTTCGGCCACGTCAAAGGCGCCTTCACCGGCGCTACCCAGGGACGCCCCGGCCGCTTCCAGAGCGCCCACAAGGGTACCCTCTTCCTCGACGAGGTGAGCGAGATCCCCATCAACCTTCAGGCCAAGCTGCTGCGCGCCATCCAGGATCAGGAGTTCGAGCCCGTCGGCTCCGACAAGAGTGTGCAGGTGGACGTGCGCGTCATCTCCGCCTCCAACCGCAATCTGCGCGAACTGGTCGAGGACGGCGGCTTCCGCGCCGACCTCTACTACCGCCTGGCGGTCATCCCCCTGACCGTGCCCCCCCTGCGGGAACGGCCCGGCGACATCCCCCTCCTCTGCGACCACTTCTTGCGGCAACTGCGCCGGCGCGGTTACCCCGAAGAGGTCCAGATCGGCCGCGACGCCCTGCGCGTCATGATGGACTACCCCTGGCCCGGCAACGTGCGCGAGCTGGAAAACGCCGTCGAACACGGCGTCATCTGTGGTCTGGATCATTTGATCACCGCGGACTCCCTGCCCCAGGACATCCGTCTCCACGCTGCCGAGGTAGCCCCACCGCTCACCAGCACAGACGGCATCGATGAACGCGATCGAATCATCGATGCCATGAGACGCGCCACTGGCAGCCGCGCCGTCGCCGCCGGTCTGCTCGGCATCGACCGCTCCACCCTCTGGCGGCGGATGCGGAAGTATGGGTTGAGCTGAGAGGCCGTTAGATGACGTGGCCCTGGCAGGCAAATATAAAGAGGAACTTGCAAAATGGCCATCCTGGCCATTTTGCAAGGAGAAAGCGAGAAGTGGTACAGGGATGTACCGTTTACGGACCAAAGGACGGAAAAATGCGATTTTTCGTTTTCTTCATTTTCAATGGCTTAGGCCATTGAAAATGGCGATTCATCCCTGAACCGCAAGAGGTTCTTGCAGTTTTGCAAGAACCTCTAAAGGGCTTGTATTCCTTCGCGTCCTTTGCGGTTGAAAGCTACTTCCTGTCGGGCGGCGTCTTGCCGCTACGGAAGAGGAGTTCCCAGGCGCTGCGGGGCTTGCGCCGCTCGATGACTTCCTCGATCTCGTCCAACTGCTCCCCGATCTCCTCGCTGCGCACACTGGAGAGGCGGCTCCGGATCCGGTCCCGCTCCGCATGGGAGTGGGTGCGGTCGAGTAGCCCGGCATCCTTGTGGATGACCAGGGCACCCACCGCCTCCATCCAGTCTTCGTCCAACTCTTCGAGGCTGAAGAACTCCTTGCGGATGCCCAGTTCCCCGTGATTGCGCAGAAGAAGGTGCATGCCCTCCCGCACGGGGTCGAGCCGGAAGACGTAGTTAATGGGGAATCTGGGGCTGACCTCGTAGATGCACAGGGCCCTGTGACCGGACCGGGCAGCGGTGCGCTTAGCAAAGACCAGGCCGAATGTCTTAAGCCCATCGCCGATCTCGACAGCCTCTTTCTCGGTGCGCGCCGGGATGAAGATCGGTCGCTCGGCGACCGCCTCGCAACGGAACCGGATCTCCGACATGCGGTCGCTGGCGTCAGCGGTCAGGGTGAA
This sequence comes from Gammaproteobacteria bacterium, assembly GCA_018812525.1. Lineage (GTDB taxonomy): Bacteria > Pseudomonadota > Gammaproteobacteria > Chromatiales > Chromatiaceae > YD12-FULL-61-37. The sequence continues at coordinate 14,781 of JAHJDE010000054.1, forward strand.
GTTCTGGAGCGGCATCCGGGGGGTACTGATATTGCCGGGTAGGGAGAAGGAGACGCTGGTCTCCAGGGGGACGACCCTGAGGTGCTGGACCAGCTCCTGGAGATAGCAGAACAGCGCCTTGAGTCGCGCCCGGAGCTGCCGGAGCCCGACAGGGTCCTGGGGCGGCCCGTCGGTATCGGGGGCCGGTTCCTGGGAACGGGCCTGCTCCGCCTTCATTTTCAGATCATCCAGAAGACCCATGGCCTATCACTTTAAATACGTAGGTTCTTTCGTAACTATTTAGCTCAATTCGGAAATTGCCCCCTCCCCCTTTGCAGGGGGAGGGTTGGGGAGGGGGTAAAAGGTCGGTTCGGGCATAGGTGCCTGGTCTACGCTGACCCTCCCCCCAACCCCCTCTCGGAGGGAGGGGGGCTGAATAGTTACGTTTTTTCAATGAATGCATGCACAACCTCGTTCACACAGAGAAGCAGTCAACTGAGGATTCCAGGTTTATTACCCTGGAAGTTGCGTAGCACTCGCTTGCTCCCCCTTCCCCTGGGAGGGGGTTGGGGGCAGGGAAGGATCAGAGGCGAGGCGACCTTTCCATTCTTAGGAACTGTCCGGGAATAACTTGTACATCTCGCATCTCATCTTCAGGCCATCTTTGGCCGATCTTCAATAGATCTCTTTTCGCGGCAGAGCCGCTCCCACGGCGGTGGGAGCGGCTCTGCCGCGAAAATAGGCGGAAAGCTCCTTAGGCGTCGAGCAAAAATTACTTGAGCATCCTGCATCTCGTCTTCAGGCCATATTTGGCCGAACCTCAATCGCAAAATCCTCGACGTAGCGATGCTACGCCTGCGGTTTTGCTCAATCGGCCCGACCAAATCTGACCTAAATCCGAGCGCAATATTGTTCAAGTTATTTTTGCCCGACGCCTTAGGTCCGTAACCAGCCATCCCTGTGCTACTTCTCATCCCCATGGGGTGGCCCGCCTCGCCCCATGATCGTTAGCGCATGCATTCTATAAATCCGAGTCAAATTCTACCGCAACTCATAGGAACAGAATATTGCTGGACCGGCTCAGCCTGGGAAGACGTTGTGGGGCGGGCTGTGCCCGCCAGTCGAAGCCCCGGCGCATCCCAATGCCGGGCACAGCCCGGCCTTCTCAATTCCGGAAGGCCTCGACCGGTTCCAGCCGTGCGGCGCGAAGGGCGGGGTAGGTGCCGGAGAGGAGTCCGATGGTCCCGCCGATGAGCGGCGTGAGGAAGGGGGCGGCGGGGTCCAGGACGGGGGTCCAGACCAGGACGGCAGAGACGGCGACCACGATGAGGATGCCGAGGCTGGCGCCGATGATGCCGCCGATGACGCCCATGGTGGCGCTCTCCAGCAGGAACTGGATGGCGATATGGGCGCGCGTTGCGCCGATGGCCCGGCGCAGGCCGATCTCGCCGCGGCGCTCCATCACCGATACCAGGGTGATATTGCCGATGCCGATTGCCCCCACGATCAGGGAGAGGCCGCCCAGCAAGAGAAACATGAGGTTCAGGTCGCTCTGCACCGCATCCCGCACCCGTTTGGGCTCCGGCGGAAATTCGACCCGCAGTACCGAGTCGTTGTCGGGGCGCAGTGCCAGCGGGATCTGCTCCGCGATCAGGGAGGCCGCCCCGATGCGCGTCTCTATAATGACTGAACTCGGCCCCTCCAGGCCAAAATCCCGGCGGGCAATCCCCTCGGGGATAATGACGGCCCCCAGGAGATCCGGTTGGCGGGCGACATCCTTGAGGATGCCGATGATCAGATAGAGGTGATCCCTGATGGCGATGGCCGGGAGCCGGTCCAGACCGAGTATGCCGAGCCGGAGGGCGGCGTTGGGGCCGAGCACGGCGACCCGGTCGGAGCGCAGGGAATGTCCCTCATCGGGCAGGCGGCCGCTCTGGAGCTTGGCCCGAAGGGCCTTGAACAGGCCGGGGGAGGCGGCCTTGACCGCCAGGTTGAAGGCGGTCTGGGCCTGAGGGTCCTGGACCGGCGATGAGCTGACCAGGGCATGTCCCACATCGACCTCGCTCAGATTGCCGGCGGCAACCACCCCGTTCAGGCGCTGCAACCGGGCAGGGGCATCCCAGGGGATGGCCTTGCCGTCGGCGCCGGTGGGATTGGGCTTGGGGGTGACCACGACCTCGGTGGCGGCCAGCTCGTCGAAGGTGCTGATGATGCGATTGTTGGCGGTGCGGGAGAGGCCCAGGGTCGCCACCAGGGCCGTCAGGCCGATGACGATGCCCAGGACGGTGAGCGCCGTGCGGGTCGGCCGGGCAAACATCCCCGCCAGTGCCTCGTTGAAGAGATCGCGCAGGGTGATCCCCGAGCGCGGAACACTGACCGGGGGGGCAGCTGATCTCGTTTCCGGTTCCAGAGTGGGGGGTGCCTGGTGGCGGCCGGGGGTCATCTCCGCCAGCCTGCCGTCGATGATATGGACCCGGCGGCTGGCGCGCTGGGCGACCTTGTCGTCGTGGGTCACGATGACCAGGCTGAGTCCTTGCCGGTTCAGGGTCTCGAACAGATCCAGCAGATCAGCGGAGGACTTCGAATCCAGGTTGCCGGTCGGCTCGTCGCAGAGGAGCAGGCTCGGCGAGCCCACCAGGGCGCGGGCGATGGCGACACGCTGCCGCTCGCCGCCGGAGAGATTGGTGGGCAGGAAGTCGGCGCGGTGGCTGAGGCCGACCCGTTCTATGGCCTTCAGCGCCCGCTCACGGCGGCCCCGATCGGACTCGCGGCGATAGACCTCGGCCAGCATGACATTCTCCAGCACCGTGCGGTGAGACAGGAGATGGAAGGACTGAAAAACGAAACCGATGCGGCGGCTGCGCAGGCCGGCGCGCTGGTTATCGTTCAGTCCCGAGACATCGATGCCTTCCAGGCGATAACGGCCGCTGCTGGGGCGATCCAGGCAGCCGAGGATGTTGAGCAGGGTCGATTTGCCGGCGCCGGAGGGGCCTGTGATGGAGAGAAACTCGCCACGCACTATGACCAGGTTGACCTCGCTGAGCGCCCGGACCGGGGAATCGCCGTCGTAGAAGCGGCTCATCTGGGCAAGTTCGATCACTGGATCGACATCGACGACCAAGGGCGGATTATTGTTCGGCGCATCCCTGCGCCTCACCCCTTCGGGGCTGTCGCGAAAATCCGCTCCCGGCGGATTATTGTTCGGCGCATCCCTGCGCCTCACCCCTTCGGGGCTGTCGCGAAAATCCGCTCCCGGCGGATTATTGTTC
>JAHJDE010000055.1 GCA_018812525.1 Gammaproteobacteria bacterium
CTAAAACAAAGCTTGACCTAAAGGATAAAATTTATTCTGTAATGCGTAGTTTGCAAAAAGACCCCAAAAGAGTCAGGTCATTCTTCGGTTTGCCATGTACTCAATATGCGGCAACTTGATGTAGTGATAACTATTGGCTGGACAATATCCACAACCGCCCTCCCCCCAACCCCCTCCCAGAGGGAGGGGGGGTGAACGGAAACGATATTTGTCAGTATTGATGACAATGAAATCCAGAATCTGAGACCAGCTTGTGACGAAGTTTTTGGGGAAGAGAACTTCATTGCCCAAATCGTATGGGAAAAAATGTACACAACAAAAAATGACGCAAGCCAAATTTCGGCAAGTCATGACTATCTTCTTGTCTATGGCAAACAAGATGGCACCAATTCAGCTGTCAGCCTTCTCCCACGAAATAAAACGATGGATGCGAGATATACGAACCCTGACAGCGATCCGAGAGGTCCTTGGAAATCTATCCCACTTTATGCCGATGGCTAAAGGAAGAACGGGAGATATCCAATCTCAGGCCCGTCAGGATTGACTTTTTATCCTCCGGCGAACTCTCATTGGCGGTACATCGAAAATGACGTTCAGAGCCTTATTACGAACAACCGTATTTGGTTTGGGCGCAATGGTGATGGTCAGCCAAATCTCAAGCGATTCCTGTCAGAGCTTAAGGAGGGTGTAAAAGCAAAAACACTGTGGTCACATAAAGGAGTAGGAAGTAATGACACGGCCAGCAGGGAAATCAAGCTTCTGTTTGAATGTGCTGATTCGCCATTTAACTTTCCTAAGCCAACAACATTGCTTTCACGGGTCATTGAATTAGGGGCAAAAGACGATGAGGCTTTGGTTCTAGATTTTTTTGCAGGTTCCGGCACAACCGGCCACGCCGTCATGGCGCAGAACGCAGCCGATGGTGGCAACCGCCGGTTCATCCTGGTTCAACTTCCCGAACCACTCGATCCAGACAGTAAAGACCAAAAAAGCGCCTCCGACTTCTGCGACCAACTCGGCAAACCCCGCACCATCGCCGAACAGACCAAAGAACGCCTGCGCCGCGCAGCCACAAAGGTCAAAGCCGAAAATCCATTGTTTGCAGGTGATACTGGCTTCCGCGTCTTCAAACTCGATACCTCCAACATCCGCGCCTGGAACCCACGTCCCGCCGATCTGGAAGCCGACCTGCTGACGCACCAGGAGCATCTGATCGAAGGCCGCAGTGAGGCCGACATCCTCTACGAGCTGTTGCTCAAACTGGGACTGGATTTGTGTGTACCTATCGAGCGCCGCTCGCTTGATGGCAAGGACGTGCATTCGGTCGGCGGCGGCGTGCTGATGGCCTGCCTCGCTGCATCGATCAGTCGCGACCAGGTGGAGGCCCTGGCGCAAGGCATCATCGCCTGGCGTCAGGAGCTCGCGCCCGCCGGTGACACCACCTGCGTGTTCCGCGACAGCGCCTTCGCCGACGATGTGGCCAAGACCAATCTCGCCGCTATTCTGGAGCAGCACGGCATCCGCAACGTCAGGAGCCTGTGACCCGTGTCGATACAGGAAGCGCGGCTCTGGGCGTTTACCTTGTCCAATGCGGGGGCGCGCTACTTCGAAGATCGCTGCGACCTGGCGCAGCTTGACGAGGTGGATTGGACCGCCGTTCAGGCGCGCAACTGGCAACAGCTCAAGGAAGGCAAATAGGCGGAGTTCCTGTTGGAAAATTATTTCCCCTGGCAGCTGGTCGAACGGATCGGGGTGCATTCCAGGGCGGTTTATCAGCAGGTGGTCAATGCGCTACCTGCCCATGGACATCGACCAGCGGTGGAAGTACGCACCGACTGGTATTACTAGCTTGAGGAGTAGTCAGCCATGATCGAATTCACCAGCGGCGACATCCTGAAGGACGACTCGGATGCGCTCATCAATACCGTCAATTGCGTCGGCGTGATGGGGCGCGGTATCGCCTTGCAGTTCAAGAACGCCTGGCCGGAAAACTTCAAAGCCTATGCGGCGGCCTGCAAACGCAACGAAGTGCAGCCGGGGCGCATGTGCGTCTATGAAACCGGCTTGCTCACGCCACCCCGTTTCATCATCAATTTCCCGACCAAGCGGCACTGGCGCGGCGAAAGCCGGATGGAAGACATCGAGGCTGGGCTGGCGGCATTGGCGGAGGTGATACACGCCAAGGGCATCCGCTCGATTGCCATACCGCCTTTGGGCAGCGGCCTGGGTGGCTTGGAATGGCCGGAGGTCCGGCCGCGCATCGAGGCGGCCATGCGAGACCTTGCCGATGTGCGGGTGCGTGCCTACGAACCCAAGGGCGCGCCCGCCTCGGACGTGATGGTCCATAACCGGGAGGTGCCGTCCATGACCGCCGGCCGGGCGGCGCTAGTGGAGTTGATGAGCCGCTATCTGGCCGGGTTGCTCGATCCGTTCGTGACACTGCTGGAAGTGCACAAGCTCATGTACTTCATGCAGGAATCCGGCGAGCCGCTACGTCTGAAGTTTAATCAAGCGCCTTATGGCCCCTATGCCGAAAACTTGCGCCATGTGCTGCGTACCATCGAAGGCCATCTGATCTCGGGCTATGCCGACGGGGGCGACCCGCCGGACAAGCAACTCAGTCTCGTGCCAGGGGCGGTGGATGATGCAACGGCATTCCTTGCACAGCATACCCAGACCCGCACGCGCTTCGACAAGGTCGCATCGCTGGTGGAGGGGTTCGAGTCCCCATTTGGGCTGGAGCTGTTGTCTACCGTGCATTGGGTGATCAAGCATCAGCCGGTGGCGTGCCTGGAAGATGTGGTGGAGCACACTTATGCCTGGAATGCACGCAAGCGGCAGTTCACGCGCCGACAGATCGGCATTGCCGCCGACGTGCTCGCCGCGAAGGGCTGGGTTGGCGTGCCCTGGGTGAGCGCGTAGCCATGAAACTGCATTTCGAGCCCAGCCTCGATTACCAACCACAGGCCATTGAAGCCGTCTGTGATCTGTTTCGCGGCCAGGAGTCATGCCGTACCGAATTCACGGTGACGATGAAGGCACCACCGGCCCTGGCCGATGATCTATTCCCAGGCACCCAGCCCGAGCAACTGACCCTGGGCATGGCCGAGTCTGATTTGGGTGTCGGCAATCGCTTGTCCCTGCTGGACGACCAATTGCACAAGAATCTGGCCGACATCCAGTTGCGCGGCGGGCTGCGCCCATCGGAAACCCTTGCTTCTGGCGACTTCACTGTTGAGATGGAAACCGGCACGGGCAAGACCTATGTCTACTTGCGCACGATTTTTGAGCTGAACAAGCGTTTCGGCTTCACCAAGTTCGTCATCGTAGTGCCATCGGTGGCGATCAAGGAGGGCGTCTACCACACCCTTGAAATGACTGTGGGGCATTTCAAGGAATTGTACGCAGGGGTGCCTTTCGACTACTTCATGTACGACTCCAACAAGCCTGGTCCGATACGTAACTTCGCCACCAGCTCGAATATCCAGATCATGCTGGTGACGGTGGGGGCCATCAACAAGAAGGATGTCAACAACCTCTACAAGGACAGCGAAAAGACCGGCGGCCAGAAGCCCATCGACCTGATCAAGGAGACGCGGCCCATCGTCATCGTCGATGAACCGCAGAGCGTGGACGGCGGCCTTGAAGGGCGTGGCAGGGAGGCGCTGAGGGCGATGAATCCGCTATGCACGCTGCGTTATTCAGCAACCCATGTGGACAAGCACCACATGGTGTTCCGCCTGGACGCGGTGGACGCCTACGAGCGCAAGTTGGTGAAGCATATCGAAGTGGCCTCCACTTCGGTGGAGGATGCCCACAACAAGCCCTTCGTGCGCTTTGTGGCGCCCATCGTGCGCGGCAAGTCGGTGGTCGGGGCCAAGGTTGAACTGGATGTGCTGGCCCACGGCAAGGTCAGCAGGGTTATCAAGGATGTGCAGCCCTACGATTTGCTGGACCAGGTTACCGGACGTGAGCTTTATCGGGACTACGTCGTTGGCGTGGAAATTGTCGCCAAGAAGGGCGAGGAGCTGATGGAGTTGCGTTACCCGGGCGGCGAAGTGTTTCTCCGGCTGGGGCAGGCCCACGGCGACATCGATCCTTTGGCCATTCAGCGGGAAATGATCCGCCGCACCATCAAGGAACACCTGGAGAAGGAACTCCGCCTGCGCCCGCTGGGCATCAAGGTGCTGTCGCTGTTCTTCATCGACGAGGTGGCGAAATACCGGTCCTACGACAGCGACGGCAGCCCGATCAAGGGCGATTACGCACGCATCTTTGAGGAGGAATACCGCCGTGCCGCCAAGCTTTCCACCTACCAAAGTTTGTTCGGCGAATTGGACCTGACGACGGCCGCTGAGGCGGTCCACAACGGGTATTTCTCCATCGACAAAAAAGGCGGCTGGTCCGATACCAGCGAGAACAACGCGGGCAACCGCGAGAATGCCGAGCGGGCCTACAACCTGATCATGAAGGAAAAGGAGAAGCTGCTGTTATTTGATACGCCGCTCAAGTTCATCTTCTCCCATTCGGCGCTCAAGGAAGGTTGGGATAACCCGAACGTGTTTCAGATATGCACGCTGCGCGACATCCAGACCGAGCGCGAACGTCGCCAGACACTCGGTCGTGGCCTGCGCCTGTGCGTCAACCAGAACGGCGACCGGGTGCGCGGTTTCGAGGTCAACACGCTGACGGTGATCGGCACCGAGAACTACAAGGATTTCGCCGATAACCTGCAGAAGGAGATTGAGGCAGATACAGGTATCCGCTTCGGTATCGTCGAGCAGCATCAGTTCGCCGCCATTGCGGTGACGGCGGCTGACGGCCAGACCGTGCCGTTGGGTGTCGAACAATCAAAAGCGTTGTGGGAGCACCTGAAGGCGGCTGGTCATATCGATGCCAAGGGCAAGGTTCAAGACTCCCTGAAGAAAGCGTTGAAAGACGGAAAACTGGAGTTGCCAGCCGAGTTCGAAGCGCAGCGCAGCCAGATCGCGGAGCTATTGCGGAAGGTGTCGGGCCGCCTGGTGATCAAGAACGCCGATGACCACAAGACGGTTCCCTTGCGTAAGGACAAGGCCGGCAAGGCCATCTATCTTAGCGATGAGTTCAAGGCGCTGTGGGATCGGATCAAGCATCAGACGACGTACCGCGTGCAATTTGATAATGACAAGCTGGTCGCTGACTGCATCGCGGCGCTGAAACGGCCTGAATTCCTGATCAACAAGGCGCGCCTGCAATGGCGCAAGGCAGACCCTGCCATTGGAAAGTCAGGGGTGGTGGCCACGGAAACCGCCCTGGCACAGCCCGTCGCCTTGTATGAGCCAGACATCGAGTTGCCCGATCTTCTAACCGACTTGCAGGACCGGACCCAGCTTACCCGGCGCACGATAGTCCGGATTCTGACCGGCAGTGGCCGCCTGGATGATTTCAAGCGCAACCCGCAGCAGTTCATCGAGCTGGCCGCCAAGACCATCAATCGTTGCAAGCGCATGGCTCTGGTTGACGGTATTCAGTATCGAAAGTTGGGTGAGGAGCACTATTTCGCCCAGGAACTGTTCAACCAGAATGAGTTGTTGGGTTACCTGACCGACAAGAACGCGCGTATGGACGCTCAGAGGGCAGCCTGTTCACCGATGATTTGCGCAATAAGGAAAGCGCCAAAATCAAATGCGGGAAAACGCATTTCCAGACGCTGGCAGTCGGCGAAAATCCGGGGCGTTTTGTGGTCGCCCGTTCGGTTGATGACGTTCTTGCGAAGAAAGGTGATGTCACCTGCGTGTCGTCAAGGATGCCGTGATATTGATCCATGCGGCCTGCAATACTGGCTCGAGGCCGGGAACTCGCGCCGCTACGCGATTCCAGAGCCAGATATCTGAGATGGGGGTTAGTCAAGAATCGGTTGTTGTCTGCGCCTGGGGCCCATCAAGGAATATCAAAATAATTGGGCGCTTTCGCCGACCCGACATTGACTGATTTGGAAACAGGATCGCCGATGATTTCAGCTTCCGGCGCGATCAGATTTGCGGTGCTGGCGCTGGCAGAGATCAATGTGGCCCTTACCCTTGCCTGGGCTTCCTTCGGCAGCTCGGAAAGGGGGAGTTGAAAGGGGCCATTGAGCGCGGCCAGTAAATCCTCGTCCCGTTTGTAGATGTCCTCCCGGAATGAGACCTGATTTTCCGTCGCCACAGCGGTGCTGTACTGAACGAGGATGGGCAGGGGCCTTTCCAGGTTGGTCTGGGTGGTCTTGCCCGTGGCCAGTACCCGGTCGATCCGCGCCCTATCCCATCCCTGCCGCGCGAGCAGGTGTTCCGCCAGGTAGAAGGGATCCTGGAGGCGTATGCAGCCGTTGCTGGTGGTCCGCTCCTGCTTGGTGAAGAGGTCGCGGTGGTTGGTGTCGTGCAGGAACACCGAGAATTTGTTGGGAAACATGAATTTCACCAGACCCAGGGCGTTGCCGCGGCCCGGTGGCTGGCGCACGGTGAAGGGCATTTTGGACAGAATTTCCCAGTCAACGGAGCGGGGATCAATGGTTTTCCCCCTGTCGTCCAATAGCTCATAGCCCTTTTTATCCAGATAAGAGGCATCCACTTTCAGGCTCGGCAGTATGGTGCGCCTATTGATACCGGGGGGCACCGACCAGGTGGGATTGAAGATGATGTGTTCGATCTGGTCCCGGAATATGGGCGTCTTGGTGAGTCTTTGGCCGACCTGGACACGCTCCTGCCAGAGGGCTTCCTGGCCTTTCATCCAGTAGACATGGAATCCGGCGACATCGATGAGCAGGTATTCGTCAAGCCCCTTGGGGAAATACCAGCGCTGGCGCTCCATACTGAGGCGCAATTGGTCGATGCGGACATCGACCGTCACATTCATCATGGCAAGGGTGGCTGGGCCGATGACCCCGTCCGGTTCCAGGTTGTGGCGTTCCTGGAATTTCTTGACAGCCTGTTCCAGTTCCTTGTCGAAGTGATGCAATTTATCGGGGGTTGTGGGCGGTAACTCGGCGGCCTGGGCAGCGGCAGCATCTGCCTGCCCGGTGGACGGTTCGGTATTCGCGACGGCGCTATCCTTAGGATTGGGCGCCAGGTCCCCAGTGATGACCAGCCGGCGCCTGATCAGTGGAACCCGGCCATCGGTCTTGCCCGGCTTGAGGGACTTTCCCGCCGGGATCAGGGGCCAGCCGCCGGCCGCCTGGATCTGCCGGTAATGGTTGAGGGCCGACTTGAGCCAGAGGTAGCGGTCATGCTTCGGCCTGGCCTCGTCGAAGGCCTCTTCGATGCGGCCTTGCTTTATCCAGGAGACAAGCCGTGCGGAGCGGTCCTTGCCGTCGCGCGCCGGGGCATAGTTGCTGTCCGCATCCAGGGTATCCGGATCGACCTTGCCGTATTCAAGGTTGTCCAGGGCACGCAGGCAGGCCTCGGTCAGCAGGATATCGACGCTCGCGAGCTCACCCAGGGAGTGCGGGGTTTGTGCCGAATCCCCCAAGTAAGGCGTGGTTTCCTGGAACCGGTAATCGTCCGGATTCAGGCCATCCGCCGCCAAGCCGCTCAACGCCGCCGAGAGGGACTTTACTGCCGCTGGGTTCCACAAAGGCTGCCACCCGTTCGCCGCATACAGGCGGAGGATGCGCGGCTTGTAATAAATTGGCCCTTCGCCATCCAGCTTGCCGAACCGCTGGCCGTCTTCGGGCAGGATCTGCCTCACCGCGGTTTGAAACGAGGGAATGGCCGCAGAAGGAGATGGCTCCGCCTGAGCCGCCGGTGCCATGGAAGTGACGACCCCGGCGGGGGGAGTCGTCTGCGCGGAGGCCCCACTTGCAGCAAATAGAAGAAAAAAAGATGCAGTAGCGATGGAACGACTCGATTTCATCGGAAAACCCAGATCTTGATGCCAGTCGGAAGCGGGGAAGATTACCACTCTTGCTTGCGGGAGTGCGAAGTGCGTTATAAAGGCCAGTCTCAGGTTTCCGTGTTAAGTAAAGTTCAGGACAGAACCCGGTTCAACAGGAATAATTGCTTTTAAGAGGTTCTTGCAAAACTGCAAGAACCTCTTGCGGTTCAGGGATGAACCGCCATTTTCAATGGCCTAAGCCATTGAAAATGAAGAAAACGAAAAGTCGCATTTTTCGTTTTCGCCTTGCAAAATGGCCAGGATGGCCATTTTGCAAGTTCCTCTTAAGACAAATGGATTAGACAGCCCCATCGGCCCGCTCCTCGGAGAGAAACTTGCGCAAGGCGGCACTCGACGCCTCCGCCAGGTCCTCCAACCCCTCCATGGCCTGGGCCAGGGCGGTTCCATCGTTGGCCTTGGCAGCCTGCTCGATCTCCCGCGCCCTGGCCTGCAAAAGGATCAGGCCGAAGCTGCCCGAACTGCCCTTGAAGGCGTGGGCCTCACTGGCCAGGGACTTCCAGTCTCCCGCCGCGTATTGCTCCCGCATGCGGGGAATCCGCTGCTCGGTCTCGTCGATGTAGATCGGGAGGATTTCCGCTAGTGCCCGCCAGGGAATATCCCTGGCCAATTGCCGCATCTTCTGCCCGTCCAGGAGCTCTGGGGCTGGGCCTTCCGGCGCTGAAGGCACCTGGGCCTTTGGGGGGGCGGTTCCCGCCCCGTTCACCCAGAGCCCGAGACATTCGTTGAAGAGGTCCAGGTCCAGCGGCTTGCTGAGGTAGTCGCTCATGCCGGCTGCCAGGCAGCGTTCCCGGTCCTCGGGGAAGGCATAGGCGGTGAGGGCGATGATCGGCGTCCAGCGGTTGGGACCAGTCTCAGACCGCAGGCGACGGGTCGCCTCCAGCCCCCCCATGAGAGGCATGGCCAGGTCCATCAGGATGGCATCGAAGCGCCGTTCAGCCGCCCGATCCAGCGCCTCGCGACCGTTGGCGGCCACCTCCACCGCATAACCCCTGCCATTCAACAGGGCCTTGGTGGCAAACTGGATGCTGGGGGTGTCCTCCACCAGCAGGATCTCCTTGCCGGCCCCCGGTAAGGCACCGGCATTGACCGGACGGGGGCTGCCGGTATCGTTCGCCGCATCCAGTGGCCCGGGGGTCTCGGTCAGATAGCGGATCAGAGAGCCCAGCCGGTAGGGTTTGCGGACCACGGCATCAAAGCCGGCCTGACGTGTGCGCGCAACCGAACTGCCCCCGTTCATGGCGATGAGGGTCAGGATGCGCCATTGGCCGGTGCGGGGCAGGGCGGCGGTCATGGCCCGATAGTCGTTCGCGCTCCGCCCGTCCCTGGTGTGATCGACCAGCATGACGCATTCACCCTCGGGCATGTTCTGCCGCTCGGTAAGGGCACCGAATTCGTAGACCCTGAGCCCCATCAACTCGATTTGTTCGCGGAATCCCCGTGCCAGGACGGGGTTGGAGAGATTCAGACAGACGACGACCTCCTCGCCCGAGCCGCCTGCCATGCGGAGGGTCCTGACCGGATCCTCCCCCCTGAGCGGCAGCAGGACGCGGAAGATGCTCCCCCTGCCCACCGCGCTCTCCACGCAGATATCCCCCCCCATCAGGCGCGTCAGCCGCTGCACGATGGAGAGACCCAGCCCGCTACCGCCGAACAGGCGGTTATCGCTGTCGTCCAGTTGCACGAACTCGCCGAAGATCCGTTCCTGCTGTTCCGGGGAGATACCGATGCCGCTGTCCTCGACCTCGATCAGGATACCGTCCTCAGGGCCAGGGGAGGAGACGCGCAGGATGACGCCGCCCTCCTCGGTGAATTTGATGGCGTTGCTAACGAGATTGATCAGGATCTGGCGCACCCGCGACTCATCACCCAGGCAGCGGCGCGGCGTACCGGGGGCGATGACGGTCATGATCTCGATTCGTTTGCCCTCGGCCTGGCTGTAAAAGAGCTCGACCACCTGCTCCAGGGTCTGTTGCAGGTTGAACCAATCCTTGTCTAGCTTGAGACTGCCGGACTCGATCCTGCTGAAATCCAGGACATCGTTGATCAAGGCCATCAGGGTCTGCCCCGCCTCCTGGGCAAGCAGGGCGTACTCGCGCTGTTCCGGCCCCAGCTCCGACTCCAGCAGCAGGGCATTCATGGTCAGGATGACGTGCAGGGGCGAACGGATCTCATGGCTCATGGTGGAGAGGAAGCGGCTCTTCGCTGCCGCGGCCGACTCTGCCTGCCGCATCTCCTCACTCCCTTTGGACAGCTCCCTGTTCATGCGCTCCTGGATTGCCGCCCGCGACGCATCGTCCACGCCCTCTCCGGCGCTCGGATCCAGGGTCCGGGCGGTTGGTGTCTTCATGAATGGATCCTCATATCTTTCTCTTCTGGCCGGAAAGATATGCTGCATATTACATGCCCTTAAGGGCGCTTGTTTGCCCCCTCGCCTTTTTGGAGGGGGACGATCAGGCACGGGAATGGCCGGCTTTGCATTTTGATTCGCATTTTGCGAATCAAAACGCCATTCAGGGGAGAAATTGGGGCTGGTGGTGCGGCCATCGGCCTACCCAATGTTACGAAGCGCCCCTACATTTGGGAGAGGTAATCGGCGAGGAAGCGGTCGAAATCAACCCCCTTCTCGGCCTCCATCGCGGCCTGCCTGTGGAGGGAGCACTCCGTCTCCTCCCGGAACAGATCGAGGCGCTCCCCGGCCAATGCCCGCCCGGCAAAGTAGTCCCGGTGTTGCAGCGACATGCGCCGGGCGAATTCATGGAAACCCTCGCCGCTTTCCCGCATCTCGGCCAGCATGCGGGCCGAGGGGGTGAGGCCGGGGTCGGTCACCTTGGCGGCCTGCTCTGCCAGCGCCCGGCTGTAACTGCCATCGGCATCGTCCAGCAGCTCGCAGACCGGCCCCATGGCCTCCAGGATCTCCCCGGCCCAGGACCTCAGGGTCACCCGCCCGGAAGGACGGTCCAGCAGCAGGCCGGGCTCCCGCCCCCGGTGGGCGACCCTAAGCAGGTTGCGATCGATATCGACCCGCTCGCGCCGGGAGATCAGGGGGCTTTCCAGCAAGAGACAGCAGAGCATGAATGCCTTGAGAAAGCGGAGCTGGGTCTCGTCCACCCCCAGGGGATGGTAGGCATTCACATCCAGGGAACGCAGCTCGATATAGCGGATACCCCGCCGGGCCAGGGCCAAGGAGGGCTTCTCAAGCCCATCCAGCAACTGCTTGGGCCGCACCGAGCTGTAATACTCGTTCTCGATCTGGAGGATATTGGCGTTCAGTTGCCGGTACTCTCCATCCACCTTGACGCCGATCTCCTCCCAGATCAGGGCCGGGGTCTCGATGGCGTGGGTCAGGGCGGCGACATAGGCCTGCAAGGAGTCGTAGTTGGCCTTCACCCCCACGCCTTCCTCCTTGCGGTTCTGATAGCCGATATCCCCCATGCGCAGGGAGGTGGCATAGGGCTCGTAGTAGGTGAATGCGTCGAACTCCTCCAGCCGGCCCGGCTTGCCGACGAAGAAGGACTTGCAGACGGCCGGCGAGGCGCCGAACAAATAGGGGACCAGCCAGCCCAGGCGTTGCAGGTTACGCAGCAGCCCCATGTAGGCTTCGTCGGCCACCTCGCGCGTTGTCCGGGCATCCCTGTTCATCTCACCCCAGACCGGCCAAAGCGACTCCTCCAGGGAGAAGTTGAAATGGACCCCGGCGATGGCCTGCATCACCCGCCCGTAGCGGTGGCCCAGCCCGACGCGGTAGATGTGCTTCATGCGCCCCGCGTTGGAGCTGCCGTAACGGGCGATGGGGACATCCTCCTCGCCCCGGATGATGCAGGGCATGCTGGTCGCCCAGATAAATTCCTCGCCCAGATGCTGGTGGACGAAGGTCTGGATGTCGCACAGAAACCCCAGCGCCTCCCCGATCTCGCCGAAGGGCGGGGTGATGAATTCGAGCAGGGCCTCGGAATAGTCGGTGGTGATATGGGGATGGGTCAGGGCCGAGCCCAGGGCGCGGGGATGGGGCGCCTGGCTGATGTTGCCGTCCGGGGCGACCCGCAGGCACTCCTTTTCCAGCCCCAGCCTACCGCCTCGCAACAGATCAAGGGCAGAGAAGGCGAGCAGGGACGCCAGACGGGATTCGACGAGGGATTTCAAAGCGCTGGCCCTTCTACCTTTCGCAAAGGCGCGAGTATAACAGTGCCGGGACGCCTGTTTTTCTCAGGATGTTTCAATCCGCGCCCGGCCTCATCCGCCGGGCGAAAACCCGCCGACAGATAGAGGTCGAGGGATTGATTCCCGCCGTGAACGATGGGGTTAGCAAGAGGGTAAGGATCATGGGGCGAGTCGAGCCACCCCATGGGGATGAGAAGTGGTACAGGGAGGTGCCGGTTACGGACCTAAGGGGGGTGGAGATTACCAAGATACCGTTTGCAAACGTCATTGTAGGAGCGGGATAAATTGGTAGGTTTGTATTTTCCTTCTCCCTAAGGGTGGAAAGGCCGCCTCGTTGTCCAGTTCGGCTAATCCCCCTGAAGTGGGAGATTTCAGACCAGCAAGGAGTTGGAATCAATCCCCATTGTGGACCCGGAATCCTCGGGCCTGGACCTCGCCACGGGCCACATCCACCCGCAACAGCAGTGCCCCACCGATCAGAAACAGCAGTGTCACACTCAGGATGGATAGGCGCGTGTCGCCGCTCAGATGGGCGACCAGCCCCATGAGCACCGGCCCCAGCACCACCGCGAACTTGCCCAACATATTGTAGAAACCGAAAAACTCCCCCTCGCAGCCCGGCGGGATCAGGCGAGCGAAGAGAGAACGGCTCAGGGCCTGAATCCCGCCCTGCACCATCCCCACGGACACGGCCAGGAGATAGAACTCACCGACCGCCTGAATCCGCGAGCCCCAGATGGCGATGAGCAGATAGGCAATGATTGCCAGCCCAATCCCCTGCTTGGCACCCCAGCGCTCACCCAGGTAGCCGAACACCAGGGCCGCCGGGAAGCCGACAAACTGGGTGATCAGCAGCGCCTTCATCAAATCGCCGCTACCGAAGCCCAAGGCCAGGCCGAAATCGACGGCCATGCGAATGATGGTATCGACCCCGTCGATATAGAACCAATAGGCCACCAAAAAAAGGAAGGTCTCGGGCAGGGCACGAACATGACGCAGGGTCCGGCCCAGGCGATCCACCGCAAGCCGGAGATCCTGCCCCCATCGAATCGCCCTGCCCCCCTCCTCCCGCACCCAGAGCACAAGCGGAATGGAGAACACAAACCACCAGAGGGCGGTCGTGACAAAGGCCACCTTCACCGCCGAGGCCGTATCCACCAAACCAAATAGCCCCGGCTTGCTCACCATCAGCACCTGCACGGCAAACAGCAGCCCGCCGCCCAGATAGCCCAAGGAATAACCGAGGGAAGAGACCCGCTCCAGCGACTCCCCCCCGGCCACTTTGGGCAGCAGAGAGTCATAGAAGACATTGCTGCCGGAAAAGCCCACCACGGCAACCATGTAGAGCATCGCAGCCAACGGCCAATGGCCTTGAGCAGCCAAGGGCAGCAGCGCAGTTGATAAGACACCGAGCAGGGCGAAGAGGGTCAGCCAGCGCTTGTGTCCCCCCATGCAGTCGGCCAGCGTCCCCAGCAGTGGGGCCAGGATGACCACCAGCAACCCCGCAAAGCCATTGGCAAGCCCCAGCCAAAAGCTGCTCTCGGTCACGGTAAGGTCGGCGGCCCAGTATTGCTTGAAGAAAACGGGGAAAAACCCTGCCATCACCGTGGTGGCGAAGGCGGAATCGGCCCAATCGTAAAGGGCCCAGGCGATGGCGGGGCGGCGTGGCATGGGCATATTATTATCACGAAGACACTGCGTTCGCAGACGCTGATCTATAATCCCCGTGAATTACGTGGAGGAACCATCCGTGATAGCCCACCTATTCGACCTGCCCCTCGATGAGCGGATACATCTCGTGGAAGACCTCTGGGACAGCATCGCCGCCGATCAGTCAGCCTTGCCCTTGACGGAAGAACAGCGGAATGAGCTTGATCGACGCCTGAATGCCTATGCCTCGGATGGTAATAAAGGGCGTGCGGCTCTGGAAGTGATTGCGGATATCCGGCGGAAGCTGTGAGATTCGACATCCACCTCCGCCAGGAAGCCGAGTGGGATCTTGAGGAGGATTCGACTTGGTACGAGGAACAACGGAAAGGGCTCGGTCATGAATTCCTCGATGCGGTGTTGGCCAAGCTCGACGCCGTTTCGGAAAACCCCAAAATGTTTCCCCTGGTGCATAAAGACATGCGCCGCGCGGTGATCAACCGATTTCCCTTTGGCATTTATTATCGGATCGAAACCGAAACGATCATCGTGTTTGCCGTAATGCACGGCAGCCGCCATCCCCACCATTGGCAACAACGAACCTGATCCTCCCGGACAAACCAACGAATCATGAACTCAATCCCCGAAGCCCCGGACGCCTCCCGCGCGCCAGCCCCCGGCCTCCTCCGCCGCCTGGCCGCCATCTTCTATGATCTGTTGCTGCTGCTCGCCATGCTCTTCGTCGCCTCCGGCCTGGCCCTGCTGATCAACGGCGGCCAGCCGATCCAATCCGGCAACCCCTTCTACACGCTCTACATGCTCCTGGTGACCTTTCTCTTCTACGCCTGGTTCTGGGTCCACGGCGGCCAGACCCTCGGCATGCGCGCCTGGCGCATCCGCGTCCTGCGCGATGACGGCCAGCCTTTGACCTGGGGCGACGCCACCCGGCGCTTCCTCTTCGCCGTCCTCTCCCTGATCCCGTTTGGACTCGGCTTCCTCTGGAGCCTGTTCGACAAGGAAGGCCGCGCCTGGCACGACCGGCTCTCCCGTACCCGGTTGATCCTGGTCCCCGCCTAACAGAGATCCCATGACCCTCGACGACCTCCGCACCCAGTTCTCCGCCCGTGATTTCTGGCTGGCCGAACAGATCTACGACCATGGCGGCACGGGAGTGACCGGCCTCACTGCCAACGGGGAACGCATCTTCGGCGTGGTTCACGATAAGGGCCGCCCCCAGCGCGTCATTGCCGACCGTCCGGGGAACAAGGACGGCATGGTCCGGGGTGAGTGCAGCTGCCGCGCCAAGGGCGGCTGCGCCCACCTCTGCGCCCTGCTGATGCAGTACCTCGCGGAGCAAAAGGCCGCACGGCGGAAGGACTCCCGCACCGCCTCCCCACCGCCGGCATCCGAGCAACGCGCCCTGATCTACGAGATCCAGCCCGAGGCCGGCGGTTGCCGCGTAATCCCCAAGGTGGCGCTGACCCTTTCCCAACAGGGACGATGGGAACGATCCCTCCCCTATACTTTCGACCCCAACGCACGGCCACCCCGTTTTCTGCAACCGGAAGACCCCGGCCTTCTGGCCAGGCTGGCCTCGCTGGGGCGGCGTCTCGGGGCCGCCCAGGGCGATCTGCTCGGCCGGCTGCTCGATACGGGCCGCTGTTTTCTGCCCGATCAGGGCCAGCCGCTGCGCAAGGCCCCGCCCAAGGAACCGGCGCTTGACTGGCACACTGACGGCCAAGGCATTCAGCATGCCCGCTGGTCCACCCCGGATGGCGGCGAACTGCTGCTTCCCCTGCCCTGGTATCTGGACCGGACCGGCAACGCCTGCGGCCCCATCCGTTCGGGCTGGCCCCAAGCCCTGCTGGATCGGCTGGCAATGTTGCCGCCCGTTTCACCGCACCAGACAGAGTCCCTCCGCGCCGAGCTGACCGAGCTTGCTGTGGGTGCCTCCATCCCTTTGCCGCAGATCCACCCGATCGTTCCTATCCAGGGCGTCCGGCCGATCCCCCTGCTCCGCATCGGGCTCGATGAGGACCACTCGATCCTTTGCCGCCTGCTGTTCGACTACCAGGGTTGTCTGCTTGTAGAGGACGGCCGGAGGGATTGTTTCCGGGACGGCCGGCTGTTGCGCATCGAGCGCGACCTTGCCTTCGAGCGGCAATGCGCCAGCCGTTTCCCGCCACCGGACGTGGGACGGAAACAATCCACCCTGGCATACAAATTCACCCAGATAGAATGGATTGAAGAAGGTGCCGGGTATCGCATCGCTGACCTGGACCAGGCGGGTTGGCGGCTGGAGTACGAGCCGGGTTTTGCCGAACGCATCAAGCGGCCAGACGCCTGGTTCGGTGAGATCGAGCCGGCCGGGGAGGGCTGGTTCGATCTCACCGTCGGCATTGCGGTGGCGGGGGAGAGGATCAACCTGGTCCCCCTGCTGCAAGCCCTGATCCGGGACGATGAGCGCGTCGCCTCCCCGCAGCGATTCACCGAACTGCCCAACGACGCGATTTTCTATATCCCCCACGGCAACGGCAGGCTCGCCCTGACGGCCGCCCGGCTGCGTCCCCTCCTCGCTACCCTGTTCGAGCTGTACCAGGACAAGCCGACCCCGGAGGGCCGGTTGCGCATGAGCCGCACCCGCGCCGCGGCCCATCGGGCGGAATTCGCGGCGGACGAGGAGAGCGGCATCGCCTGGCGCGAACCCCCGGCGATCCGCGAACTCTGCGACAGCCTGCGCCGGACCAAGGGTCTCCAGGCCACGGCCACTCCCGAGGGATTGACCGTCAAACTGCGCGACTATCAGCACGAGGGGCTGAGTTGGCTCCAGTTCCTTGGCCGCCACGGCGTTGGCGCCATCCTGGCCGACGACATGGGCCTGGGCAAGACCCTGCAAGCCCTGGCCTACCTGTTGAGCGAAAAGGAACAGGGCCATCTCGCACAGCCCGCCCTGGTGGTCGCCCCCACCTCCCTGCTGCCCAACTGGCGCGCCGAGGCCCGACGCTTCGCCCCGGACCTCTCGGTGCTGGTGCTGCATGGCCCCCAGCGCAAGGAGCTATTTCCCGAGATTCCGGCACATGACCTGATCGTCACCAGTTATCCCCTGCTGGCACGCGACTGGGAGGAGCTTGGCCAATACGCATTCAGCACCCTGATCCTGGACGAGGCCCAGTGGATCAAGAACCCCCAGTCCCAGACCGGCGTTGCCGCGCGGGCGATTCAGGCCGAGAACCGTATTTGCCTCACCGGCACGCCCCTGGAAAACCACCTGGGCGAACTCTGGTCCCTGTTCGACTTCCTGATGCCGGGATTTCTCGGCAGTCAGGGACTCTTCCGGCGCCGGGTGCGCGACCCGGTGGAGAAATGGGGCGACGACGACATGGCCCGGCGCCTGGCCCGCCGTATCCGTCCCTTCCTGCTGCGCCGTACCAAGGAACAGGTCCTGGCCGAACTGCCGCCCAAGACCGAGATCGAGCGCCCCCTCAGCCTGGAGGGCGACCAACGCGACCTTTACGAGACGGTGCGCGCCGCCCTGCACCAGCGGGTGCGCGAGGAGCTGGCGGAGAAGGGGCTGGGCCGGAGCCGGATCGTCGTATTGGAGGCCCTGCTCAAGCTACGCCAGGTCTGTTGCGACCCGCGCCTGGTCAAACTGGAGGAGGCGCGGCGGGTCCGGCAGTCGGCCAAGCTGGAGTATCTGACCCAATTGCTGCCGGAGTTGATCGAGGAGGGGCGGCGCATCCTGCTCTTCTCCCAATTCACCGGCATGCTGGCCCTCATCGAGCAGGAGGTGGCGCGGCTGGGCATCGGCCATGTCAAGCTCACCGGCCAGACCAAGGACCGCCAGACCCCGATCCAGCAGTTCCAGCAAGGGGATGTCCCCCTGTTCCTTATCAGCCTCAAGGCGGGCGGCGTCGGCCTCAACCTGACCGCCGCCGACACCGTCATCCACTACGACCCCTGGTGGAACCCGGCGGTCGAGCGCCAGGCCAGCGACCGTGCCCACCGCATTGGCCAGGAGAAGCCCGTCTTCGTCTACAAGCTGATCTGCGAGGGCACCGTGGAGACCCGTATCCGCGACCTCCAGGCCCGGAAACAGGCCCTGGCCGACAACCTCTTCGATGCCGCTGGCGTCGCCAGTCCCCAGTGGGACGAGAGCGACCTGGATGTGCTCTTCGCCCCGCTGGAGGAGATGTGAACCCTCCCGATAACGAAAAGTGGTACAGGGATGTACCGCCTATTTTCGCGGCAGAGCCGCTCCCGCCGCCGTGGGAGCGGCTCTGCCGCGAAAAGAGATCGGAAACCCCTGCCAAAGTAGACCACCTGCTGCACCGGCAGGGCGAATACCTACCTCTGGAACTGCTGCTGGCCGAGGGGCGGCTGCTCTATCCCGACTTCGACCAGTGGCGCGCCGGCGCCATCGAATATCTGGACGACTGTCTGTTCGGTGACAGTGAAACGGTTGTCCAATTGCTGAGCGAAGCGGCCCAGTATGCGCGGGCGCTCGGCCTACTGCCCCAGGCCATCGACTACAAGGGCTGGGGCGGCGGCGCGGCGCTGACCTTCAGCCGCGACGCCCCGTTCGATGTCCTCTTCCGCACCGGCTTCCGCAAGGACCGGTCGATCCCCCAGCTCGACCTCTTCCTGGACAACACCGGCAACAACCTGGCCAACGAGGCCGTCGCCGCCCTCGGCGACCGGGACCCGGCCAAGGCCCGCGCCGCCATCGACCAATTGATCCGGGTCGAGCCCCTGCACCCCCGCATCGATCCCCTGCTCGGCCTGATCGAACTCAGCCCGGAGACCGGGTTCGACGAGGCCGCATTGCGGCGGCTGGACAGGGAGATCGCCCCCCTCGCCCATGAACTGCTGGGGCAAGCAGCCACCAACTACCTCATCCCCCTCTGGCGTCGCGCCGCCGAGGCCCTGGACCAGGAGCCCTTCGTCCCGGACAACCCCGACCGGCACGCCTCCCGCCTGTGGGAATCGGCCGGCGACCCGGCCAATGCCCTCGCCGCGGTCGAACGGGAACCCCGTTGGCGCGACCAGCCCGAACTCCTCATCAGCCACGCAGCCGCATGCGCCCGCCTGCAACGCCATCAGGAGGCCCTGCTCGACCTCTTCCGCCTCTGCTGGGCCTTTCCCGGCCAGATCGCCAACGCCATCGAGCGGTTGGAGGGGCTCTATCAGCACCCCTGGCGCCGCTTCCTCGACGATGACCATGACCTGGGAGACAGCGACTTCCCCGCCTGGCTGCTGATCCAGCATCCCCTGCATGTGGAACAACTCAATGAGAAACAGCTCGCCGGCCTCGACCCCGCGCCTGGATTCCTGTCCCTGCTACGCCTGGTTTGCGCCGAACGGCAAAGGCTCTCGCCCGAATACCGGGCGGCCCTCAAGGGCGAACACCCCGCCCTGCTGGCCTGCTACTTGAAAAGGCGCTGATCCGCGGTAACTATTCAGATCGCCCCAAAAAATGCGATTTTTTGGGGCGACCAAACTTACATTCCGCACCCATCCCTTAGGGAATACGGGGTCAGGTCTAGATATGAAGCGCTTCATATCTAGACCTGACCCCGAAGACTTCCCGAAGACTTCTCAACTATTAGCAAAAGGAGGGTAGGAATAGGGGCGGGTTTAAAACCCGCCCCTACTTGTCGCGAAAATCGCAGCAGTATCGCGGGGAAGCCCGCTCCTACGACGGGGTCAACTGTGGTTTCCTGGATCAATCGAATGGCTGCTCTGTGTAGGATATTGGGGCAATATATTTTGCCGTTCGCCTTATTAAGAGCCCGCAAGCGGGTCCGGTGAAACCTCGATCTGCCCGAATCCCGTCACCTGCCGATGCACTGCGTCGGGGTCCGGGATCGCCCCGCGGACCAGCCAGGCGGTCCGCATGCCGGCCTCTTGGGCGGCGTCCAGTTCCTCCTTGATGTCGGAGAGAAAGAGGATGTCGCCGGGCGGCAGGCCGATCTGGCCGGCGATGGCGCGATAGGAATCCGCCTCACGCTTGGGGCCGAGCTGGGTGTCGAACCAGCCGGAGAAGAGCGGGGTCAGGTCGCCGGCGTCGCTGTGGCCGAAGAGGAGCCTCTGGGCCTTGACCGAGCCGGAGGAGTAGACGTTGAGGTCCAATCCCTGCGCCTTCCACTGGCGCAGGCGCTGCACAGCATCGGGATAGACATGGCCGGTGAAGTCGCCTTTCAGATACCCCGCCTCCCAGATCATCCCTTGCAGGGCCTTGAGGGGCGTGATCTTGCGGTCCTGGTCGATCCATTGGATCAGTTGCGCCACCGCTTCGTCATCGTTGAGGCTGCGGCCCGACTCACGCGCCACGGCGTCGAGCTGTTCCCTGACCGCCGGGTCCTGGCCATTCTCCCGAACGAAGTCCCCCATGCGCGCCCTGGCATAGGGGAAGAGGCAATCGAAGACAAGGGAGACCGAGGTGGTGGTGCCTTCGATGTCGGTCAGGATGGCCCGAACCATCAAAGGCCGGCCCGGTAGCTGTCAAAGTCGGGGAAGCGTTCCCGAATCGGGTCGCCGGTGAAGTCCGCCTCCCAGCCGTTGGGGGTGGTGAAGAAGCGGATGCACTTGAAGTCGGGCGCGGCGCCCATGTCGAACCAGTGGGGCACCCCGGCGGGGACGCAGATGAGGTCGCCCTTCTCGCAGAGGATCATGTAGAGCTGGTCACCCAGGTGGACATAAAAGAGGCCGGCGCCATCGACAAAGAAGCGGGCCTCGAAGTCGGCATGGATGTGCTCGTTGAGGTATTTGGCGCGCAGCTCTGCCTTCTCGGGATGGTCCGGCCGCAGGGCGACCACGTCCAGGGACTGGAAGCCGTACTCCTTGTTCAGCCGCTCGACGGAATCGGCGTAGGCCGCCAGGACCTCCGCCTGACCGGCATCGGCCATCAGGGGCGCATTGGCATCCCAGCGTTCGAAGCGGACGCCCAGCCCGGCGAGTTTGGCGATGATATCGGCATGATCGGCGAGGTGTTCGATCCGCTCGGCGGTATCGGAACGGCAAAGGGTCAGGGTGCTCATGATTTGTTGACTCCGCGTAGACGCATTTCACATTCGAACAGGAACTCGAAGGCCTCCACATGGCGCAGGGCGTCCTCGACGCTCCGGCCCCAGGTGTAGAAGCCGTGACCGGCGATGAGGTAGCCGTAGATGGGGGCGAATTGATCCATGTGGGCGTCCACCTTCGCGGCCAGGCGGGCGATGTCCTGGTCGTTCTCGAAGATCGGCACCCGCACGCTGCATTCGTGGCTATCGATGCCGCTGAATGCCTTCAACAGTTCGTAGTCTTGCAGCAGCAGCTCGCCGCCCAGCATGCGGGAGAGGAGGGTGGCGTTGACCGAATGCGGGTGCAGGACCGCCTGGATGTCGGGGCAGCGCCGGTAGATCTGCACATGGAGCAGGGTCTCGGCCGAGGGACGGCGGCCGTCCTGGGACTGGCCGTTGGCATCGGTGATCATGATATCGTTCGGGGTCAGGAAGCCCTTGTGGCGGCCGGAGACGGTCACGGCGATGCGTCCGTCCCTGAGCCGGACCGAGAGGTTACCGCTGGTGGCGGGCACCCAGCCGCGCTGATAGAGGAAACGCCCGGCGGCCACCAGTTCTTCGGCACGTTGCTTGAATTCGGTGCTCATGGGCTCGTCCTTTGGAAGGCAGGTGCAGGCTATTCTAGACCCCGCCCTCGGGCGGGAACAACCGGAAGAGCCCGGACGGGAGTAACAGGATTTTCCCGGATTCAGGGCTATATTGAGGTTGGGAAAACCGGGATATCGCCATGCGTCTTTCGCAACTGCTGCTCAATCTCTTCAAATGGCTGTTCGTGCTCAGCCTCTTCGGCATCGCCTATGGCCTCTACAAGAAGGATGTGTTCCCGAACCCCTCCTTCTACGACGCGCGTGTGCAGCAGGAACCCAGCCAGCGGCGCCTGACGAAGGCCCCCTTCACTACCCGTGCCGGCGAGCAGCGCTACGAGATCAGCCCCCTGTTCGACTACGAGCTGACCGGCATGGTGGTCAGCCATCACCACAGCGACCAATGGGACGACATCTACCACAGGGGCCACTGGGCAGATTTCCTCAACATCAAGGACCTCTGCGTGATCTGGGGCAAGAATGTCGCCTCCGGCATCTATCGTAATATGCACTTCGAGAACTCCACCTGGACCTGCTGGGCCTACTGGCCGGATCAGGCCACGGCCAACCGTTTCCAGATGGCCCAGCTCTCCAACAACCACCTCTTGAGCGACAACCCCGCCCTGACCCGGAGGATCCTGGAGGCCGAGCCGGGGGATATGATTCGTATGAAGGGCTGGCTGGCCGGCTACAAAAACCTTGGCAACAACTACAGCCGGGGCACCAGCACGACCCGCACCGATACCGGCAACGGCGCCTGCGAGACCGTCTTCGTGCGGGATTTCACCATACTGAATAAGGCCAACAAGGGGGTGCGCAGGCTTTACAATCTCTCAAAATGGATGGCCCTGATCTCGCTCATCGGGGTTGTTGTCATGGCCAGCATCGCCCCCGTTACGTTTCGCCGTTAGGAGACCCGCATGTCACTGCTGATCACCATCGCTCTGGTCCTGGTCGGACTCTTCGTCCTGCTCCAGGTACTGATCCTCTGGCAATCGCGGCGGATGACCGGCCAACCGGTCCGCCTCACCGGGGCCACTGCCCGCATCGACCCCGACCGCCCGGCGCTGCTCTATTTCCACAGCCCCCGCTGCGGCGCATGCCGGGGCATGACGCCTGTCATCGCGGAGTTGGGGAGAGAGGATTCCAATGTCGTCAGCATCGACGTGTCGCGCGACATGGAGACGGCCAGTGCCTACAGCGTCCGCGCCACGCCAACCCTGGTGGTCCTGAAGGAGGGAGCTGTCGCCAAGGTCCTGCTGGGCGCCCAGTCCCGCCAGGTGGTGGAGTCCCTGTTGCGGTGAATCCATAAACCGCCTTTTAACCGCAAAGGACGCGAAGAATGCGAAGGAAATAGCTGGACTATCTCCATCGATGCATTCAGCCTCCGGGTGGCCCGCGAGACGTGGCTAACGCATCGATTCCCTTTGCTTTCCTTTACGACCTTTGCGGTTGAATGGAGACTTGGTCAGGAGAGATGCGACCGCACCCAGCGGACGATATCGGCGGCCCCCATCGCCCCCGCCTGACGCGCGACCTCGCGGCCATTGCGGAACAGGGCCAGGGTCGGAATGCTGCGGATGCCATGGGCTGCGCCCAGGGCCTGTTCAACTTCCGTATTGACCTTGGCCAGACGTACCCGAGGCTCCAACTGGGCGGCGGCCTGCTCGAAGGCCGGGGCCATCATCTTGCAGGGGCCGCACCAGGGCGCCCAGAAATCGACCAGCAAAGGGATGTCGTTACGCTGGAGGTGCCTCTGAAAGCTACCTGCGTTCAGTTCTACCGGGTGGGCGTTGAACAAGGGGCTACTGCACTTGCCGCAGTTGGGGCCATCCCCCAGCCGTGGGCTGGGGATGCGGTTTACGGCGGCGCACTTGGGGCAGACGATGTGCAGGGAATCGATCACTGGGGGCTCCGGAATGGATGAAGGACGCCTTAATACTCCGAGTCTTTAAGGCTGTCCACAAACCTGGCGATCCCGTGAATCTCCAGGGTTTTCCCGAGAGACCCTGAGCCAAATCGGAACCTATACTTGTTTCGATTGCCTTATGAGTTAAGAATAACCCAGCTTTGAAAGCAGACACAGCCATGCCGCGACCGGCCCATGCCCTGTTGACCCTCTGGATCCTGTTCTCCCTGGCGGTGGCGCCGCTGGGGCAGGCCTGGTCCGCCTCACTGGCCTCGGCTGGCTGTGGGGCGCACAAGGAAATGGCCAAGGATATGCTCATGGCCATGTCCATGGACAAGCACTGCGGCGACTGCCCCTCGGACGAGGGCTGTTCCGGTGGCGGCTGTCTTGCCTGCCACAGTGTCTCGGCGTTCTTCCCCCTTTCCCCGAACACCGCCGGGGTCCATGCCGACCTTTGCGCCGAGGCAATCCCCGTCTCGGCAAACCCAGCCTATACCAGCCTCGAACCCATCCCCCTCTATCGACCGCCCAGGGCCTGATCGCACCCTTTTTCCATCGGTTCACTGTCTGTCCGGTTGACTGACCCTTACCGCCCGCAGTGAATCTGCCCGAGTTCGATTGAGTGGGGAGTTACACCTATGCCTCAAAAATACAAAGAAGTTTCCGGATCCATGAGCCGCATGGGCGGAATCGGGTGGTTATGGATCCCAGTCCTGTTGTTGTCGTTTCTGGTCAGCGTCCCCTGGGCCCACGCCGGGGACGAGGTGGAGGTCTACAAGAGCCCCACCTGCGGCTGCTGCGCCAAATGGATCGACCACCTGAAGGCCAACGGCTTCACCGTGGCGGTCCATGACCAAAACGACATGGCTCCAGTTAAAAGCCGTCTGGGCGTCCAGCCGCAATTCCAGTCCTGCCACACTGCGACGGTGGGTGGCTATGTCATCGAGGGGCACGTCCCGGCCGGCGATATCCGGCGGCTGCTGACGGATAAACCTGACATCAAGGGCCTGGCCGCTCCGGGCATGCCGCAGGGATCGCCCGGCATGGAGGGGCCTTACAAGGTCCCCTATGAGGTCGTCGCCATCGGCAGGGACGATTCGGCGCGCACCTTCAGCCGACATTGAGGAGGGGTAATGCCTATCCTCAACGGGCGGGCTTCCGCGCACGGCCTCGGGGCCCAGGGGAACATCCACTTATTGAGAACCCTATAACGAGGAAAAAATACATGTACAGCTTTTCAACCCAAGTCAAAGGCGATATGGCCTCGGTCGAGCAGAAGGTGGTGGAGGCACTGAAGACGGAAGGCTTCGGCATTCTGACTGAAATCGACGTGCAGGCCACACTGAAGAAAAAACTGGGAATAGATCACCGCCCTTACAGGATCCTGGGGGCTTGCAATCCCCCCCTGGCCCACAGGGCCCTTGAGGCCGATCCCGATATCGGGCTGTTGCTGCCCTGCAATGTCGTGGTGCGTGAGGAGGCGGACGGGGCCGTCACCGTGGCCTTCATGGACCCCGTGGCGGTACTGACCCTGGTCGAGCGGGAGGGGGTCGCCGCCCTGGCCGCCGAGGTTCGCGCCCGGCTGGAGCGGGTGCGCCATGCCTTGGTGAATCCGGAGTAACAAACGAATGGAAACGGGGTCCGGGCGGAAACGCCAGGACCCCGGGCCCAAGAGAGGCCCTCGCCCTCAGGCGCGGGAATTTTGCAACCAGAGGAGAAACTACAATGAATATCTCGACAGCAATAACGGCAATCACCTTTGCCGGAGTGATTTCACTCGGGGCCTATGCCCAAACGGTTGCGGCGGAGACCGCCAAAAAGCCGGAGGTCACACCCCAGGCCATGCCCATGACGGGTGGTCCTCAAGGTGATATGCCCATGATGGGCAATCCGCAGGGCAACATGCCCATGATGGGTGGTCCCCAAGGCAACATGCCCATGATGGGCAACCCGCCGGGCAATATGCCGATGACGGGGTATCAACCGGGTTACGCGGGCATGCCCTGCAACCGGGGGGGCAACATGCCCGGCATGATGTGGCAGCAGGGCGGCATGCCCATGATGCAGCAGATGCCGCAGCACATGCAGACCATGGAAACGCGCCTGGCCAATATCGAGGCCCTGCTGAAGGAACTGGTGGAACTGCAAAAGAAGAAATAGGAGAGCGCAAGACATGCCCCGCCGCAGAGGTGGGGCATGTCCCCAAGATACAGGACAACAGGAGTTGAGAAATGCATCATCATCAGACAACAGATTCGGTAAGCGACAACGGCCTGGACCCGGTCTGCGGTATGGCGGTCTCGGCGGAGAGCCGGCATAGCTTTCTCCACGCCGGGATCGAGTATCACTTTTGCAGCGCGCATTGTGAGCGGAAATTTGCAGCCGACCCCGGCCACTATCTCAGCCACGAACAGAGGCAACATGCGGCAGGGCATGGGGCCGGAGCGCCCGCCGAGCCCCCTGTGCCGGGTGCCGTTTATACCTGCCCCATGCACCCCGAGATCCAACAGGGCCATCCGGGGGCCTGCCCCAAATGCGGTATGGCACTGGAGCCCCGGACCCCGGCCGGTGTTACGTCCGGGGAGGGGCGCAATGAAGAGCTGATCGACATGAGTCGCCGCTTCTGGCTCAGCGCGATCCTGGTGGTGCCGCTCTTTATGCTGGCCATGGCGGCGGACCTGGCCCCTGGCTGGTTGCCTGCGGGCCTCTCCATGAGGGAGGTGCAATGGATCGAATTCCTCCTGGCAACGCCAGTGGTGCTCTGGGGTGGTTGGCCCTTCTTCCTGCGCGGCTGGCATTCCCTCCTTGGCTGGCATCTCAACATGTTCACCCTGATCGGTCTCGGCGTGGGCGTCGCCTGGGGCTACAGCCTGGTCG
Organism: Gammaproteobacteria bacterium; assembly: GCA_018812525.1. Classification (GTDB taxonomy): domain Bacteria; phylum Pseudomonadota; class Gammaproteobacteria; order Chromatiales; family Chromatiaceae; genus YD12-FULL-61-37. The sequence continues at coordinate 26,145 of JAHJDE010000055.1, forward strand.
CCCTGCTCTTTCCTGCCCTATTCCCGGTCAACATGCGGCATGCGGGGGGCACGGTGCCGGTCTATTTCGAGGCAGCGGCGGTTATCACGGCCCTGGTGCTGCTGGGCCAGGTGCTGGAGCTGCGCGCCCGCAGCCGTACCAATGCCGCCATACAGATGCTGCTGGGCCTGGCCCCCAACAAGGCCCGCATCGTTCGGGCGGATGGCCTCGAAGAGGACATCCCGCTGGAGCAGGTACTGCCCGGTGATCTCCTGCGTATCCGGCCGGGCGAGAAGGTCCCGGTCGATGGTGTGGTTACGGAGGGCAGCAGTTTCCTCAATGAGTCGATGGTCACCGGTGAGCCGATACCGGTCGAAAAAGGCAGGGGCGACCGCCTGATCGGGGCGACGCTGAATGGCACGGGCAGCCTGTTGATGCGGGCCGAGAAGGTCGGGGCCGACACCCTGCTGGCGCGGATCGTCCAGATGGTCGGTGAGGCGCAGCGTTCGCGGGCGCCGATCCAGAAGCTGGCGGACAGCGTCGCCGGCTGGTTCGTCCCGGTGGTGGTCCTCATCGCCGCACTCAGCTTCGCCGCCTGGGCGCTCTGGGGACCCGAACCGAGGCTGGCCTTTGCCCTGGTCAACGCCGTGGCCGTGCTCATCATCGCCTGCCCCTGTGCCCTGGGTCTGGCCACCCCCATGTCCATCATGGTCGGCAGCGGCAAGGGGGCGACCCTGGGTGTGTTGATCAAGAATGCCGAGGCCCTGGAGATCCTGGAGCGGGTCGATACCCTGGTGGTGGACAAGACCGGCACCCTCACCGAGGGCAGGCCCCGGCTGGTTTCCCTGGATGCCGTCGAGGGCAGGGGGGAGGAGGAGATCCTTCGACTCGCCGCGAGCCTGGAGCGTGCCAGTGAACACCCGCTGGCCGCGGCCATCGTCGCCGGTGCGCGCGAACGGGGCATAGAGCCGGGTCAGCCGAAGGAGTTTGCCTCGATCACCGGGCGGGGCGTGCAAGGGAAGGTGGACGGCAAGGCGGTGGTGCTCGGCAGCCCCCGACTGATGGCGGAGCTGGGCATGGACAACTCGCCTTTATCGCGGCAGGCGGAAGCAGGGCGGGAACAGGGCCAGACGGTCATGTTCCTGGCAATCGACGGTCAGGTGGCCGGGCTGATCGGTGTGGCCGATCCCGTCAAGGCCACCACGCCGGAGGCCATTGCCGGCCTGCACAAGGAGGGTGTGCGGGTCGTCATGCTTACCGGTGACAACCGTACCACCGCCTTGGCCGTAGCCGGAAAGCTCGGTATCGACCGGGTCGAGGCCGAGGTACTGCCGGACCGGAAGGCCGAGATCGTTAAGCGGCTCCAGGCAGAAGGCCGCATCGTTGCAATGGCGGGCGATGGCATAAACGATGCGCCGGCGCTGGCCCAGGCCCAGGTCGGCATCGCCATGGGGACGGGGACCGACGTGGCCATGGAGAGCGCGGGGGTGACCCTGGTCAAGGGCGATCTGCGCGGAATCCTGCGTGCCCGGCGATTGAGCCGGGCAGTAATGCGTAACATTCGCCAGAATCTCTTCTTCGCCTTTGTCTACAATGCCTTGGGCGTGCCCGTGGCGGCGGGGGTGCTCTATCCCTGGTTCGGCCTGCTGCTTTCGCCCATGATCGCGGCGGCGGCCATGAGTTTCAGTTCGGTCTCGGTGATCGGCAATGCGCTGAGGCTGAGGGGTTCCAACATCTGAGGAGGAATTGACCATGTTCGACGGACATATGTTTGGCTTTGGCGGTGGCTTTATGTGGCTGTTCTGGCTGTTACTGATCCTCTTGGTCGTCTGGATCGTCTCGGCCACCGCAAGCAGCGGGAGGGAGAAACCTGGGAAAGAGCGGACGGCCCTGGAGATCCTGGAGGCGCGTTATGCCCGCGGCGAGATCGACCGGGACGAGTTCGAACAAAAGAAGCGCGACCTGTCGCGTTGAGGAGGCCCTAATGAAAAGCGAAGATCCCACCAAACCCCGGGGCGCCTGGGAGATCCGACGCCCCATCCGGCTCTCTGCCGGGGATGCCGAGGCAGCACAGCGGTTGCTGCTCGGCCTCGAAGGCGTCCTGGCGGCAGTGGCCGTTCCCGGTAGGCACCGCATGCTGGTGCGCTACGACGCCACCCGGACCGATTACAGTTCGATCATTGCGGCCCTGGAGGCGGCGGGCCACGCGCACCGCCGCGGCTGGTGGGTCCGGCTGCGGGAAGGCTGGTATGGCTATGTGGATACGGTGGCCCGCGACAACGCCAAGATCCCGGCCGGACCCTGCTGCAACAAACCGCCCCGGTAGGTTAGAAGCCCTGCCACTTCCCCTCACATCTCATCTTCAGACCATCTTTGGCCGATCTTCAATCGATCTATTTTCGCGGCAGAGCCGCTCCCACGGCGGTGGGAGCGGCTCTGCCGCGAAAATAGGCGGTTTTGCTCAATCAGATCGACCAAATCTGACCTAAATCTGAGCGCGATATTGTCCAACTTATTTCCGGAACAGCTCCTTACTCCGGCTCGCTCCCCCAGCGAGGCATCAGACTGTGCCCGATCCCTAGGTGATCCAGGACGCGGGCGACCATGAAGTCGGCCAAGTCGTCAAGGGATTGAGGGTTGTGGTAGAAGCCGGGATTGGCGGGCATGACGACGGCCCCCAGGCGGGTCAGCTTGAGCATGTTTTCCAGGTGGATCTCGGAGAAGGGGGTCTCGCGCACCACCAGGATGAGCTTGCGGCGCTCCTTGAGGGCCACGTCGGCGGCGCGGTCGATGAGGTCATTGCTGATCCCGGCGGCGATGCTGGCGAGGGTGCCGGTGGTGCAGGGGCAGACCACCATGGCCTCGGGGGGGTTGGAGCCGCTGGCCACCGGGGCGGTCCATTGCTGGCGGCCGAAGACGCGGATCTGCCCCGGCGCGGCGCCATAGCGTTCGCTGAACCAGCGGGTCGCCGCCTCGGGGGTGGCGGGGACCTCGATCCCCTGCTCCATGCGCAAAACAATCTGCCCGGCCTGGGAGACCATCAGATAGACCGGCCGCCCGGAGCGCACCAGCCATTGCAGCAACCGCAGGCCGTAGATACTGCCGGAGGCGCCGGTGATGGCGAGGGCGATGGGGTTCATGATATTCCTCGATTTATCGCGCAAAGGCGCAAAGGCGCCATGAAGAATAGGGGATACAGGCGGCTGGAACCTGTACCCGCGCAGTGAATACCGGATGAATTTTCCTTCTTAAATTCTCTTTGCGCCTTTGCGTCTTTGCGCGAGATGAATTGGGTTCCAGATCAACTCCCCAAGGCATCCAACAATCTTTGGTGTATCCCCTCGAAGCCGCCGTTGCTCATGACCAGGACGCAGTCGCCCGGCCGTGCCCCGCGCCGGACCCATTGGACGATGGCCTCGACCGACTCGAACAGGGCCGCCTTGTCGCCCAGGGGGGTGAAGACCCGGCTGGCGTCCCAGCCCAGGTTGGCGGGGGTGTAGACCAGCACCTGGTTGGCATCGGCCAGGGAACCCGGTAACTGCTCGGCATGGATGCCCATGCGCATGGTGTTGGAGCGGGGTTCCAGGATGGCGATCAGCCGGCCCTTATCCATTCGCGCCCGCAGCCCCTCCAGGGTGGTGGCGATGGCGGTCGGGTGGTGGGCGAAGTCGTCGTAGACCTTGATACCCTTGACCTCGCCGCGCAGTTCCATGCGGCGTTTGACGTTCTTGAACCGGCCCAGGGCCTCGATCGCCACGGCGGGCGGCACGCCCGCGTGACGGGCCGCGGCGATGGCCGCCAGGGCATTGCTGAGGTTGTGGCGTCCGCCCAGTTCCCACTGGACCCGGCCGAGGGTCTCGTCATCGAAGAGGACATCGAAGCAACTCCCATCCGGAGCCATATTGGCCACGCGCCAGCCACCTTTCGCCTCCAAATCGAACCGCTCCACCGGGGTCCAGCAGCCCTTGTCCAGAACCTGTTGCAGGTTGGCGTCGCTGCCCGGCGCGACAATCAGGCCGCTGCCGGGGATGGTCCGCACCAGGTGGTGGAACTGGCGCTGGATGGCGGCCAGGTCGTCGAAGATGTCCGCGTGGTCGAACTCCAGGTTGTTCATGACCAGGGTGCGGGGGTGGTAGTGGACGAACTTGGAGCGCTTGTCGAAGAAGGCGGTGTCGTATTCGTCCGCCTCCACCACGAAGAAGGGTTCGGCCCCCAGCCGCGCGGAACAGCCGAAGTTCTCCGGCACGCCGCCGATGAGGAAGCCGGGGTTGAGCCCGGCGTCTTCCAGTATCCAGGCCAGCATACCGGAGGTGGTGGTCTTGCCGTGGGTCCCGGCCACGCCCAGCACCCAGCGGCCGTGCAGCACATGCTCGGCCAACCACTGGGGGCCAGAGGTGTAGCGCAGCCCCTGGTCCAGTACATATTCGACCGCCGGATTGCCCCGGCTCATGGCATTGCCGATCGCCACCCAGTCGGGGGTGGGTTTCAAATGATCCGGCGAGAAGCCCTGCATCAGCTCGATGCCCGCCTGCTCCAGTTGCGTACTCATGGGGGGATAGACGTTGGCATCCGAGCCGGAGACCCGATGGCCCATGGCCTTGGCCAATTGGGCTATGCCCCCCATGAAGGTGCCGCAGATCCCAAGGATATGAATGTGCATTATCCCCCTCCGGTTCCGGGGAAAAAGAAGTTGATGACCAGGGAGATGATGACCGAATAGGTAAGCGCCAGCCCCATGGCCAGCCCCATGCCCACCTCCAGTGCATGGCGCAGGATATGGGCTATTACCACCAGCGACCAGAACAATACGAAAAACAGCCCCAGGGCGGCCAGGTGAATCCCGCCAGTCGCTGCCGCCATTTGCAGGGGCAACCCCAGGGTGCCCAGCAGGGCGCCGCAGCCCAGCATGGCGGTGCTGGTCTGGAGAAAACGGGGTCCATGACGCTTGAACGACAGCAGCAGCCAGACCCAGGACAACATCAGGACCAGATCCAGCAGCGCCGCGACGAAGCCCCTGTCCAGGCCGCCCACGTCGACACTCACCAGCAGGGCGCTGACTGTCAGGCTCAGCGGCAGCAGCAGCCAGAAGAGCATCCCGGTGGCCGGCAGATCCTGCGGCCCGGCCCGGAGCAGGCAGAGGTCGATGAAATAGCTGAAGAGAGGTTTCACCCGGCTTCCCGTTAAAATCAGGTGTAAGGCGTCGAGCAAGAATAACTTGAACATCTTGCATCTCGTCTTCAGACCACATTTGGCCGAACCTCAATCGCAAACTCCTCGACGTAGCACTGCTACGCCTGCGGTTTTGCTCAATCGGTTCGACCAAATCTGACCTAAATCCGAGCGCAATATTGCCCAAGTTATTCTTGCTCGA
>JAHJDE010000004.1 GCA_018812525.1 Gammaproteobacteria bacterium
AGGCCCCTGCTGTTGGAGCAGTTGCCGGAATCCGCCGGGGTTGATTTAACATTCCAAAAAGCGGGCCAGTTGGTCGAGTAGACCGAAGGCCCAAGCGAGGTCTGCCCATTTTCCAGTGATGCTTTCATTGAACGCCTCGCCCCACGCGGCTACTACGTGAACACTAGACACGGGCAGTTCACCGCCTATTTTCGCGGCAGAGCGGCTCTGCCGCGAAACAGATCGATTGAAGATCGGCCAAAGATGGCCTGAAGATGATATGCGAGATGTACAAGTTATTCCCGGACAGTTCCTAACTACCCTGTGTCAGATACCTCGAGGAAGAAACACAATGCAAGTAACAAAGAATGATGTAGGCGGCGTTACCGTCATCGAAATTGGCGAAAAACGCTTCGACGCCTCCGTCGCTCCCGATCTCAAGCAGTATGTGCTCGATCTGGTCGGCGCTGGTCAGAATCGGATCGTCATTGATCTTGGCATCGTTGAGTTCATTGATTCGAGCGGGCTTGGCTCTTTGGTGGGGGTGCTCAAGGGGATCGGGGCCAATGGTCAACTGGCGGTATGCAATGTCCAATCCCAGGCCAGGGATCTGTTCAAGTTGACCCGGATGGACCGGGTATTGAATATCCACAGCAGTGCCGATGAGGCAGTTGCTTCGATTAGTTGAACATCGCGCCGAGGGCGAGGAAAAAACAAAATGAAAGCAATGATCCTTGCCGCAGGCAAGGGGACGCGTGTGCGGCCCATCACCTTTTCTACCCCGAAGCCAATGATTCCGCTGATCCGCAAGCCGGTGATGGAGTCCATCATCGAACTGCTGCGGGATCATGGCGTCAAGGAGATTGTGGTCAATACCAGCCACCTTGCCCCGGTGATCGAGGAGTACTTCCGCGACGGTGATCAGTTCGGCGTCCGTATGGCCTATTCCTTCGAGGGGGTGATGGTGGACGGCGAACTCCAGGGCAAGGCGCTGGGCTCGGCCGGCGGGATGAAAAAGATCCAGAACTTCTCCGGCTTTTTCGACGAGACCTTCATCGTGCTCTGCGGCGATGCCTGGATCGATCTGGACCTCCAGAAGGTCTACGAGTTTCACAAGGCCAATGGCTCTCAGGCCACCATCGTGTTGAAGGAGGTTCCCCGGGAGGAGGTCTACAAGTACGGTGTCGTCAAAACCGATGCCGATGGCCGCATTCTCCAGTTCCAGGAGAAACCGGCGGTTGAGGTGGCGGTATCCAACACCATCAACACAGGGATCTATATGTTCGAACCCTCTGTGCTGGATCATATTCCGGATGGGGAGGAGTTTGATATCGGTGGCCAGCTGTTTCCCAGATTGGTGGAGGCCGGTGTGCCCTTTTACGGGGTTTCCGTTCCCTTTCAATGGGTCGACATCGGCTCGGTACCCGACCTTTGGGACGCCACCCGCCTGATTCTTGGCGGCGGGGTCAGTGGCTTTAAAGTGCCCGGCAAAGAGGTGAAGCCCGGTATCTGGACCGGTATCAACGTCAGTATCGATTGGGATAAGGCCGATGTTCAAGGGCCGGTCTACATTGGTTCGAGCACCTCTATCGGGGATGGCGCGAAGATCATAGGTCCAGCCGTCATAGGTTCTAATTGCGCCATCGAGCCCAAGGCCATCGTCAATCAGTGCATCATCGAGGACTACACCCGGGTCACCGGTTTGGCGCATCTGGAGCAGAAGATCGTTTTCGGCAACAAGTGCATCTCTCCTTCGGGGGAGTCCTTCGATATCGCGGAGACCGACATTGGCTTTGTACTGGACGATGCACGGAAAGAACTTGAGATGTCCGAGTTCCACGCCTTGATTTTCGATTTTGCCAAGGAAGTGGGAGAACTGGATTAGCCACCCCCTGATTGCACGCCTTTGCCATCAGCCTTGATGGGAGCCTGGATGAACGATCGTAAAATCACCCTGGAGATCCGCAGCATCCAGGAGAATGTCTCTCTTGCGGCTGCGGCGGCAAGCGCTATTGCGGGATTGGCCTCGCTGACCGAGACGGACCGAGCGCAAATCGACCTTTGTGCCACCGAGGCACTCACCAACTGCATCAGGCACGGCTATGGCTCAGAGGCGGAGCATCCGATCCGCATGACCCTCTGCCTCTGTCAGGATCACATCCGCATTGATGTCTGCCATCGAGGGGGTAGCGCGCAAGCCCTGCAGCAAGCGTTGGACAAAATCGCCTTTGCCACTGAGGATGAATTCGAGGCGTTCATGATGCAGAGCTTGATGAATGAAGGCGGTCGAGGATTGGCATTGATCAAACATTACATGAATGAGGTAGCTGTGAGCGTAGAGGCCGGTTGGGTCTGTTTGACCATGATAAAGCGATTGGTCGGGCAATAAGGGCGGCGCATGGCTTCAGCTTTTCGTGAATACGCCGCGCCTTGGTCCTGGTGGACTGCCCTGCTCCTGGGCCTGCTCTGCTTCTCCCCCATGCAACAGGGCATGGCATCAAGTCTTGACCTTGGCGGCGACTGGCGCTTTAAACCGGACCCCTCCGGACAGGCGGATTACTCATCCCCCCGCACGGATGTATCCGGGTGGGACCGGATCAGGGTGCCGTCAAACTGGTATCTGCAGAAGCGCGACATCTCGGGTGTCGCCTGGTACCAGCGCAGCTTTGAGCTATCCGACGAGCTTGAGGACGAGCGCGCCTGGCTGAGATTCGCCGGTGTCGATTACCATGCCTCGGTATGGTTGAACGGCCATTTGCTGGGGAAGCATGAGGGCTACTTCCAGCCCTTCTCCTTTGAAATCACCAAGCGGGTCAAGTCAGGCCCGAATATCCTGACCGTCCGGGTCGATAGTCCTCTGGAGACTGGCGGGGCAGAGTGGTCCCTGCACAAGCGGCTCATCAAGGGGGTCTTTTCCCATCATGACACGCGCCCTGGCGGCGCCTGGTCCGAACGGGGACAGGAGAGGAACTCTGGTGGCATTTGGGCACCAGTGACCCTGGAAATTAGCGGGCGCACCCTCATCGAAACGGCCCACATCCGTCCCCATGTGAATCAGACATCCGGTCTGGCATCGGGCAGGGTCGAGTTGACCCTGGATCAGGGCCTCGGCAAATCCCGTGAAGTGATCGTCGATTCATCCCTGGTGCCGCAGAATTTCACTGGCCCAAGCACCCGTTTTCTGAAAAGGCTGGTCCTCAAACCGGGAAAGAACAGGGTCCTCTTGAATATTCCGTCGCGGCCCTACCGGCTCTGGACCCTATGGGAACGGGGTTATCCGCACCTCTACACCTATCGTGTGGCAGTGGTCGACGCGAAAACCAGGGCGCCATTGGCGGAAGCCAGCAGGGCATTTGGATTTCGCAGCATCGCACATGACAAGGACTCCGGTGAATGGCGCCTGAACGGAAAGCGCCTCTTCCTGCGCGGCACCAACTATATCCCGACCCATTGGCTGAGTGAGATGTCCCCCCGGCGTTATGCCGCTGACCTGGCCATGATGCGCCGGGCCAATATCAATATCGTCCGGGTGCATGCCCACATCGGCGCGGCCAGCTTGTATGACGAGGCGGACAAGGCTGGCATCCTGATCTGGCAGGATTTTCCCCTGCAATGGGGTTACCAGGATTCCGAGGAATTCATCCAGGCGGCGGAACGCCAGGTCGGCGACATGGTGAGTCTGCTCTATAACAATCCCTCGGTGGCGGTCTGGAGCCTGCACAACGAGCCACCCTGGGATGCCGACTGGATGAAGTTCAAGTACAAGAGCTACGACCCGGCGCAAAATCGGGAACTCGATCAGCGCTTGCTGAAGGCCCTGAGCCTGTTCGACGATGGCCGCCACAAGCACATGGCCTCTTTGACCAAGGAGCACCCCTGGCTCGGATGGTATTCGGGGACTTGGCTTGACTACCTGCATCCCACCGATGCCAAGCTGGTGACTGAGTTTGGCGCACAGGCGCTGCCGAACCTGGATACCCTGAAGACCCTGTTCAGCGAGAAGGAGTTGTGGCCCGATAACGAGGCGGAGTGGAAGAAATGGGAATATCACAACTTCCAGCGCCGCGAGACCTTTGATCTCGCCAAGGTGTCGCCCGGCAACAACATCCATCAGTTCATTGCCAATAGCCAGGGCTATCAGGCGAAAATCACCGCGCTTGCCGCAGAGTCCTATCGCCGGCAACGCTATCAGCCAGTCGGCGGTATTTTCCAATTCATGTTTGTCGAGGCATGGCCCTCAATAAACTGGGCTGTCGTCGATTATCTGCGTAAGCCAAAGCCGGGCTATTACGCCCTGCAGCGCGCGTTTCAACCGATTCTGCCCAGCCTTGAGTGGCAGAAGGACCGTTACGCACCCAAAGAGCCCGTGCGGATTGGTATCTGGGCCATCAATGATCTTGGACAGAATTATTTCGGCGCCCGCCTGCGTTATCGGGTGAGCAATAAGCAGAAGCTGATCTCCCGCCAGGAGATCCGTTTTGACCTCAAAGCCGATACGGGCCGGAAACTCCATACACTAGAGCTGACTGATTTGGCGCCTGGGCAATACCGAGTTGAAGCTGTGATCATGAATCGTCGAGGCGTTCCCCTGGGCCGGAATGAATTCCTTTTTGAAGTTGGTGACAAGCCGGGGAGCTGAGAGGCTGTGAAAATAGCTCCCACCTGCTACGGACGGCCCTGAACGCGGTGGGCTGTGTTGCAACGACCACAATAAACCGCCGGGAGCGGTTTTTCGGGCAAGCCCCGAAGGGGTGAGGCGCAGGAAGCGCCGAACAATATCGGGTCATGTAGACTCGCTACACTCCCAGATATTCTGGTCGCCGCGCCTTGCCCACCCGCCCAGTGCCGCCCTCGCTAGGGCAGGAGGTATTTTCACAGCCTCTGAGCACTTGTGAATTATTCCCCAGGCGATAGAAGAACGAGAACGGTATATGGAAAAAAGTGAGCAACCCGACTTCTACTTTCTCCCTTTCGAGGACCGCAGGCCGCCGGAGCCGGTGCCTTACAGCATGTGGCGGGAGTTGTTGTGGCAATTTCTGGCCACCCTGGCGCTGGGGATAGGCGCCTGGTACATCGCCTGGCGCTGGGGCTGGTCACTCAATTACAACGCCCTCTGGTTCTCCATTCCCCTGGTGATGGCGGAGACCGCGGCCTACATCGGTTTGGCGCTGTTTACCATCAACCTGTGGAAGACCTGGGACTATCCGAAACAGGAACCGCCCGCGTATTACGCCGACTGTGTGCGTGAGGCTGGAGCCGCCCAGCGGCCGATCAAGATCGATGTCTTCTTCCCCTCCTTCGACGAGGACCCGGAACTGGTGCGGCTCAGTCTGCGTGATGCCAAGCGGATTCGTTACCCCCACCCTATCGACATGAAGATCCATGTCCTGGATGACGGCAAGCGCGAATCGATGAAGCAGTTGGCCGAAGAGGAGGCTGTCGGCTATATCACCCGTGATAACAATATCGGCTTCAAGGCGGGCAATATGCGCAATGCCATGGAGCAGACCAGCGGCGATTTCATCCTCATCTGTGATGCCGACACCAGACCCTTTCCCAGCATCCTGGAACATACCCTGGGCTATTTCCGCGATCCCGATGTCGCCTGGGTACAGACGCCGCAATGGTTCTTTGACCTGCCCGAGGGACGCCGTCTGCCCGAATATCTTAGCCGCTACCTCGGTGGACTTGGGCGAGGCCTCGGCAAGCTGATCGAACGTTGCTATGGGCCGGTGACCATCGGCGAAGACCCCTTCGTCAATAGCCCAACCATGTTCTACGATGTCATTCAGCGTCGGCGCAACTGGGCCAATGCCTCCTTCTGCTGTGGCGCCGGTTCGATCCACCGCCGCGATGCGGTCATGGAAGCAGCGCTGAAGGGTTGGGCCAACCAGATTCACCGCCAGATGGAGAAGGATCTGGGTAAGATCAGCGCCCATACCAAGGAGCAAGCGATCGACGAGAAGTTGTCGCATCTGATGCTCCAACAGGTGGCGCAGGAGACCGAGTTCACCCCTTATAAATTCCATGTCTCCGAGGACATCTATACCTCCATGATGTTGCACGGGGACCCTGAGCGCGAATGGAAATCGGTCATGCATCCAGAGATCGAATCGAAGATGTTGTCGCCTCAGGACCTGTTGACCTGGACCATCCAGCGATTCAAGTATGCCGGCGGCACCCTGGATATTTGCCTAAGGGATAATCCGCTGTTTCGTGGGGGCATGTCGCTGCCACAGAAGGTTTTGTACGGCTCCACCTTCTGGTCCTATTTTGGCGGACTCTGGAATCTGATCTTCCTGGTCTCCCCCATGGTCTACCTGTTCACCGGCGTCGCGCCGGTATCTGCCTACTCCATGGACTTCTTCAAGCATATCCTCCCGTTCATGCTGGCCACCGAACTGGCATTCATGGTGGGCACCTGGGGTGTGGCAGGTTTCAAGGGCAAAGCCTCTTACCTCTCGTTCTTTCCTGTCAATTTACGGGCCATCTGGACGGTATTGAAAGGCGAGAAGATCAAGTTCCCAACAACACCGAAGGATAGGCAAACGGGGAATTTCTTTAACATCGTCATCCCCCAGGTTTCTGTTATCGTGTTGACGGTTATTAGTCTGACATGGGCCTGGGCCAACTACTATTTCATGGGCAATCAAGGCAATTACAGCATGGCCGGTCTGGTCACCAATCTATTCTGGGGCCTGAACAATATTATCGCGATGAGCGGTTTGGTATTTGCCGCCTTCTGGAAACCAGAATCGGAGCAATGAGAGGTTCTTGCAAAACTGCAAGAACCTCTTGCGGCTCAGGGATGAACCGCCATTTTAAATGGCCTAAGCCATTGAAAATGAAGAAAACGAAAAATCACATTTTTCGTTTTCGTCTTGCAAAATGGCCAGGAAGGCCATTTTGCAAGTGCCTCATGAGTGAACTGGATTTCCGGCCAGGCTCGCAGCGATAGATGTATTTGAAATGATTTTGAGGGTGTGATTTATGGCATTCAAAGATGACCTGTTAAAGGCGCGGCATCATATCGTATTCCTGATCGGCCTTGCCGCAGCCTTTGGGGTTGCGATTTCGCTCGAATCCTGGAAGGTGGATAAGGAGATACGCGCATCTCTTGAGCTGGAACAGACCGCAGATATTTCCCCTATAAAATTGCAGCCACTCAGCGGACAGGAGAGGAAGCTGGCCGAGATTGCATGGAAATATTTCGAGAATAACCTGCAGAAGGAGACCGGGTTGGTCAACTCGGTTGACAACTATCAGGCCTCGACCATGTGGGATACCGCCTCCTATCTATTGGCCTTGATCTCCGCCTACAAACTCGAACTCATCGACCAGAGCAAATTCGATCAGCGCATGAGCGACGCACTGGCATCCCTTGCAAGGATGCCCTTGTTCGAGAACCTGCTGCCCAATAAATCCTACAATACGGTCAGCCTGGAAATGGTCAATTATCAGAATCAGAAGACGGAACGGGGGATAGGCTGGTCCGCCATCGATATCGGCCGGTTGATGGTGCCCTTCAATATCCTGGTTTGGCAATTTCCCCAGCACACAAAGGCCGTCAATCTTGTGCTGAATCGGCTGGATTTCAGGGCTATGTTGCGCGCTGGGCTGATGTATGGCGCCGCAGTCGATGCCGACGGCAATACCGACCATGTCCAGGAGGGGCGCATCGGCTACGAGGAATACGCCGCTAAATCGCTGCAACTCGCAGGTCTGGATGTGTCCGCTGCCTTGAACTATCAGGATTACATCCGCTTCATCAAGATATACGGGATAAAGATACCCACCGACTCCCGTGATCCGGAGACATACTATGCCCACAACTATGTCGTGAGTGAGAACTACATATTGGATGGCCTGGAGTTTGGCTGGGACAACACCTCCCGCGAATTTGCCTACCGGGTATTCAAGGCACAGGAGGGGCGTTATGAGGATACCGGCATCCTGACCGCAGTCAGCGAGGACAATATCAAGGAGGCGCCCTATTTCGTCTATAATACGGTTTATACCGATGGGCGTGCCTGGAATGCCATCACGGAGGATGGGGCGGATGCCTCCGATTTCAAGACGCTCAGCACGAAGGCCGCCTTTGGCTGGCACGTTTTATACAATACGGATTACACAAGAAAATTGATTGATGTAGCCGCAGGATTATACGATCCGGAAAGGGGATTCTATTCTGGAAGATACGAAAAAAATGGGAAAGAGAATACGGCAATTACGGCCAACAGCAATGCCATCATTCTCGAAAGCCTTCATTACAAACAATTCGGTCCGCTGCTACGAATCGGGGCACATTGATACTTACCCCTTAACCCTCCTGGACAAGTAATGGACACCCTGATTAGATCGATCATCGTTGCGACCGCAATCCTGGCCGCCTATCTCACGGCCACTGTCTCCGGTCTTGCGCCTGCACTGCAAGCCGGAATGGCAACTATCGCCAAAAGTGTCAAACCCCTCGAACGGCAGATAGAAGAGCAGGGGGTGCTGGTCAAGCGGTTACAGCAGGAGTTGGATGCCTTTCGCAAGGAGTTGAACGACCGGGCTCGGCAAGAAGACGCACGAAAGAACAACCTGAGAATACTGAAGGGAGCAATCAGTGTTGTCGGTGGTGCCGACCAGTTGCGCGCTGCCGGCAAGCTCGAAGATGCCGCTAATGCCCTGTTGTCTGCCAAGGATGCCATCTGGAAATCGGGTGATAGCTTTCAGGATCAACAAAAGGCGCTACGGGGCCTCATGCAACCCATCGATGAATTGGCCGTCAAGTGGCGAGGAGGCGACGCCAAGGCTACGGCAGCCCCTATCATCGAGAAACTTAAAACAGTCCACAGTAGTCTGAGTGATTGAAATGGATACAGAATCGACTGAGCGGCGCGGGTCAAACGACCTGCCACTTTTCAGAGAAAACCCATCATCATTGACGCAGTTGCTCTCGGGGCTTCTGGTAGCGGTGCTGGGTGTGATTATCGCGGTGAGCGTCATTTTCTGGCCCAACTGGCTTGCGAAGGAGCCGTTGTCGGCGCCTGCAGCAGTCGGCGCTGGCCAGCAACTGGTCCAATTCGCAGAAAACAGTTCCTGTCGCGTTTACAGCCTCCCTCGCCCCCAATGCCTGGGCACCGGCAAACCCCTCTGCGAACCTGACATCGAAATCGCCAAGATCGCCTGGAAATACTACGAAAACAACTACCAGCCGGCGACGGGGCTAGTAAATGCCGCAGATAAATACCCCTCGACGACCATGTGGGATACCGGGTCGGCCCTGGCGGCAACCATCGCCGCCAGGGAGCTCGGCATTATCGGTCAAAAGGAGTTCGACGATAGGGTTTCCGCCATGCTGGCAACCCTGAGCAATATCCAGCTATTCGAGGGGGAAGCGCCGAACAAGGTATACAACACCCTGACCGGAGAGATGGCCGATTACAAAAACAATCCGTCGCCGAAGGGTATTGGTGTTTCCACCCTCGATTTGGCACGCATAGCCTCTTGGCTGAACCTGCTCTCCTGTTTCCATCCGAAACATCAAATGGCGGCCGAGGCCGTGCTCTTGCGTTGGACCTATTGCCGCCTGATAAAGGATGGGCAGATGAATGGTCTGATGGTGGATCCGACCACAAAAGAGACCAAAGTCGTGCAGGAGGGCCGTCTTGGCTATGAACAGTACGCAGGGAAGATCTTTAGCATGTTTGGTTTCGATCAGTCGGTTGCGGCAAGTTATAAAAACCAATTCGCGACCAGTATCGATATTTATGATATCCCCATCGCCTATGATGTCCGGGACCCTCGTAAACTGGGTGCCTACAATTATGTGGTGACAGAGTCCTATGCCATGGACGCGATGGAAAATGGCTGGGATGAGGAAAACAAGCCCCTGATCGAGAACATCTTGAAAGTGCAAAAGGAGCGGTGGAAGCGCACGGGGCAGGTTACGGCGGTGTCGGAGGATAACGTCGATCGTAAGCCCTATTTCGTCTATAACACCATTTTTGCCGCAGGTTCGCCCTGGAATGCCATCACCGACACAGGGCAGGACGTGGAGAGGTTGAAGAGTATATCAACCAAGGCGGCTATATCTCTCGCCATACTCTACCCGGAGGATGAATATTCCGCTGTCCTCTTCGATGCCGTTTCGAGTGCCTATGATCCCGAGCGGGGCTGGTACTCCGGCGTGTATGAAAAGGGGCTGGGCTATAACAAGGCACTCACCGCGAACACCAATGGTGTGGTTCTCGGTGGCCTCCTCTACAAGATGTATGGGCCTTTGAATCGGATTTGTCAGAAATGCAAGCTGGGGATCACCCTGGGTGAAGAGGTTTTGGCGCTTCCGCAGAACAGCAAGAAATGCCTTCCAGGCCAGGCCAAATGCGGCACCTGCGTCCTAAAGTGATCGGCCGGGCGCGCCTCAGAGGCTCTGGATTCGGCTACCCGCAGAAACGACGGAAAACGCTGCTGTGGTTTGTGGAGATTTATCCTGCGGGGGAGAGATACGGGCGTCTCCGTCCCCTGGGGCCATTCGTGAAATGATCGGGAGTGAACCCATGAAGAGATGGCAGAGGTTGGTGTTGTTTGTGGCGGTACTACCCTCTATCGCTGCCATGGCTGCTGCGCCCGAGCCGATCCGGCTGGTGTCCAATCAGATCGGGTATCTTCCCGATTGGCCCAAAGTGGCCATGTTGATTGGAGGTCCGCCAAAGGCCGAGGGAGGTGAGGCGGAGGTGTTGACTGCCGACAGCGGGGCGTCCGTGCTCAGGGTACCCCTCTCGCCAGCGCGCCAAGACCCCCAAACCGGGGACGTCGTTCGTACCTTTGATTTTTCCCGATTACGGAAGCCGGGACGCTACCTGTTGCGAGTGGGGCAGGCGGAATCCTACCCCTTCGAGATCGGGGAGACCCTATACCAGGAACCGCTCAAGACATTGCTTCGTTCCTATTTTCTTCAGCGTTGTGGTGTCGCCATCTCGGATCATATGACCAAGGTCGCCCACGCGGCCTGTCATACCCAGGATGGGGTCCTGGCACAGGCCGACGCCCTCCATAAGGAGGGGGATCGGGTTGCCGCCATGGGTGGTTGGCACGATGCCGGTGATTATGGCAAGTATGTTGCTACTACCGCAGTGACGGCCGGCCGTCTGCTCGCGATGTATGAACGGCATCCTGCCCTTTATCCCGACCGGCAGTTGGATATCCCCGAGAGCGGCAACAATATCCCTGACCTGTTGGACGAAATGAAGGTGGGGCTCGATTGGATGCTCTCCATGCAGCGGGCCGACGGGGCGGTTTATCGGAAGCTGTCAGGAAAGGCCTGGCCGCACGATACGGCACCGGATGCGGACACCCAGCCCCGTTTCCTCTATGGCATCACCACGCCTGAAACGGCCAAGGCGGTAGCCGCCTGGGCCATGGCTGCCAGGATCTACAAGGAATATCTGCCCCGGCAGTCCGAGCTGTATCTAGAGGCGGCACGTAAGGGTTGGCGATTTCTTGAGAAAACACCAGAGCAGTTGTTTGATTACCATGAGGGGGACAATAGCGGCTCTGGTCCCTACATGCAGAACAAGACCGATGTCGAAGAAGACTTGAGCCACGACTGGGATGACCGTCTCTGGGCCGCAGTCGAGTTATATATCACGACCGGTGAAAAGCCCTGGGCGGATTATGTGGCGGCCAAGATGCCCGATGCCCCGTTGCGTTTGTTCGAATGGAAAAACCCAGCCGCCCTTGGCATGGAAAACTACCTGCTGCATCCCAATGTTCGGGACCCATTGGGTTTGCGGGACAGGATCAGACAAAAGATTATTGACCGCGCCGAGACGGTGATGGAAAACCGGGCCTATAGCGGATACCGCATTGCCAACCCCCGTTTCATTTGGGGCTCCAACAAGATGACCGCCGAAGAGGGCATCATCATGCTGTTGGCATACCAGCTTACCGGCAAGCGCCGCTATTTGGAGGCGGCCATCGATCAAATCGACTATCTCCTCGGCCGCAACCATTTCAATCTCTCCTTCGCCAGCGGCATTGGCGCCAATCCCGTCACGCATCCTACCCATATCTTTGCGCGCGCGGCGAAGATCAGTATTCCCGGCCTGTTCGTCGGCGGCCCAAATGCCCTGGAGCAGTCCGAGGTTGGCCCGAAATTCAAGGGGCCTCTCAGTTACATCGACGATGGCCGTTCCTATGCCACCAACGAATATGCCATTGACTACAATGCGTCATTCATTGCCCTGCTAGGACAGGCCACGGCCACAGCGCGCATTGACAAATAACTTATTTGCTCAGGCGTCGAGCAAGAATAACTTGAGCAATATTGCGCTCGGATTTAGGTCAGATTTGGTCGAACCGATTGAGCAAAACCGCAGGCGTAGCAGCGCTACGTCGAGGATTTTGCGATTGAGGTTCGGCCAAATATGGCCTGAAG
>JAHJDE010000005.1 GCA_018812525.1 Gammaproteobacteria bacterium
GCTATCGCTCACCAGCATCCTACCTGTTGGCGGTAGAGGGCCGTAGGGTACGGTGAGGTACGAACCGCACCGATCGCAGGCGACGCCAACACGAACGATGCGGTTCGCTATCGCTCACCAGCATCCTACCTGTTGGGTAGAGCGGCGGGGGATTCTGTATCCCGTGGCGTTTGTTTGTAGAATTAAAGCAGGAGAATTAAGTCAGGGTCGAATTAAATGCTGCTGCCCAACGACCTCGTCCCTGCCCTGCAGCACCAACTGGAACTGGCCAAGGCCATCCACCCCCTGGCTGACCGAACAAGGATTGAATCTCCCTCGGCGATTTGGAGTATCATTTTGGGCATTTATTTGTCCTGCCCTCTGCCGGAAACGAGGGTCCTGTCTGGAAGGAGATTTTGGCGATGTTCAAGTCACTGCGGATTATTGCGCTGGTTCTGGCGTCTCTCGGCACCCTGGCGGAGGCGGCCGCATCCGTGCCGCCGGACCAGTTGGTCAGGGAGACGGCGGACAGGGTCCTGACCCAGGTGCAGGTCAACAAAAATGCGTTGGAGATGGACACATCCAAGATCTACGAGCTGGTCGACCAGTACATCCTGCCCCATTTCAATTTCATCAAGATGTCGCGCAGCGTCCTGGGCAAGCACTGGCTCAAGGCAACGGCCGAGCAGCAGACCAGATTCACCGAGGCATTCCAGGTGCTCCTGGTGCGGACCTATGCCGTAGCCCTGCTGAACTACTCCAATCAGGCCATCGAGTACCTGCCGTTTCGCATGCAATCCGACGCCAGGATGGCTGTGGTGAAGACGCGGGTCAGCGACGGCGCCGGCCCGCCCCTGCCCGTGGATTATCTGTTACAGGTCGAGGAAGAGAGCACCTGGAAGGTGGTGGATGTCAAGATCGACGGCATTAGCCTGGTATCCAACTACCGCACCAGTTTCTCCGAGCAGGTGCGCCGCGAAGGGCTTGATGGCCTGATCCAGCAGCTCAGGACGCGGGGTGGTGATCTGGCCCAGGAGAGCGGCATGGATGTAGTGGATCAACCACCCCCCGACGAACAGGAGGCGGTGGCGGACGTAGCCTATGGCGCTGGAATGCAGCAAAACGAGCAGCCGGCACCGGAGCCCCTGACTGAACAACCCGAACCGCCAGTGCAGGCCGAGCCGCCGGAGCCGACAGAAGTGGTCGAATTGGAGCACGAGGCCCCAGCGCAGCAAGCTCCTGTAGCCGAAGCCCCCGCAGTAGTGCAGCCCATTGAACCCCTCGCCCCGGCGCAGGCGGTCAAGGAGGAAAGGCCGGCAGCCCTCGTCCAGCAACCGGTCGAGGCGAAGCCCCAGCCGGCCAAGCAGGAGCACGCCGAACCCGTCAAACCTGTCACCTCGGCTGAAAAGCCTGCGACGAAGCCGGTCGCCAGTGTTCAGAAGCCAAAGCGAGCGGAGCAAAAGCCGACATCGACACCGGTCAAGGCTGATTCAGCCAGTGCAGTCAAGCCTGCAACCGACAAGGCCGCGCAGGCTGCGGACAAGGCCAGCACCACGGCCAGCACAGATCCCGTTCCGGTTGCGGCCCCGCCCCCTCCCAAGAAGGCCAGGAAGCTACCCAGCTTTCTCTACTGAGGCTGCAAACAAGGGGTGCGATTTTGCACAACCTGTCAGAATAGACCGCCGGCCCGCCGATCGCTCAGCCAATAGAATTGAAAGGGTGGAATGACCAGTTGCTCTTTGAAGAGGGACGGGCTTTCCCCAGAGCAAAGGTCCGTAATCTGACTAAAGTGGAACAGCCCACGGCGGTTACCCAGGTTGTCGGGATTGAGGTACTGGGGTTTGGCGCTGAAGTTGCCGACCACGAGCACCGCCTGATTGATATTATCCGGACGGGTACGCAGAAAGGCGAAAAGATGGGGATTCTCCACCTCCAACAGCTCCCGGTTATTGAAATCGGCGAAGGCTGGAATCTCCTTGCGTACAGCGATCATTTTTTTTAGGCCATCGAAGAGGCGCTGCTCCACGCTGCCCCGCCGATAGCGAAGCTCGGCCTTGTCCCAATTGATCCGAGGCCGGTGCATCCAGCGATTGTCCCCCGCCTTGTTCTCGTCCTGCAGGAAGCTGCAATCGTTGAGGGTACCGATCTCATCACCGTAGTAGATCAGCGGAATCCCGCCGAAAGAGAGAATCATGCTGTGCAGCAACAGGATACGGGCGATGGCCTGCTCGATCTGCGCCTCATCATTCCGCTCCATGGCAGTTTCGAGCCCGGCAAGGGATGCTAGGGAACCGGAAATACGGGCATCCCCCGTTTTAAGATTGCGCCCGAAGGGCTGGCCCCGCGCTGGTGACTCGTCATAGACCCCGGTGAAATAATCGATCAGGAAGCGACGGTGGGCCAGAGGATCGTAGCCCACGCGGTGAATATCGGCATCATCGAAGCCCAGGCCGATATCGTCGTGACAGCGGACATAGTTGAGCCAGGTGGCGCGATCCAGTTTGTCCGGCAGGCTCCTTAGCCCCTGGCGCAGTAATTTGGCGCTCTGGGTGGCGATTGCATCCCAGAGCAGGGCCATATAGGTGGCGTTGTAAGCAATCTCACACTCCTTGGCCATGACCGCGTCTTCCCCGAAATACTTGATCACCTCCACCGGCGCCACAATGGCCTCTGCGATAAACAGCACCCCTGGCGCCGAGACCTGGCAGCAATCCTTGAGAAGTTGCAGGATCAGATGCGCCTCGCGCTCGTTCTGGCAGGTCGAGCCGATCTTTTTCCACAGGAAGGCCACGGCATCGAGACGGATGATATCGGCGCCCAGGTTGGCCCAGAACAGGGTGATATCCAGCATCTCGATAAAAACCGCCGGATTACTGTAATTCAGATCCCACTGATAGCTATTGAACACCGTCATCACCCAGCGCCCCATGGCCTCGTCCCAGGTGAAATTGCCGGGTGCGTTCTCAGGGAAGACCTCCGGCAGGGTCTGCTCGAACATGTCGGGTACATGACGATCCTTGAAGCTGTAGTAATAGTCCTGGTACTTCGCGTCGCCCTGGCGCGCTTTTTGGGCCCATTCATGCTCGTCCGAGGTGTGATTCAAGACCACGTCCAGGGCCAACAACATGCCCCGTTCCCGCATCTCACCGGCCAGGATCGAGACATCGTCGAGGGTACCCAGCCGCGCATCGACCCGGCGGAAGTCGCTGACCGCATAGCCACCGTCACTGGCCCCCGCGGGGCATTGCAAGATGGGCATGAGATGGACCAGGTTGATCCCCAACTCCTGCAAATAGCCCAACCTCCCCCGTACCCCTTGCAGATTGCCGGCGAAGCCGTCGGTGTAGAGGGCCATGCCGACCCACTCCTGACTCAGAAACCAGTTGTGGTCCTTCTCCCGAGCCATGTCCCGCTCCTCCAGTTCGGCGGAACGCAGGATATAGCCCTGAGCCATGACCTCCACCAGGCGCACCGTCTGCGCCTTGAAATCCTCCCGCTGGCCGTAGAGATGGTGAAAGAGGGAATGGATGCCAAAGAAATTGGCCCCTAGACGGGTATAGAAGTGGCGAATGTTCTGGCGCCGGATCTCCGGCCGCAGTTCATCCAGGATCTCGTTGAGCAGGGAGTGGGATATCTGTTCGTACATCGGCTAAAAACTCAGGGTGATAATGGGCCAAACCTTCCAGAATACCGGCACTATAGTTGCCGTTCATGCCCCAAAATCCCCCTGAGGCGACGTAGAGACGATCAGTATTGCCTTGGACACTAGCCAGCGAGAGCGCCTCCTGGATCACCGAGTCCATGGCATTGGCCACCAGGACGGACGGAATGGAAGAGGCCAGCACAGGCAGGTCATTGCCGCTGTCGCCGGCGAAAAGGGTCTGCATTTCACTGAGCCCGAGATACTGGCGCAGAAACTCCACCGCATGCAGCTTGGTTGCCCGCTTTGGCAAAACATCCAGCAGCCCCACCCCAGCTGGCTCGTCCAGACTCCAAATCAGACTGGCCCTGATCCCCTCTGCCCCGAGACGCTCCTCTAACCGGGCATGAAGATCCGCCGTATGGGTTCCCAAGGGCCAGTAGTAGCTGAGCTTGAAGCGATTCTGTTTGGCCTCCTCCTGTAATCGCAAGGGATCGACATCTGCCAGCAAGGTAAGCAGGTTCCCGTGATCCCTGCCATTCCAATCGACAGCAATCTCTGCCTGCCATTGCCGCCAGACCTCCCAGTCTCCAGCGCGCAGATCATAGATATTGCTACCCACATCGCTGATGACGAATTGGGGCCTTGGCAGGTTGTATTTGTCCATGGCCTCCTGGACCAGCACCCGGTCGCGCCCGGTGACGTAGGCCAGGACCAGCTTGGACCCTGCCGCCAGATGGGCGAATAGCGGCCTTGCCTCGGGCGACTCGGGCTGGGCGCCGTTGGGCAGGAGGGTCCGGTCGAGGTCGGTGCAGAGCAACAGCTTTGTCATTCCGGCGCCTCTGATTCCGGTACGCGGCAACTCCCGAAGAAGTCGTAATGGTCCAGTGCCTCCAGGATGCCCCGTGCGAAGGGAGCCTTGGCAAAGTAGATTCGTTCCAGTTCCGCCAGTCGTGACAGTTCCTCGTGGTGACGGTTGGCGACCACCACGGCCAGGGTATTGCCGCGCATCATGTCCTCGTCGGCACCGGAACCGCCTGCCACTAAAATATGTTCCAGGGGGATGTCCCAGCGCGTGGCCATGTAGCGCAGGGCCATTCCTTTGGAGGCGCGAATTGGCAGCACGTCGAGGAACTGGCCGAAAGAGATCACCACGTTGACCGATTGCTCCTCTTTGTGCAGCAACTGATTGATCTCGTCCAGGGTGGGGGCCTTCTTCGGGTCGATGTAGTAGCTGATCTTGTAAGGGCTCTGCTCCACCTTGGGCTGCAACATCAGCCCCGGCAAGCCGTCCAGGACCCGATGCACGGCCTTCGGGGTCCACTGCTTCTCAACATGGTTGCGCCAGCCGATATCCTCGGTCAGCTTCGGGGCGTAGTGAATGGCCGTCCCGCCGCTGGTGATCAGGATGTCGGGCTCAGGAATACCGTACTGTTTCATCACCTTCAGGGCCGAATCGAGCCGCCGCCCGGTGGCGATGCCGAAGGAGGCGCACTTGCGATTCTCCCGTACTAGGCCGACAAAGGCAGGGATCGACTCGCGATCCCCCAACAGGTTCTGGTCGAGATCGGTGAAGATGGCTCGGTCGTGATAGAGCATGGGCCGGCGTGCCTTGAAAGGACGCAGTAGAGGGGCAGCGGTCTTCCTGACGATAGGGGTGATCATTTCCAGGTAATGGGCGGCGTGGGCATCCCAGGAGTAATACTCACGGACTCCACGCAGGCCGTTGGCCGAGCGCTGTTGCCAGCCCTCCCAGTCAGAGAGCACCCCTTTGATGGCGTTGGCGATGGAGTCCCGATCCAGGGGGTCGATCAGCAAGCCGTTCATGCAATTGCCGATGATATCGCGAGGACCGCCATCCTCGGTGGCGACAATGGGCAGGCCGCTGGCGGCCGCTTCGATCAGGGTCAGGCCGAAGGGCTCGGTCAGTGCCGGATTGACGAAGACACCGCCAGTCAGGGTCGCCAGCCGGTAGATGAGCGGCACCTCGTCGGCGGCATGGTGCTTGGGATAGGCCACCCGGCCATAGAGATCGTAGCGGTCTACCAGGGTCAGTATCTCGGTCAGGACCTCCCGCGCCCCCAAGTCAAGATCGACAATATCGTCCCGATTACCCGCCACCACCACCAGATTGGCCATCTCCCGCAGCACCTGATCCTCGCCGAAGGCCATTATCAGCGCGGCGATATTTTTGCGGGCATCGGGCCGCGACAAGGCCAGGATCATGGGTTTGTGGGGATCGTGCAGAAAACGCCGGATCTCGGCTGCGATAGGCGCATCCCACTCACCGCCCTGGGGCGGCTGGAAGCGTGTCAGGTCGGTGCCCGGTGGGATAACGTGCATCCGCTCAGGCTGATAGTAGTCGTAGAGACCGTACTGTTCCTCGATCTCCTGGTGGGTACTGGTGATCACCCGATCCGCCGAGGCCAGGGTCAGTTCCTCTGCCTCGATCCGCCGGGCCATGTTGTAGCGCTCCTCGATCTGCGGCGTATCCAACCCGCTCGCCAACAGCCGGCGGCGTTTGACACGGCCCAGGGAGTGGCCGGTATGAATCAGAGGGATATCCAAGATATGGGAAAGCCGGCTGCCCACATAACCGGCATCCGCGTAATGGCTGTGCAGCAGGTCGGGCTGACGTCTTTGTCGCTTGAACAAGTCGACGACGTTGTCGACGAAGGCATCCAGGTGATCCCAGAGCAACTCCTTGGGGATATAGCCCCTGGGCCCCGCATCGACCCGCAATATTCGGGCACCTTCTGCGAGTGCCTCCTCCGGCTCGGCGTAATCCTGGTGAATGGCGGGATCGATCACCCGCCTCGTCAGCAGATCGACCCGCCCAACGCCCGGCTGGCAGGCCAGGGCCTCGGCCAGTTCGACCACGTATTTGGTCTGGCCGCCGGTATCGGCATCGCGTCCTAGTTCGAGATCCCGACCCCGAATCAGGCCATGAATACTGATCAGACAGAGATAAAGTTTGTCGTTTTCCATCTTCCAGATTCGCACCCAATCAACAGGGGGCGCCTTGTTATTAAGGGCTCGGAAGGAAATAAGTTGGATAAGATTGCGCCCGGATTTGGGTCAGGTTTGGATGCGGCGACTGAGCAAAACCGCGGCGTAGCCGGGCTACGTCGAGGATTTTGCGATTGAGCCGCGTCCAAAGATGGCCCGAAGACGAGATGCAAGATGTTCAAGTTATTTCCTTACGAGCCCTAAGCTCAGCTCACCATAATAAACCTTGCCAGAAAGGTCCAGGAACTCCGGAACAGTCTCCTTTCATGCCGGCTCTCCTTCCCGCTCTTGCATCACCAGGGCGAGCACCGTCCAGCCGGGACCAATAGTCGGTCGTCGGGCACTGGTGTAAAGATGGATCCGCCCCTTGGGGTCGACGGCCGCCAGACGGGTGGCCTTCTTCCACTGTTTGCGCTCCAGGTCGCTTTCATCGAAGGCGTCGGTAAGGGTGGTCGCCCGAATCTCGGCACCTGCGTCGATGGCGGCAATCAGCTTCCCGTAACCGGCATCCTCCGCGAACAAGATCTCGCCCCGCGCCCTCTCACCGATCCTGTGCCGGCTATCTCTCTCCCCAGCCTCCTCGGCCAGGCAATAGATCCCGCCGGCACCGAATTCTGCCCGATAGCGCAAGGCGGCCAAGGCGTTTTGCTCCGGATCGGCGGCAAGCCCCAGCACGCACCCTATCCCGATCAACTCCAGGTGCTGGTCGGCATGTTCGGAAACCGGTCTACCATAGAAGGTCGTGAGCCCGTCCATGCGCGCCTGGCGGATATTCTCCCAATCGCCGTCGGCCAGCACGCAGTTGAAGCCCTGCCGCTCCAGTGCCTTGGCAATCGCTCTGGCCAACCGATTGGCGCCAATCAGCAGAAATCCCTTTGGTTCCGGTTCAGCCACCCCTAGCCAGCGGGCCAGGAGGCCGGCGGTGGCTCCCTGAAATAGTACCGTGGCGATGATGATGCTGAAGACCAGGGGCACCAACAATTCCGCCCCGGGGACACCAATCTCATCGAGGCGCAGAGAGATGAGCGCGGCTATGGCAGCGGCAACGATCCCCCTGGGACCGATCCAGGCAATCATGACCCGCTCCCCGAGGGTCAATGTCGAACCCCTGGCGGCAAACGCAACCTTGAGCGGGCGCGCCAGAAATTGCATGACGGCGAAGACCAGGAGGCCACCCAGGCCGATTCTGGCGAAGGCATTGGGATCGATGCGCGCAGCCAGGATAATGAATAGGCCGGAGACCAGCAGGACACTGAGGCTTTCCTTGAAGTTGAGGATCTCGTTCACGGACACAGCCCGCATATTGGCGAGCCATATACCCATGACCGTCACTGCCAGCACCCCCGCCTCTTCGGCCAACAGATTGGCTATAACGAAGAGGGCCAACACCAGATTAAACGTAATCGCGTTGTGCAGATATTCCGGTAACCAATGGCGTCGCAATGCCTCACCCAGCATCTGGCCAGCCATCGCCCCGAGGCCCATGCCAACCGCTACGCTGCCGAGGAAATTGCCCACCACTTGAAGGAAGCCATGGGAATGGCTATCAGAGCCCATGGCCAGGATGAGCTCGAAGGCCAGCAGAGTGAGCAGGGCGCCCAAGGGATCAATGACGATCCCCTCCCACTTGAGGATTCTGGCCACCGCCTGGGTAGGACGAACGGCGCGCAGCATGGGCACCACCACGGTCGGGCCGGTGACCACCATCAATGCCCCGAAGATGGTACAGAGTCGCCAGTCCAGGCCGGTAAAGAACCATGCCGCAAGACCGGAGACGAGACCGCTGATCAGGCTGCCGATGCCGATCATGCGTCGGACGACGAGCTGTAGCTCACGGATGTCACTGAATTTCAGGGTCAGGCCACCCTCGAACAGGATCAGGGCCACGGAGAGGGAGACCATTGGGAAAAGCAGATCGCCAAAGAGAAGATCCGGCTTCAACCAACCACTGACCGGTCCCAGCAAGAGACCCAGGGACAAGAGAAATAGAATGGCAGGCAGGCGCAAGCGCCAGGCGAGATACTGAGAGGAGGCGCCCGCCAGGGCGATGGCCGCCAGGGCGGTGAGGGCTTGGGTTTCCGTCATGGCCGCGGGATCAATAGGCACGCTGGCTGAAGAGGACCTGATAGATGGTCATGAAGAAAATCTTCATGTCGAGCCAAAAACTCCAATTACGCATGTACCAAAGGTCATGTTCGACACGCCGCCGCATCTTTTCAAGGTCGTCGGTCTCACCGCGCCAGCCGTTGACCTGAGCCCAGCCGGTGATACCCGGCTTGACCTTGTGGCGCAGCATATAACCCCTGATCAGCTCGCGGTATTGCTCGTTGTGGGCCACGGCGTGAGGGCGTGGGCCGACGATGGACATCTCACCCATGAAGACGTTGATAAATTGTGGTAATTCATCAAGGGAGGTGCGGCGCAGGAAGGCGCCGAAGGGAGTGACGCGGGGATCGTTCCGTTGCGCCTGCTGAATGACCCCCCCGTCCTCGCAGACTCGCATGGAGCGGAATTTCCAAACCAGTATCTCCTTGCCATCCAGTCCGTAGCGCCGTTGTTTGAAAAGCACCGGCCCCGGTGAGGAAAGCCGGACGCCGAGGGCGATGGCCAGCATGGGCAATGCAAGGAGGATCAGCAGCAGGCTGGAAAAGACGATGTCCTGCCCCCGTTTAAAGATCCCCTCCACCCCGGCGAAAGGGGTGTCATAGACACTGACCACTTCCATCTCGTTGAAGTTGGTCCAGCGGCCCTGCAAAACATTGGAGATGAAGAAATCGGGCACCATGTAAACCGAGGCCGTGGTGTCCGCCAACTCCTCGATCAAATAGCGGATCCGGTCCTCCGCCATGATGGGTAGCGTGATATAGACCGTATCGATGTCTCCCTTCTTGGCCCGTTCAACCAGGGTCTTGAAGTCACCCTTCTTCTCGCCGTCAAAGGCGAGGCGCCCCTGCTCGCGATCGTCGTAAAATCCATCCAGCCGGAAACCGAACTTACCCGGATCATCGATAACGCGGGCGATTCTGACCCCGGTCTCGTCGGCGCCGGCGATCGCTGCGGCGTGGGTGCTGTAGCCATGGCGCCGCAGGGAGCGAAGCAGCAGTTGCCGCAGGATGCGCCAGAGCCCCAATAGCAGAGGGGTGGCAATGAACCAGATACCCAGGGCAATACGCGACAGTTCGCCGGTAATCTTGAAGGCATAGGCAGTAAGCAACATCACCAAGAGCGTCCCCAGCCAGACTGTAGCAACATGGCCCAGCTCCTGGATCAGACCGGCGCCATTCCAGCGGCGGTAGAGCCCGCTCATCTCCCCGATCAAGAAGAAGGTCAGAACTGAGAGCAGAGCGCCGGTCAGGTAACGCGCATCCCAGGCATCGGGATCGTAGAATTGGATGGCTAAATAGATGTTTAGACCGACGATGCTGGCATCCAGATATTTCCGGAGGATGGGCATGTCACCGTGATCCCGCCGACGAGAGGTATTTGGCGTTTGACCCTTTTGTCTATCGGACAAGGTTTCTCTCCCAAGTCCAGGCATGCCGGATGATCTGCTCCAGGGAAGGGAAACACCGGTGCCAGCCCAACTCCCGTTCGGCCAGGGCCGCATCGGCCACGAGGATCGCCGGATCACCCGCGCGCCGCGCCACCTCCTCGACCCGGATATTGACCCCGGTCACCTCTCTGGCCACCTCGATCACCTCACGCACCGAATACCCTTGCCCATTACCCAGATTGAAGACTCTGGTCAGGCCATCCGCCAGCAGCCATTTCAAGGCCTGGAGATGTGCCTCGCAGAGATCCCAGACGTGAATATAGTCGCGAACGCAGCTCCCGTCCCCTGTTTCGTAATCCGTGCCATAGACCGCGATACGGTCCCTCCGGCCAGAGGCGGCCTGCAAGACCAAGGGGATCAGGTGAGTCTCAGGTTCGTGGCGCTCACCCAGTTCTCCCTCCGGATCGGCGCCGGCGGCATTGAAGTAGCGCAGGGAGACGGATCGCAGACCATAGGCCTGGTCGTAATCCCCCAACATACCTTCGACCATCAGCTTGGAGCGGCCATAGGGATTGATAGGGCTGTTGGGATGTGCCTCGTCCATGGGGCTATAAATTGGTTCACCGAAAATTGCCGCCGTGGAGGAGAAGATAAAGCGGGAGACCCCATGGCGCAGCATGGCGTCCAGCAGGTTCTGGGTACTGGAGAAGTTGTTCCGGTAATACTTGGCAGGATCGCTCACCGACTCCCCCACCAGACTGAAGGCAGAGAAATGCATGACGGCGGCGAATTCGTTCTCCTCGAACAACCGGCCCAGCAAGACAGCGTCCCCTGTATCTCCCCGGACGAATTCGCCATATCGCACCGCATCGGCATACCCGGTGGAGAGGTTGTCCAGGGTCACCACTGAATAGCCCTCCTGGGCCAGGCGCTTGACCATGTGGGAGCCGATATACCCGGCCCCGCCTGTCACCAGGATCTTCACGTCAACGACTCCATGCAGGCCCCGAGGGAGTCGCGCCAATGGGGCAGACGCAGTCCCAGGGCATGAAAGAGTTTGTCGGCATTCATGCGAGAGTTAGTCGGGCGTCGGGCCGGCGTTGGGTATTCGGAACTTGGGATCGGTTCCAGGCGGCATTCGAGGCCGGCAATCTCACGGATCGCCGAGGCGAAACCGAACCAAGTGGTCTCACCTTCAGGCGAGAGGTGATAGAGCCCCTTGGCGGAATCGGCGAACCCCGGCTCCCGCAACAGGCGATAGACGACAAAGGCGGTCGCCTGGGCGATATCCCTCGACCAGGTGGGCGCGCCCCATTGGTCGTCCACGATGCGCAACGCATCCCTTTCTGTCATCAGCCGCAGCAGGGTGAGCAGGAAATTCCGGCCCCGCGCCCCGTAGACCCAGCTCACGCGAAAAACGAAGGGCGCCCAGGCCCCGTCCAGCAGGGCCAGATCCCCCGCCAGCTTGGACCGGCCGTAGACGTTGAGGGGGTTCGGTACATCGTCTTCCCCATAGGGTTCGGTTTTGGTCCCGTCGAATACATAGTCGGTAGAGAAGTGAATCAGCGGCGCGGCACATTCAGCGCTCCAGCGGGCCAGAAGGGCCGGCAGCTCGGCATTCAGCCGCACGGCGTCCGGCTCCTCCTGTTCGGCCCGATCCACGGCGGTATAGGCAGCGGCATTGAGGATGATGGCCGGTCGTTCTGTTTCCAGGAATCGCTGTACCGCCATCAGGTTTGACAGATCAAGGGTCTCCCGCGTGGTGACAGTCACCCGACCCAGGGGCGCCAGGGTCCGGCGCAACTCCCAACCCACTTGACCGCTGCCGCCCAGCAACAGGATTTTCGCCATCTCTCTCATTCGATGAATGCCGGCAGTCGTTCCGGTGGGATCTCCGCCAGCAGCGGCGCCGCCCGGTCCTTGGCGGAAAGAAGGGGTTCACCAATCAGGGGCCAATCGATGCCCAGGGCCGGATCGTCCCAGCGAACGGCGAACTGGGTCTCGGGGTGATAGTAGTCGGTGCATTTGTAGCCGAAGATCGCCTCCTCGCTCATGACGTAATAGCCGTGGGCGAAGCCGGGGGGGATGTAGAACTGAACGGGCTCCTCTGCATCGAGGATCACCGCTTCGTGGCGCCCAAAGGTCGGGGAGCCACGGCGAACATCGACGGCCACGTCGAACACCCTGCCCGTGAAGACCTGTACCAACTTTCCCTGCCCGTGGGGATGCTGGATGTGCAGCCCCCGCAGAACGCCTTGCTCTGATTTCGCCAGATTGTCCTGTACAAAAACCGCCCCGCTACCAAGTTCAGCATAGGACTCCTGGCGCCAGGTCTCCATGAACCAGCCGCGCGAATCCCCGTGGCGGGCGGGTCGAACGATGCGCAGGCCGGGCAATTCGCCGGGTTCGATCCTCATGGGAGCTCCCTCCTCTGCAAGAGTTGCCTTAGATACTCGCCGTAGGCGTTCTTGGAATAGTCACTGGCCAGGGCCAGCAGGGCCTCGTCGGAGACCCAGCCCTGTTCCCAGGCCACCTCCTCGGGACAGCAGACCTTGAGACCCTGCCGTAGCTCGATGGTCTCGATGTAGTTGCCGGCCTGCATCAGCGACTCGTGGGTCCCCGTGTCCAGCCAGGCGAAGCCGCGCCCCAGGGGAACCAGGTCCAGCAGCCCTTGTTGCAGATAGAGATTATTGAGATCGGTGATCTCCAGTTCGCCGCGAACCGATGGTTTCAAACCCGCCGCCAGATCCGCGACCTGTCCGTCATAGAAATAGAGACCGGTGATGGCGTAGTTGGAACGAGGCTTGACGGGCTTTTCCTCGATATGGGTCACGCGGCCCGCCGCGTCGAAATCGGCAACGCCGTAGCGCTCCGGGTCCTTCACCCAGTAGCCGAACACAGTCGCCCCCCGGTTGTTGAGCCCGGCCCGGCGCAGAATCTCGATCAGGCCATTGCCGTAGAAGAGGTTGTCCCCCAGGATCAGACAGCAGGGCTCGCCAGCGATGAACTCCCGGCCGATGAGAAAGGCCTGGGCCAGACCCTCCGGCTTCGGCTGCTCGGCATAGGAGAGGGAGATGCCCCACTGGGAACCGTCCCCGAGCAGTTCCTGAAAGGCCTGCCGGTCCCGCGGCAGGGTGATGATCAGGACCTCCCGGATACCCGCCATCATCAGCACGGCAAGGGGGTAATAGATCATCGGCTTGTCATAGACCGGCAGCAATTGCTTGCTGACAGATCGCGTCAGGGGATAGAGGCGGCTACCACTGCCGCCGGCCAGGATAATGCCTTTCATGCCGCACCTCCGGTGAGTCCCAGTCGCTCGCCCCGATAGCTCCCGTCCATGACCCGCCGGCACCAGGTCTGATGGTCGAGGTACCAGGCGACCGTCTTGCGGATGCCGGTCTGGAAGGTCTCCTGGGGGGCCCAGCCCAGTTCGCGCTGGATCTTGCCGGCGTCGATGGCGTAGCGCCGGTCGTGGCCGGGGCGGTCTTTCACGAAGTTTTTCAGACTGCGATGGGGTTGGTGGGGTGAATCGGGTACTAGCTCGTCCAGCAGATCGCAGAGGGTATCGACGATTTCGAGGTTGGTCAGTTCGTTGTGGCCGCCGACGTTGTAGACCTCGCCCGGCCGCCCCCGTGCCAGCACGGTCTGGATGGCCCGGCAGTGGTCCTCCACGTAGAGCCAGTCGCGGATATTCAGCCCGTCGCCGTAGATGGGGAGGGGCTTGCCCGCGATGGCGTTCATGATCATGAGCGGGATCAGCTTTTCCGGGTACTGGTAGGGGCCGTAGTTGTTTGAGCAATTGGTGGTCAGGACGGGAAGTCCATAGGTGTGGTGCCAGGCCCGCACCAAGTGATCAGAGGCCGCCTTGGAGGCGGAATAGGGGGAATTGGGGGCGTAGGGGGTCGTCTCGGTGAAGAGTCCCGTTGCCCCCAGTGAACCGTAGACCTCGTCGGTGGAGACATGGAGGAAACGGAAGCCCTCCCTCGCCGGGGCGGTCAGCCCCCGCCAATAGGCCAGGGCCGATTCCAGCAGGTTGTAGGTGCCGCCGATGTTGGTGGCGATGAAGGCGGCCGGGCCATCGATGGAGCGGTCCACGTGGCTCTCCGCCGCGAAGTTGATCAGGGCATCGGGGCGGTGTTCATGCAGCAGACGGGCGACGAGCGCCCGGTCGCCGATGTCCCCCTGGACGAAGCGATAATCGGGATGGCCCTCCAGGCCGCTGAGATTCTCAGGGTTGCCCGCATAGGTCAGCAGGTCGAGATTGATGACCTTGACCCCGCCGCCGGCCAGCGCCTGGCCCACGAAATTGCTGCCAATGAAACCGGAACCGCCGGTAACAAGCCATACCTTCATGATTCACCCTTTCCTCGTTGCATCTTTTAGATCAGCTCCTTGACCAGCTCCCGGTCGTAGATCACCAGGGCCGGCGGGCTGCTCTCCCCGCCCCTCGGGACGGGGGCGTTGAATATACCGCACTTCTGCTTGTCGCTGACCACCTCGTCATCGGAGAGCATCCGCAGGGACTCCAGAGCCTCCGGATTCAGGTCCCGCGCTTTGTCTATGATCAGCACCGCCTGCCGCCGTGCGGCTCGCCACCTTTCCCATTCTGCTGTGGTAGGTATAATAACCACCATGAACAGCAAGCAAATCATCAAGCAACTGGAAGCTGACGGGTGGGAGTTGCGGTCGGTGCGCGGCAGCCATCACATCTTCCGCCACCCTATGAAGCCTGGCCATATCAGCGTGCCGCATCCCAAGCAGGATTTGGGCGTTGGCCTGGTGCATAAGCTGTTGAAGCAAGCCGGTTTGATATAGAGGAGCGTTGCCATGAAATTTCCGATAGCCATTGAACCCGCCACCCAAAACACGGCATGGGGCGTGGTGGTGCCTGATCTGCCCGGTTGTTTCTCTGCGGGCGATTCCGCCGAGGATGCCTTTGCGAATGCCGTCGAAGCCATAGAGGCCCATTGCGAAATCCTGGCCGATGAGGGCATGGATATTCCCGTTCCTCGCCCATTGGCCGAACGACAGGCCGATCCTGAGTTCGCCGGGTGGGTGTGGGCACTGGTCGAGGTGGACGTTTCGCGCTTCGAGGGGCGCGCGGAGAAGATCAATATCACCCTTCCGCGCCGTTTGCTGACGAAGATCGACAGCTACGCCAAGGCGCGCGGTGAAACCCGATCCGGCTTTCTGGCCGAGGCCGCGAGAGCAGCAATGCGGTAGGGCGGCCGTCGTCATGTTTCACCCTCAGTGGTCTAACTCCGTGCCCGGGCTGTTATAGCTCCGTGGGTCGGCCCATGTCACTGCCCGTCGCCCCAAAATTCCGTAGGATGCCGGTGAGCGATAGCGAACCGCATCATTTGCGCCGGTGCCGTCCGCGATCGGTGCGCTTCGTGCCTCAGCGCACCCTACGGCCCTACTGCGTTGACATAGGTCCATGGCATGGATATTTTATATACCTACACAGTAACTATTCAGCCCAATCCGGAAATTGCTCCCCCTCCCGAAGGGAGGGGGAGCTGAATAGTTACCCTGAATAGTTACCCTACATATAGATGGGAGGGCAAGCCATGACCATGCACATCAATCTTTCGCCGGAGATGGAAGGCTTCATCAAGAATAAAGTCACCGGCGGCTTCTACGGTAACGCTACCGAAGTGATTCGTGATGCCATTCGGCGCATGCAAGCCGAGGAAAGCCGTCTCGCGGCCTGGCACACAGCCATTAAGAAAGGCGATGATCAACTCAACCGCGGCGAGGGGATGGACTATACCCCAGAGGCACTGAACGACATCACCCAAAGCGCCATTGGCGCAATGCACAGTGGCCAGCCGATGGACCCCGATGCCCTCCCGTAACCCGCTGCCAATCAAGCTCTCGCCGAGAGCACGTTTGGATTTCGCCGATATACTGCGCTTCACCGGCGAAGCCTGGGGACATGACCAACTCCTTGCCTACCGCGACAAGATCAACGATGCGCTCCTGGCGATCAGTCACAACCCGCAACTGGGCCACCGCAGAGATAGCCTGCCGCCAACGCATTTGGTGTACCAGGCCGGCTCCCATCTCATTGTTTACCGGCCAAGCGTGGACAGCCTCGGCATCGTGCGCATCTTGCACCAGCGCATGAGCATCTCCAGACACATCCCGTAGGGAAGCGCCACAACAAGGCGAGAACCCCATAGACGTTCCAGTCGAGATAAAAGCGGTAATCCTCTTCGGCGACGAAACACACCTGCCGGTTATTGCCACGCTGAATCAGGTGCTGGGGAACATTCGGCAGGGAGAGGCGCGCGCGGCGGGGCATGGGTTTTTCCGACAGTCAGGGAGCCGGAAGGATAGCAAAAAACCGTGGTCTGTCCCCTGCCGTAGGCGTTTCAAATGGAAATATTCTATGGTTTACCATGATCTGCCCACGCGAAAATCTCAAGTCCGGCTTGATAAACCCTGTTTATCAATTCGGTTGATCTTCGCGTTTCGGCGATCA
>JAHJDE010000056.1 GCA_018812525.1 Gammaproteobacteria bacterium
GATGGCACCGGTGCCCAGTTGGTTGTCAACCGACTGGATTCTTGCCGCCTTTGCCGAGCGAAAGGGTAACGCCCAGGCCGCGTACGCTCAGTTTGTCGCTGACGGCAAGAACCAGCCCTCCCCCTGGCAATCACTGAAAAATCAGATTTACCTGGGTTCAGATGCCTTTGTGGAGCAGATGCAGGACAAGGTCGAGGCCGGACGACATTTAAGCGAGAGGGGGTAGTCGGTTAGCGCCTCCACCCCCTACATGTTGCGGTCACCATTCATAGCCATGCGTCACCGCGGTTTCGGTGACGGGCTCGGTGACAACGGCTTGTTCCAGGAGGCGCTAACCGACTACCCCCTTAAATAAATTTCATGCCCCGGCTAAAACTCTCCGAATACACGCTTTAAACCGCGGCCCATTATTAGCAGAAAGACGCAGCCTAATCAGTGAGTTAGTCCTGAGATCGCGGAAAACGCTCCTCCGGCTTCCCTGCCCGAAGAGCCCGGCTCTTGCCGGGCCGTCTACCAGGAGGAAGGTCATCCCTGTCCAGTGTTCCCGCTCTGGCCATGGCCGCCATGGCGTTCCCCATTGCCGCTGCAATTGCCGGGTCTGGAGGTGGTGTCGGACCTTGGACCGGTACTGGTGGCACGATTCGGACCGTTAAGCAGTTGACCAAGTGAGGTCTCAAGAGCTGGGAAATAGAGGGTGCGCTCAAGAATGAGCGCACCCTTCCCGAACTCATACGAACAAACTGGCAGGAACCCCGAACCGTGTCGACAATGCCTGAATCTGGCGAAGATTCAGCTCCCGCTTGCCGCCCAAAATCTCGCTGACCACGCCCTGAGAACCGATCTCGGGCAGATCGGTTTGTTTCAGCCCGCGATCCTGCATGAAGTGGCGCAGCATCTCCACGCCAGTAGCAGATTCCACGGGGCCGTAGTGTTCGGCATCGTGTTCGGACACCAGATCGCCCATCAGGTGCAGAAGACCGGTGAGGGGATGGCCTTCATCGTCGCCGATATAATCCATCAGCGCGTTCATGCGTTCCACCATGGCCTCGTAGTCCCCCTCGGACTGCAACGGCGACAGGACTGGCGCCATCAGATCCCAGTGGTCGATCACCGTCTGCATTTTGCTATCGAACGTCATTTCCAGCCTCCACGGGCGTAGTCGTCATGGTCAAGCACCGGGCGGATATAGACCCGCTTCCAGCGGTATTCCACCTTGGCGATCAGCCTCAGCTTGTTACCACCGGTATCAAACACATGCAGATGCCCCACCTTGTCAACTGCGTTGAATATCGCCTTCATCTCGGTAAAACAGGCGGGCTCCGCTTTCTTCATCACCCGCTCCCACTCTTGTAAAGCCGTACTGGCCTGGGGCCATTGGGCTTGAGCGTCCCGGATTCGCTTTTGGGTGATGATGTGCATAGGGTTCAGTATATCTCAATTCGAGATGCCGGTCTCATCGCCGTTTGCCTTTCGCCACTGCCCTTAGGCGTCGAGCAAAAATAACTTGAACAATATTGCGCTCGGATTTAGGTCAGATTGGGTCGAACCGATTGAGCAAAACCGCAGGCGTAGCAGCGCTACGTAGAGGATTTTGCGATTGAGGTTCGGCCAAATATGGCCTGAAGACGAGATGCAAGATGCTCAAGTTATTTTTGCTCGACGCCTTAGTCAGGGCCGGGCTGCCGAGGCGCTGGGTCATTACGTCAGTCGTGGTCAGGTCACCGTTGCCCAGACCCACGATAAGGCGATGAAGGCCGTCGCCACCAAGACCCTGGATGCCATTGACCGCCACGGCGCACAAGGAGCCGTGGCCTTGGCCTCGACCAATAAGGCGGTCTCGGACATCAACCAAGCCGTTCGCGCCCAGCTCCAGGCCCGAGGGGAACTGCAGGGCGGCTGGGAATACCGATGCCTGCGGGAGGCTGAGACCGACAAATGGGACCGCTCGGAAAAGCGCCATCACGAGCGGGCCGAGTTCGCCCCTGGTAATCGGGTGGTTTACGCCGGCAGGAACGACAGGCGGGGTATCCGTTCACCCCCCCTCCCTTTGGGAGGGGGTTGGGGGGAGGGCAATCCAGAATAATGCCTTGAATTTATTAGGTCACCCCCTCC
>JAHJDE010000057.1 GCA_018812525.1 Gammaproteobacteria bacterium
ATATTTACATTTTCAATGGCCTAAGCCATTGAAAATGAAGAAAACGGAAAATCGCATTTTTCCGTCCTTTGGTCCGTAAACGGTACATCCCTGTACCACTTCTCGTTTTCGCCTTGCAAAATGGCCAGGATGGCCATTTTGTGATTACAACGCAAAGACATCGCGGCTAAAGCCGCTCCTGTTTCGCGGCAGAGCCGCTCCCACGGCGGTGGGAGCGGCTCTGCCGCGAAAATGGGCGGTTTTGCTCAATCAGATCGACCAAATCTGACCTGAATCTGAGCGCGATATTGTCCAACTTATTTCCGGACAGCTCTTAAGCCCTGTAGGGGCAAGCGGGACCTTTCCATCCTCAGGTCCCTACCGCTGCATCCCTGCGCCACTCCTGGAACGGGCGAAAAACCTTCCCAACAGGATCTCGGCACCCTCCCGTGCGCCGCTGGCTGTGGCGGGGGTAGGGGCGGGCCGGGAGAGCAGTTCATCCAGCACTGGCAGGAACCGGCCGTGGGCGAGGTGTTCGCGGTCCACAGCCATGGCGCGGCTGTGCTGATGCAGCCAGGCGACGGCATGGGGTTCCTCGGGCCAGTCGCCGCGGGGGATGTAGATCACGGGCTTGCCCAGGCAGCCGCACTTGGCGAAGGTGCCGTAACCCGGTTTGGTGACTACCGCATCCACGGAATGGATCAGGTCGGGAAAGGGCATTTCGATCCGTGCGGCCGGGTAGAGGTGTCCGGCGGGGGAGGGGATATCCATCCCCTGGATGATGAAGTTCAGTCCAGGTCCACTTGACCATTCCCGGTAATCGAGCCGGGTGGGGATGCCGCCCAGGGTCACCAGCAGCAAGCGTTCTTCGGGCGGTATGCCGAGCTTTCCGCAGACCTCTGCCCGCCGATTGCGCCCCAGGGTGGTGATGGGGCCGATGCTGTGGCCGTTGGGCAGCCATGCCATCGGCATGCTTGGGTCGGGGCGCAGAAAGAGGTCCGCTCCGGCATAGATCGACCGCATGCGTGTGATCCAGGGTGCCGCATCGGGCCGCTCGCCGCAGTAGCCGGCGAAGATGTCCGCCCAATTGAGGGAACAGAGCGCGATGTTGCGGATGCCCAGCTCCTCGGCGCCGGCCAGGGCGAGATAGGAGATGTTCGCGATCAGTAGATCCGGCGGGTCGGCCTGGAGGAGCGCCCGTTGCCGTTCGAGGTGTCGGGGCCAATCCCCGTGCAGGGCACGGTAGGCCTCGAAGGAGGCGTTCGGGAGGGTGTCGATGGCGCTGGCCATGATCATGCCGGGGTCTTCGAGTTCGGGGATGTGGCAAAAAGGCGGGCGGATGCGCGTGGCGACCACCGCTTCCGGGATCTGTGTCTGGACGCTGAGCCGACAGCCCGGCAGGCCTTCCCGTAGCGACTCGATCAGTGGCGCGGTCTGGGTCAGGTGGCCCAGGCCGTGACCGGTAATGGCGACCCAGAGGTGGGGGTTTTTTTCCATGGGCTCGATACTCCGCTGAGATTTGATGGCGCCGGTTGCGCCCCTTGGGGTAAATAGGGGAGGCTTCCCCAATCTGTGACTGTGAATCCCTGCCATGCTATCGAATATTCGTATCGTTCTGGTCGAAACCAGCCATCCCGGCAATATCGGCGCCGTTGCGCGGGCCATGAAGACCATGCGCCTGAGTGATCTGCGCCTGGTGCGGCCGAAGCTCTATCCGAATGCCGAGGCGACTGCCCGGGCCTCGGGGGCCGACGATCTCCTGGCGCGGGCGCGGGTCCATGGGGATCTGGCGGAGGCCCTGGGGGATTGCAGGCTGGTGGTGGGGGCCAGTGCCCGTCTGCGTTCGGTGGAGTGGCCCCAGCTCGATCCCCGCTCCAGTGCCGGGAAGCTGTTGCCGGAGGCGGCACAGGGTTCGGTGGCGGTGGTCTTCGGCCGGGAGAATTCGGGCCTGACCAACGAGGAGCTGTCTCTCTGTAACTATCTGGTCCATATCCCTTCCAACCCCGACTACAGCTCGCTGAATCTGGCCATGGCGGTGCAGGTGGTGGCCTATGAATTGAACATGGCGGACTTGTCGGCCGGTGGAAGGCTATGCCCGGAGATCTTGCCCGAGGCCGCGCCGCCGGAGCTGATGGCAGGTTTTTACCGGCACCTGGAACAGGCCATGGTCGATATCGGTTTCAGTGATCCCAGCCGCTCCGAGCGATTGCTGCTGCGTCTGCGCCGGCTCTTTGCCCGCGCCCGGCCCGACCGGGATGAGCTGAATATCCTGCGGGGGATTCTCAGCGCCTGCCAGGGCAGGAAGTCGATGCGAACTGAGTAATGTCAATTAGCCTGGGGGTAAAGCCCTAGTATTCCATATGGGTTTGTGCATAATTAGCCGCCTCTCTCAATAATTGAGCATTCAACTGGGAAATACCTGGACCCGAGATGTTTGACCGGCTGAAAGAAGATCTGCTCTGTGTCCTTGATCGCGATCCGGCGGCTCGCAACCGATTTGAGGTGCTGACCACCTATCCCGGTGTTCACGCGGTGATAGTGCATCGGCTTTCCCACAGGCTGTGGAATTTGAAGCTGTACTGGCTGGCGCGGGTCCTTTCCAATCTGGCGCGCTGGTTTACGGGGATCGAGATCCACCCCGGCGCCACTATCGGGCGCCGCTTCTTCATCGACCATGGCATGGGCGTGGTGATCGGCGAAACGGCCATCATCGGTGACGATTGCACCCTCTATCACGGCGTTACCCTGGGGGGGACGAGCTGGCAGAAGGGCAAGCGCCATCCCACCCTGGGGAATGATGTGGTAGTGGGTGCCGGCGCCAAGGTGCTGGGTCCTATCGAGATCGGTGACGGGGTGCGCATCGGTTCCAACTCGGTGGTGATCAAACCGGTGCCGCCGGGTTCGACCGTGGTGGGGGTCCCCGGTCGGCTGATCCATCGTGAATCGGAGAAGGACCAGGAGCATCGCCGCAAGATCGCCGAGAAAATGGGCTTCGATGCCTACGGTGTGACCAAGGACGCGCCGGACCCGGTCGCCCATGCCATCAACTGCATGCTGGATCATATCCATGTGATGGATAAGCGGATGTGTGCCATGTGCGAGGCGCTCAGGGTTCTGGACTCCCAGGGCAAGATCTCCGTCGATCTGCCGAAGCAGGATGGCAGTTGCGAGATCGTCTCGACGGGGGACGAACTGAAGCGCTTGCAGCGGGAAGGGGAGGCCGACGAGGCGGGGCACCTTACCTCCACCTGAGAATAACGGCTTGAGGCTTGAGGCTTGAGGCCGTAACCCAACAAGGGCCTAGGGATTTGATTTCCCTGGTCAAGCTAATAGTTGACTAATTTGCTTGGTAATGTATATTATTGCTGCGTGTGAACATCGAAATGGGAGTATGAATCGTGCGCCTGACAACCAAAGGTAGATATGCTGTGACAGCGATGCTGGACCTCGCCCTGCACCATGGCCAGGGACCCATCACCTTGGCCGATATCGCGCAGCGGCAAGGCATCTCCCTCTCCTATCTGGAACAGCTCTTTTCCCGTTTGCGCAAGCGCTCCCTGGTCTCCAGCGTGCGTGGTCCCGGTGGGGGCTACAGCCTGGGACGCGATGCCGTCGAGATCAATGTGGCCGAGGTGATTGGCGCCGTGGACGAGAGTGTGGACACCACCCGCTGTGGCGGGGCCCACAACTGCCAGGACAACGAGCGCTGCCTGACCCACGACCTCTGGCATGACCTGAGCGATCGCATCTACGAATACCTGAACGATATCAGCCTGGCGGATCTGATGGACCGCAAGGGGATAAAGGAGGTCGCGGATCGCCAGAATTGCGTCGATGTGAAGATAGACCTGAAGGGCCGCGGGACAGTCGGTTCCAGGGTATAGGGTTTTGAAGTTGGAGTTGAGATGAAGTCACCCATCTATCTGGATTATTCCGCCACCACCCCCGTCGATCCCCGCGTGGCGGAGTTGATGTGTCAGTGCCTGACCCTGGACGGGACCTTCGGCAATCCCGCCTCCCGCTCCCACGCCTTCGGCTGGCGCGCGGACGAGGCGGTCGAAAAGGCCCGCGAGCAGGTCGCCGCCCTGGTCAACGCCGATCCCAAGGAGATCGTCTGGACCAGCGGCGCCACCGAGTCCGACAACCTGGCCATCAAGGGCGCGGCCCACTTCTATCACAAGAAGGGCAGGCACATTGTCACCTGCAAGACCGAACACAAGGCGGTGCTGGACACCTGCCGCCAGTTGGAGCGCGAAGGCTTCGAGCTGACCTACCTCGATCCCGAGCCCAGCGGCCTGATCGACCTGGGCAAGCTGGAGGCCGCCCTGCGCGACGACAGCATCCTGGTCTCCATCATGCACGTCAACAACGAGATCGGCGTGATCCAGGACATCGCCGCCATCGGCGAGATGACCCGCGGCCGTGGCATTATTTTTCACGTGGATGCGGCCCAATCGGCTGGCAAGGTGCCCATCGACCTGGAGCGGATGAAAGTTGACCTGATGTCCTTCTCCGCCCACAAGGTCTACGGCCCCAAGGGCATCGGCGCCATCTACGTGCGCCGCAAGCCCCGCATCCGCATCGAGGCACAGATGCACGGCGGCGGCCACGAGCGCGGCATGCGTTCCGGCACCCTGCCGACCCACCAGTGCGTCGGCATGGGCGAGGCCTTCCGCATCGCCAAGGAGGAGATGGCCGAGGAGACCCCGCGCATCCTGGCCCTGCGCAACCGGCTGCTGAACGGGTTACGGGACATAGAGGAGGTCCATGTCAACGGCGATCTGGATCATCGTATCGCCGGCAATCTCAACCTGAGCTTCGCCTACGTGGAGGGCGAGAGCCTGATCATGGCCCTCAAGGACCTGGCGGTTTCCTCCGGCAGCGCCTGCACCTCCTCCAGCCTGGAGCCGAGCTACGTCCTGCGCGCCCTGGGCCGCGAGGACGAACTGGCCCACAGCTCCCTGCGTTTTACCATCGGCCGCTTTACCACCGAGGCCGAGATCGACTACGCCATCGACAAGCTCCACAGCCAGGTGGCGCGCCTGCGTGAACTCTCCCCCCTCTGGGACATGTTCAAGGACGGCGTCGATCTGCGCACGGTGCAGTGGCATGCCCATTAAAAAATACGGACCCCTCCCCCTTTGAGGGGGCGGGTTGGGGAGGGGGAAACGGCGGATACCGAGATTGTTCGGCGCTTCCCTGCGCCTCACCCCTGCGGGGCTGGCGCGAAAATCCGCTCCCAGCGGATTGTTGTTCGGCGCTTCCCTGCGCCTCACCCCTGCGGGGCTGGCGCGAAAATCCGCTCCCAGCGGATTGTTGCCGCCATCCCCTCCCCCCACCCCCTCCCGGGGGGAGGGGGGACTGAAGATCCATTCGAGGTGAATGAAAATGTCATACAGTGAAAAGGTCCTGGACCACTACGAACACCCCCGCAACGTCGGCGTCCTGGATAAGGAGGCCGCCAACGTCGGCACCGGCATGGTGGGCGCCCCCGCCTGCGGCGATGTCATGCGGCTCCAGATCAAGGTCAGCGATGAAGGCGTCATCGAGGACGCCAAGTTCAAGACCTACGGTTGCGGCTCCGCCATCGCCTCCAGCTCCCTGCTGACCGAGTGGGTCAAGGGCAAGACCCTGGATCAGGCCCTGGAGATCAAGAACAGCCAGATCGCCGAGGAACTGGCCCTGCCGCCGGTCAAGGTCCATTGCTCCGTGCTGGCCGAGGACGCCATCCGCGCCGCCGTCACCGACTACAAGCAGAAGCAACGGGGCTGAGGACGACATGGCGATCACACTGACCGAAGCGGCCGCCAACCACGTGGCCAAGTTCCTGAAGAATCGCGGCAAGGGCGTCGGCCTGCGCCTGGGCGTCAAGACCTCCGGCTGCTCCGGCATGGCCTACCTGCTGGAGTTCGCCGACGAACTGGTCGAGGGCGACCAGGTGTTCGAGGACCACGGCGTCAAGGTCATCATCGACCCCAAGAGCCTGGCCTACCTCGACGGCACCGAGCTGGACTTCGTCAAGGAGGGGCTGAACGAGGGCTTCAAGTTCAACAACCCCAACGTCAAGGGCCAGTGCGGCTGCGGCGAGAGTTTTCAGGTGTGAAGGGAAGGCTTGAGACTTGAGGCTTGAGTCATCGGATTCCTGCCTCAAGCCTAAAGCCTCAAGCCTATGCTCGACCTCAAACAAAACTACTTCGGACTCTTCGGCCTGCCGCTGGCCTATCCCATCGACGGGGCCGATCTGGCACAGCGCTACCGCGACCTGCAACGCCAGGTCCACCCCGACCGCTTCGCCGCCGGGGACGAGCGGGAGCGCAGATTGGCCATGCAAGGGGCCGCGCGGGTGAACGAGGCCTTCGAGACCCTTAAGGACCCGATGCTGCGGGCGCGTTACCTCCTCTCCCTGCTCGGCGTCGAGATGGACGTGACCGGCGAGACGACCCACGACACCGCCTTTCTGATGGAGCAACTGGAGCTGCGCGAGGAGCTGGAAGGTGCCCGCCACACGGCCGATCCCTACGGGGTGACGGCACGGCTCATGGAGCACATCGACCGGGGCATCAAGGCACTGGTGGCCCGGATGTCGGAACAATTCCAGGATGCGAGCCCGGAACGGCTGGAACAGGCCCGCGAAAACGTCCGCAAGATGCAGTTCCTCAAGAAGCTCCGCTACGACGTGGAGCTGGTGGAGGCCGAGTTCGACGAGGCGGAGTGAAAGATTTTATCGTTCCCACGCTCCGCGTGGGAATGCATCCTGGGACGCTCCAGCGTCCCGAATCGGTTTGCACATTGAGGCATAATCAGCCCCCGCGACGCTGGAGCGTCGCAGACGGCATTCCCACGCAGAGCGTGGGAACGATAATAATCACGAGACAAATCATGGCCTTGTTACAAATCGCCGAGCCGGGACAATCGGCCGCGCCGCATCAACACAAGCTGGCGGCGGGGATCGACCTGGGCACCACCAACTCACTGGTCGCCACGGTCCGTAGCGGCATGGCCATCACCCTGCCCGATGGGGCGGGCCGTCATCTGTTGCCCTCCGTGGTGCGCTATGCCGCCGAAGGAATTGTGGTCGGCGACGAGGCCAAATCAGCCGCTGTGGACGACCCCCTCAACACCGTCCAGTCGGTCAAGCGACTCATGGGGCGCGGCGTCGCCGACCTCAAGACCCTGGGTACCACGCTGCCCTACGATATCGACGGCTCGGAGGCCGTGCCGCGCATCCGCACCCGCCGGGGCGAGGTGACCCCGGTCGAGGTCTCTGCCGAAATACTGAAGGCCCTGGCGAAACGGGCCAGCGAGACCCTGGGCGGCGAGCTGACCGGGGTGGTCATCACGGTGCCGGCCTACTTCGACGACGCCCAGCGCCAGGCCACCAAGGACGCCGCCAAACTGGCCGGGCTCCATGTCTTCCGGCTGCTCAACGAGCCCACGGCGGCGGCGGTCGCTTATGGTCTGGATCAGGGGGCGGAAGGCATCCACGCCGTCTACGACCTGGGCGGCGGCACCTTCGACATCTCCATCCTGCGGTTGCATCGGGGGGTGTTCGAGGTCATGTCAACCGGCGGCGACTCCGCCCTGGGCGGCGATGACTTCGACCGGGTGCTGGCCCAATGGATCATGGCCCAGGCGGGCCTGGGCGATGACATCGACCCGGTGATGCAGCGGCGGCTGACCCGTCTGGCTACCGGCATCAAGGAGCAACTCAGCAGCGACGAGTCCGCCGAGATCCATCTCGAACTGCCCAATGGCCACTGGCGGGGCAGTATCGACCGCGAGACCTTCAACCAACTGATCGATCCCCTGATCGCCAAGACCCTGGCCGCCTGCCGCCGCGCCCTGCGCGATGCAGGGGTGACCGCCGAGGAGATCGAGGACGTGGTCATGGTGGGCGGTTCCACCCGCGTGCCGCGCGTGCGCGAGCGGGTCGGCGAGCTGTTCAAGACCGAACCCCGCGTGGACATCGACCCGGATCGGGTTGTGGCCATCGGCGCCGCCATCCAGGCCGATGTCCTGGCCGGCAACAAGCCGGACGCGGAGATGCTGCTGCTGGACGTGATCTCCCTGTCGCTCGGCATGGAGACCATGGGCGGGCTGGTGGAGCGCATCGTGCCGCGCAACACCACCATCCCCGTGGCCCGCGCCCAGGCGTTCACGACTTTTAAGGATGGCCAGACCGCCCTGGCTCTGCATGTGGTCCAGGGGGAGCGCGATCTGGTGAGTGACTGCCGTTCCCTGGCCCGTTTCGAACTGCGCGGCATCCCGCCCATGGTGGCTGGCGCCGCCCGCATCCGCGTCACCTTCGAGGTGGACGCCGATGGCCTGCTTAACGTCACC
This sequence comes from Gammaproteobacteria bacterium, assembly GCA_018812525.1. GTDB lineage: Bacteria > Pseudomonadota > Gammaproteobacteria > Chromatiales > Chromatiaceae > YD12-FULL-61-37. The sequence continues at coordinate 8,320 of JAHJDE010000057.1, forward strand.
GCCCTGGAAGAGACCAGCGGCGTCAAGACCGGCGTGGTGGTCAAGCCCTCCTACGGCCTGAGCGACAGCGAGGTGGAGCGCATGCTGCGCGACTCCATCGCCCACGCCGAGGACGACATGGCCGCCCGCCGCCTGCGCGAGGAACAGGTGGAGGCCGAGCGGGTGGTCGAGGCCCTGCGCGCCGCCCTGGCCCAGGATGGCGAACAATTGCTCGATGCCGGGGAACGGGCGGGGATCGAACAGGCCCTCAAGCACCTGATAGAGACCGCCGCCGGCGAGAACCACCTGGCCATCAAGCGCGCCCGCGAGGCCTTGGAAAAGGTCTGCGAGCCCTACGTGGAGCGCCGCATGAACGCCAGCGTGCGCCAAGCCATGGCGGGCCATAAGTTGGACGAGTTCGAAGAGAAGTAACGGGATCGATATGATGTAGGGTGGATAAGCGGAGCGCATCCACCAAACCTGCGCCAAATGGTGGATGCGCTCCGCTTATCCACCCTACTTGCAAGCAAGGAACCCAAGATGCCCCAGATCATCATTCTGCCCCACGAGGAGCTTTGCCCGGAGGGCACGGTCGTCCAGGCCGAACCCGGCGAGGTCCTCATCGAGGCCATCCTGCGCAACGGCGTCGAGCTGGAGCACGCCTGCGAGAAGTCTTGCGCCTGCACCACCTGCCACGTCATCCTGCGCGAGGGTTTCGATTCCCTGCGGGAGGCGGAGGAGACCGAGGAGGACCTGCTCGACAAGGCCTGGGGCCTGGAGCCCGAGTCGCGCCTGAGCTGCCAGGCGGTGGTCGGCAACAACGACCTGGTGATCGAGATCCCCAAATACACCATCAACATGGTGTCAGAGCACCATTGAGCCTTTCCCTCGCGCAAAGGCGCAAAGACGCGAAGGACAAGGCGTGCTTGGCGACTTGCGTGAGTAAAAAGGGATTTTGGTTGATCCAAAGCCTATGAGGAGAACGTCATGCCCTTGAAATGGACCGACAGCCGCGACATCGCCATCGAACTCGCCGAGGCCCATCCCGACATCGATCCGCGCACGGTCAACTTCGTCGATCTACGCGATTGGGTCATGGCCCTGGACAGCTTCAGCGACGACCCGAACCACTCGGGCGAGAAGATCCTCGAAGCCATCCAGATGGCCTGGATCGAGGAGAGCGATTGATCTGGAACCCCTCTTTTCTCGCGCGAAGACGCCAAGAACGCCAATGACCGCCTTTGCGGCTTTGCGTCTTTGCGCGAAATGAAGGGGTGGTTGTATGAACTTCGACTTCGACCGCCCCATTCCCCGCGAAGGCACCGGATCGGTCAAATGGGACGGCCGGGCGGGCGTCTTCGGTCCCCATAACGCCGATGTCCTGCCCCTCTGGGTGGCGGACATGGACTTCGCCGCACCCGAGGCTGTGACCCGCGCCCTCATCGAGCGCGCCGCCCATCCCATCTACGGTTACAGCCTCTTCCCCGACAGTCTGTTCGACGCCCTGGCGGGCTGGATGCACCAGCGTCACGGCTGGCCCATCGAGCGCGAATGGGTCATTTGGGCGCCCGGCGTGGTGCCCTCCCTCCATGCGGCGGTCCTCGGACTGACCCGGCCCGGCGAGGGCGTCATCGTCCAATCGCCGGTCTATCCCCCCTTCTTCTCCGCCGTCCGCGTCACCGGGCGCAGGCTGATCGAGAACCCGCTGCGGTTAGAGGGGGATCGCTATGTCATGGATCTGGCGCACCTGGAACATTGCGCGAAAGAGGCCCGGCTGCTGATCCTCTGCTCGCCCCACAACCCGGTGGGCCGGGTCTGGACCGAGGAGGAGCTGCAAGCGGTGCTGGCCATCGCCCGCCGCCACGGCCTGGCGATCCTCTCCGACGAAATCCACCACGACCTGGTCTATCCCGGCGAGACCCACCAGGTCCTGGCCCGGCTGGCGGGGCCTGACGACCGCGTCGTTACCGCCGTGGCGCCCAGCAAGAGCTTCAACATCCCCGGTCTGGGGCTCTCCGCCCTGATCTGCCCCGGCCCCGAAGACCGCGCCGCCCTGGTCCATGCCTTCGATCAATTGCACGTCAGCGCCAGCAATCCCTTCGGCATCGCCGCCTTCGAGGCCGCCTATCGCGAGGGCGGGCCCTGGCTCGACGCCCTGCTGGCCTATCTGGCCGGGACGCGGGCCTTCGCGCTGGGGTTCATCGCCCGCGAATGCCCCGGCATCCGGGCCATCCCGCCCCAGGGGACCTACCTCCTCTGGCTCGATTGCCGGGGGCTGGGCCTGGATGATCCGACCCTGAAGAGCTTCTTCCTGGAAAAGGCCCGTATCGGTCTCAATCCCGGCATCAGCTTCGGCGCGCCGGGGAGCGGCTTCATGCGCCTCAACCTGGGCGCGCCCCGCGCCACCGTCGCCGAGGCCTTGCAAAGGTTGGCTCAGGCGCTTCGGCCTATTTAGGCGATTTCTGTCAAATCCTGTACCAGCCTGCTTGTCTGTTCGTCCTCCTTCATCGTTGCGCCCCCCGTTACATAGCTCGCTATGCGCCGGGGAGCGCGCCTTGAAGGCGAACGAACATCCTGCGCATTCTGGTACAGGATTTTCCGGCAATCGCCTTACCGTGAAATACGCGAAGCACCTTTGCCCCCTCTCCCTTTGGGGGAGGGTTGGGGAGGGGGAACGAGCAGGGGCGAGGCGGAATTTCATCACTCAGGGTGGCTCGCCTCGCCCCATGATCGTTAACGGGAAGGGGCAAGCCAGTTCTCGGTTGCAACGCCGGGATATTTGGCAAAGTCCTTCTGGTTGTTGGTCACTACCGTTACGTTGAGCGATACGGCATGGGCGGCAATCAGCTTGTCGAGCTGGTCTTTCTTGCTGTCGCGGGTTGCCAATCGAATCGGGCCGTAAGCTTCCCCGGCGGCACCATCGAACGGAACCACGGGAATATCTTCGACCAGACCCGCCAGATTGGTGCGCTCCCGTTCCGGATCGGAACAAGCGGATACACCCTGTTCCAGCTCGGCATAGGTGATGGCCGACATCACCACATCGCCGACACAGCACCGCGCAAAGCGATGGCCGACCTCTGCCGGCTGGTTCTTCATCAAGTAGACGCACATATTGGTGTCGAGCATGTAGCGCGGCATTACAGGGCGTCCCTCTCTGCTTGCTCTTGGTCGCCACGGCCCTCGGCCATGAAATCCGGGGAAAATCGGGCAAATTTGGCCAAAACGCCGGTGAGCGGCCGCCGAGCAGGCCGGATCCGGATTTCGTCCCCTTCGCGCTCGATCTCCAGCTCGATGCCCGTCCGCTCGTAAGCCAGGTCGGCAGGGATGCGGACGGCTTGTGAATTGCCGTTCTTGAAAACGCGGGTAATATGCATGCCGAACACCATAAAAACTCCTTTCAACCGCGAAGGACGCGAAGAACACGAAGGAAATCACACGAAGGAAATCACTGGATTATCTCCGTCGAGGCATTTACCTTCCGGGTGAATGGCGATACGCGGTTTTGTACGGGCGGGTTTTGTACGGGCGGGTTTCAAACCCGCCCCTACGATATTCCTGGCGTTCCTTTGCGTTCTTCGCGGTTAAATGAGCGGTCACAGGCCGTGGCGAGCGCCTCGCCGTAGATATCCCACGTCTTCTCCCGTTCCAGCTCCAGACGCAGTTCCCGGTCCACCGAGCAGGCCCGCTCCACAAGCCGGGCGAAAGTCGATTCTGTGATGAAAGTGTTCATGGCCCTGTCCTCCTGCCCCTTGGTCGCGGTGGCCATGGCGAGAGGTTCAAGAGTGCTACCGACCCTTGGGTGTGAATACCTCTTCGACCGCCAAAGGCGCCCTGCCCAGAAAACGGGTTAGGGGTCCGGCATCGGCGATATTGCCCCGATCGAGTATGCGCAGGTTGTCGGGGTGGAGCATGGGGATGAGGAAGCGGCTGAGGTGGGCCGAGGCGAGGATCAGGGGGAAGGGGATGGGCAGGGTGAGGGCCGGCCGCTTTCCCTTGGCACGGCGCATCAGTTGCAGCCAATCGACCAGGGCCAGGGGTTGCGCCCCGACCAGGTCGAGGGTCTGCCGTGCCGGGGTCTCCGGTTGCAGACAGCGCAGGACGGTGGCCACCAGGTCGCTCACATGGATGGGCTGGACCTGTTGCCGACCATTGCCCACCAGGGGGATGAGGGGCAGGGCGGCCATGAACTGGAACAGGGCCTCGCTGGAGCTGCCCTTGCCATAGACCAGGGAAGGACGCAGCACGAACCACTCCAGCGAGGTGCCGCGAAGGGTATCGTCGGCGGCCTTTTTGGTGCGCTGGTAGGGGGTGAAGGCGCGATCGTCCGCCCCCAGGGCGGAGATCTGGATGACCCGCCGGACCCCGGCCCGTTCGCAGGCGCGGAACAGGGCCGCCGGGGCCTGGTGATGCAGGATCTCGAATGACTGGCCGCGGGTCTCGGCGATGATGCCCACGGCGTTGATCACGGCATCCAGGTTCTCCAGATGCGGCATCCAGTCATCATCATTTACCATTCGGTTGAAATCGACGCCCAGGCGGCGCGAGCAGGCGCGAACCTCGTGCCCCGCCTGTTGCAACCCTGTCAGGATATGGCCGCCGATAAAGCCGGTGGCGCCAGTGAGTAGAATCCGCATGACTTGCTTCTCCGCCGTCTTTGTTGAAAAGATAGCGCGGGATGGGCCATAAACCGCCCGCGGGATCTGGGGTATTTCAGGGCAGGCTGCTCTTCCGCCTGTCGAGTTGTCCTCATGGGTGGCTGGGTGTAATGCAGGATCAAGGTGGCAAGCCCTGGCCCCGCTATTGATTACTAGGGTTCTTGAGTGCCGGAATGCTTTGCATTTGAGTCAAATTCTGCTGCAAGGCGCTCCTACGGTATGGTGGCGTAATTCACGTCTCGTCAGTCTGAGGTGGAGCCTCGCTAGAATTTTTGACCTGATCCGTGGCCTTCGGGCCATACAGACGAAAAATCGAGTTCCAGGCTGCAGGGTCCTAGATCGAAGGTCCAGGTTTCGCTGGAAACCTCGGCGGCCTGGATATAACGTCCATCTTTTAGTTGGAATATCTTCGCCACCCCGTCCCCCGGCCCCAGCAAGCAGTAGTAGCGCACCCCTTCCTGTTGGTAAAGGCCGAACTTGACCAGGCGGTCCTTCTCTTCCGTCGAGGGGGAGAGTATCTCGAAGATGAGGGCAGGGGCCTTGCGGAGGTATTGCCCTTCTTCCTGATGGCAGGTGACGAGGTTGTCGGGCTGCACCACCGTGTGGTTATCGATCCGCCAATCGACCGCCAGCAGGGCCTCGCACTGATCGCAGCCGGCCAGCAGGTTCTCCAGGTGCCAGGCAAGCCGGTGGGAGATGCGCTGGTGCTGGAGGCTGGGGGCCGGCGCCATGGCGTAGGGGACGCCCTCGATCAGTTCCCATTCGCCTTCCCACTGTTCGTAGTCTTGATAGCTGTAGTGGGGTAGGGCGCGTTCGACAAGCATTGAGCTGCTCCAGGCTTTGCAGTCGGGCGATTATTTTGACAATGATAGCAATATCATAGAAGGCAGGGCACCTGAGAGGTTCTTGCAAAACTGCAAGAACCTCTTGCGGTTCAGGGATGAACCGCCATTTTCAATGGCCTAAGCCATTGAAAATGAAGAAAACGAAAAATCGCATTTTTCCGTCCTTTGGTCCGTAAACGGTACATCCCTGTACC
>JAHJDE010000058.1 GCA_018812525.1 Gammaproteobacteria bacterium
CCATCTAAGCGGACTGTGGGATGAGTACTTGGCGTACCAGGTCAGTACGGAGTTACAGAATCTCTATCCGCACAGGGCCGCCAATGACGATGTGATGGAAATAACCCTATGTGCGTAAGAGGCGGGAGACGGGTTGCACTCGTCTGCTTCTGGTGTGCTACCCATAATAGACCCAAGAATTTGCACTCGTCCCACAATATCAGGATGAGGTACGCGCTTAACCTGAGCGATGGAAGCCGGCTTCTCCAACAGTAAAAATATAGCCTCGAACTGCTTGTTGGCAGGCAACTTTGGCACAACCTTGAGGTTGCCTGACATGTCAGTTTCCAAAATCAAGCGTTCAGCGTACATCACTACGTCTCCCAAAAAACTAGACCAGGTTGCATATTCTTCGCCCGATTGATGCGGTTCGTACCTCACCGCATCCTACGGCCCTGTTCGAGGGGGATGATATGGTGCGTCATGGCGGACCCTTCTTCATCGATGGTAATCGGAGAAAGTATGGACAGGATTTTCCCGGATTCACAGTTATCATTGAACCGTATCATTGAACCGAAAACCTGTTTCCCCGGAGGCCCGGTTGACCACGCGAACCGTCTTCTTCCTCTCCGACCGCACCGGCATCACCGTCGATGTCTTCGGCAACAGCCTGCTGTCCCAATTCGACGGCATCGACTTCCACCGGGTCTACATCCCCTACCTGGACAGCGACGAGAAGTTGGATGACGCCATCCGCCGCATCGAGGAGGCTGCCGAGGTGGAACATCAGCCGCCGCTGGTCTTCTCCACCCTGGTCCAGGGCCAGTTGCGGGAGCGTCTGCGCCATTCCAGTTGCCGGGTGTACGACCTGTTCGACAGCTTCATCGGCTCCATGGAGAAGGAACTGGGGCAACAGTCGGCCCACGCCATGGGCCGCACCCACGGCATCGGCAACCTGGATCAATACGAGCGGCGGGTGGAGTCCATGAGCTTCACCCTCAGCTACGACGACGGGGCGCGGCTGACCAACCTGGAGCGAGCGGATGTCATCCTCCTGGGGGTCTCCCGCTCCGGCAAGACGCCCACCTGCCTCTACCTCAGCCTCCACTACGGCACCTTCGCCGCCAACTACCCCCTGACCCCGGACGATCTGGACCACGGCGGCCTGCCTCGTGTGCTCCTCCCCCACAAACACCTTCTATTCGGGCTCAGTATCGTTCCCGAACGGCTTGCCAAGATCCGCGAGGCGCGTCGTCCCGGCAGTCGCTACGCCTCCCTGGAGTCCTGCCGGCGCGAGGTGCGCCAGGCGGAGGAACTCTACCAGCGGGAGGCTATCCCGGTGGTCAACAGCAGCAGCCTTTCCATTGAAGAGATCGCCAGCGCCGTCATGCACCGGATGAATCTGATGCGACACAGTTAACGTTTTGGCCCCTGGGGACTGACTAGACTGGGGGTGTCAACCAAGCGGAGCGGGGGTGGATATGAACAGGCGGCGGATCTCACTCGGATTTCTGGTGCTAATGATGCTCGGCTTCAACTGCTCGGCCGAGGTCTACCGCTGGCTGGACGGGCAGGGCCAGGTGCAACTGGGCGACCGCCCGCCGGCCAATGTCCAGGCCCAGTCCCTCGATCTGCGTATCAATAGCTACAGCCCCCAGCCCCTGAGCCCGGCGCCGGTGGCTGCCCAGGGCCAGGGCAAGCCGGTGGTGGTCTACTCCGCCGCCTGGTGCCCCGCCTGCGTGAAGGCCAAGAAATACCTCCAGGCCAGGAACATCCCCTATACCGAATACGACATTGAGCGGTCTGCCCAGGGCCGGCGCGACTACCAGCGCTACCACGGCAAAGGCGTACCTCTCATTGTGGTGGGTGAGTCACGTATGACCGGTTTCTCCGCATCCCTCTTCAATCAGCTCTACGGGACCCTGTAGCCGGAGGGGAATAGGCCGCAAGTATTCGGCAAACCCGCCATTGAAAATCAATCAGGTGGATGCGCTTCGCTTATCCGCCCTCGCAGCGTCCCTTGCGGTTTATAGAGAGGGCGTTGGATCATTGTCCTGGCCGCTGGGAGCAGGGCCTTGCATTCCCGGCACAATTCGAGGACTATCGAGGCGAGCCCAGTGAAAATGGGCCAGGAGCGGATATTTCCTCTGTCGAGCCCGGAATGGTCGAGGTATGCACGGAGAAGACGGTTTGAGCATCGCGGGTCCCTTTGGCATCCATTTGGATATGGACGCCTTGCCGGACGGCTTTGTTTATGTGGACGAGGCAGGGGTGGTTCGGGCCTTCAATCGGCAGGCGGAACTCTTGTTCGGTTATGCCACATCCGAGGTGGTGGGGCTGCCCCTGTCGACCCTGATCCCCGAGGTCCGCGACTATTTCACCCGGCGGCTGGCACGGGTTACCGGGGCGGAAGGGATGCGCGGGCTCCCGGCCCGGCGCAAGGACGGTTCCCGTCTCTACGTGGATCTCTCGTTGCGGCCGGTACCAGCGGACGGGGGCAATCATGCGGTGGTCCTGATCCGTGCGGCCCCGGACACCGAGGATCGCTACCTGGCATCGGTGTTGACGGCGGTCGCCGACGGCGTCTATGCCGTGGATGCCCAGGGATACTGCACCTTCATCAACGGGGCCGCCGAGCGTCTGCTCGGCTACGAGGCCGGTGAGTTGAACGGCCGGGAGATGTGGTCGTTTCTGCGCGGCCCCCAACCCAATCCCATGTCCTACCTCCTGGTCAACTGTCCGGAGGATATCGTCTGTGCCGAGGGCAAGCCCTGCCGCCTGGGGGAGGTCAAGATCCAGCGCAAGGACGGTTCCATCTTCACTGCGGAATACAGCATGAGCCCGCTGTGCGAGACCGGTCGGATAGTGGGGGCGGTCGCAGTGTTCCGGGATATCACCAAGATGCGCGCCCTGGTTCGCGAGTTGAACATGCTCGCCAATCAGGATGTGGACCTGGCACTGAACGGCGACAGGGATTTCAAGCTCTCCACCTTTGCCCACCCGGGGGCCAGCGCCGGGGGACCGGGCGGGCGGCCCTGGGACAAGGACGGTATCGCGTCCGCCGGGGGCGAGCTCTACAGGGTGAGGCCCCTGTCCGCCGAGGATCCGGGCGCCAAGGTGCGGCAGGCCGCGCCGGCCGCGCCGGGGAGGGAGGCCGATGCCTGGTCCCTCGATCTCACCAGCGGACGGCTTGACAGCCCTGATGGAAAGGGGGTCTCGCTCACCAGCCGGGAGCTGGAGCTGCTCCAGCACCTCATGGGAGAGCCCTATACCATGATCACCAAGCATGATCTGTTCTATAAGCTCTATCCCCGGCACAAGGGCGGGGACGATTACCAGCGCGTCACTACGCTGCTCTCCCGTCTGCGTTCCAAGGTCGGCGACGAACTGGGCATCCCCCTGCCGGTGCGCACCGTATTCGGCCGCGGCTTCGTCTTTGCCGGTCCCGCGCGCATCTCCCCCCCCCCCCCGATGTAATAATCTGTAATAACCTGTAACTGACGTTGTCAGGCCGGGTGGGGTTATCTTCGCGCCCATGGCGTGGAATTTCCCAATTATTACCTTCTCCTTGTGGCAAGTCGCCTCCCGATTGGGGGCCCGATGAGCGCGGGAGTATGCCAATTGTTCGGCCCCGGGCTCGATATCCATGCCCTGCCGGATGGGTTCGTCCGCATCGATCTGAAGGGTTATATCCAGGACTTCAATAGCCGCGCCGAGCAGTTGTTCGGCTATGCCGCCCGCGAGGTAATCGGCCGCTCCCTGTCGCTCCTGATTTCGCCGGAGGAGGACCCTGCGCTGGGGGATCTCCACTGGGTCTTCCCGGAGGCCGAGCGGATTCGCAAGGGCGAGGGCTTCTGGGCCAGGGGCCTGCGCAAGGACGGGAAGGTGTTCGATACGGAATATACCCTGGGGCTGCTCCGCAATGACGAAGGGGTCGCTGGCGCGGTCGCCCTGTTCCGGGATGTCTCGAATCTGCGGGCCAAGGCCCGCGAGCTGGATTACCTGGCCAGACACGACTCCCTCACCGGCCTCATCAATCGTGTCGAGTTCAGCCACCGCCTGGGGCATGCCCTGGCGGAGGCCCGTTCGGATGGCGCACGGCATGTCCTCTGCTATCTGGACCTGGATTGGTTCAAGGAGGTCAACGACAGTTGCGGCCACGCGGCGGGCGACGAGCTGCTGCGTCAGCTCAGCCGGGAGATGCAGGGCTGCGTCCGCCAGGGCGATGTCCTGGCGCGGCTGGGCGGGGACGAATTCGGGCTCCTGCTCCAGTGCTGTGATCTGGAGCACGCGAAACGGGTCGTGGAGCAGCTCATCCAAGGCGTCGGCAAATTCCGCTTTCGCTGGCAGAGGCGACACTTCAGGGTGGGCGTCAGCATCGGCGTGGTCGAAATCTCACCCAATTCCTGTGATGTCCCTACCCTCCTGAGTGCGGCCGACACCGCCTGTTACCTGGCCAAGGACGCCGGTCGCAACCGCATGCACCTGGTGCTCGCCGACAACGCACGTTCCGCGCGGCACTGCGGGGAGATGCGCTGGGTGGCGCGCATCACCGAGGCGCTGGAGGATGATCGGCTGCTGCTGCGCTATCAGCCGATCATCCCGGCACAGGTGACCGGCGCCCCGGAGCACTTTTTCGAACTTCTGGTCTCTTTAAAGGAGCGGGACGGTACCTTGATCCCGCCCGGCGCCTTCATCCCGGCGGCAGAACGCTTCGGCCTCATGCCCCGGATCGACCGCTGGGTGGTCGATCGGGCCTTCCAGTTTCTGGGCCGCAACCCCGGCATGGTGGCCGGCGGCATCGTCTGCTGGATCAATCTCTCCGGCCAGACCCTGGCGGACGCGGGGTTCGACGACTTCGTCGCGGAACAGCTCCAGGCGCAGGGCCTCTCCCCCCGCGCAATCGTCTTTGAGGTGACCGAGAGCGCAGCCATCGCCAACCTGCAACAGACCCTGCGCCTGATCGGGCGCCTGAAGGCCCTGGGTTGCCGGTTCGCCCTGGACGACTTCGGCAGCGGCATGTCCTCCTTTGCCTATCTGAAGAACCTGCCCGTGGATTTCCTCAAGATCGATGGCGGCTTCGTGCGCGACATGGCCGATGACCCGGTGGATCACGCCATGGTGGACGCCATCAACAAGGTGGGGCAGGTGATGAACATCAAGACCGTGGCCGAGTTCGTGGAGAACGAGTCGGTATTGGCCCAGCTCCGCGCCCTCAAGGTCGATTATGTCCAGGGCCATTACATTTCCTGGCCGCACCCCCTCGACGAGCTGGATGCGGCCCCCTTCGAAAGACGTAACTGAAAGACCCTAACCCAATGATTGGAGAGAAATTCATGAACAAATCCGAACTGATCGACGCCATCGCTACCAAGACCGGGCTCACCAAGTCCGCCGTGGGCCAGGTGGTCAACGCCATGATGGGGGAGGTCGTGGCGACCGTCTCCGAGGGCGGCATGGTGACCCTGGTGGGCTTCGGGACCTTCCGGCCGGTGGTGCGCGCCGGACGCGAGGTGAAGAATCCCAAGACCGGGGAACGGATCAAGATCGAAACCCAGATGGCCCCGCGCTTCTCCGCCGGCTCCACCTTCAAGGAGCAGGTCGCCGCCAGGGCCAGAATGCGGGGCTGAGGAATGGGCTCGAAATCCCGTTTGGCAGGATGTAGAATCGCCACTTTCACTTTGCTACTCAAGGGATAATTACGCTTTTTCCTTGGGGCAGCAGAAGACCTTACGGGAAAAACGAAGATGCAATTGAGTGTGGTGGACAAGAAGGGGCAGGCCGTGGACGAGGGCATGGAGAAGATCCGTGAACTCCTCTTCGGCCAGCAGCTTCAGCGGATCGACGAGCAGTTGGTCCGGCTGGAGGGCAATCTCGAAAACGGCATCAACCAGTTACGCGATGAACTGCGCAAGGCCCTGGGCCAGGAGGCGGCGGCCAGGGAGAAGGGTGACAATGCCTTGGGCGCTGAACTGAAGTCGACCACAACCCTCTTCGGGGAGCGGCTGAACCTGCTCGAAACGGCCCTGCGGGGCGAACTGCAATCCCTCCAGGCCCATACCGGCCAGCGTATCGACGACCTGGATACTCAGATGGCTGCCCAGCACAAGGGGTTGTTCAGCGCCCTGGACAGCGAGGGCGACCGGCTGCAGAAGGAGAAGCTGGGCCGGGAAGCCATGGCAGAGCTCCTGGAGAAACTGGCAGGTTCCCTGCGCGGGGGCGCTGGCTGATGGGAAGCCGCCTCGGGAAGGGCGCGGACCCGAGCCGCGAGGGCTGGCCCCCGGCACGGGAGGCGGCCAATCCCCTGGACGAACTGAAGTCGCTGCTCCTGGACCGGGAGCGGCGCGAACTCCATGATTTACGCGCACGTCTGGAAGACCCGCCGGGACCCCGGCCCGAACAGGTGGCCGAGGTCCTGGCCGACTCCCTGCGTCTCGGCAACGAGCGGGACAGCGAGCTGCCGGGCGCCATCGAGGGTCCGCTGATTGCCGGCCTGCGCCACTCCATCCGGCGCGATTCCAGCACCATCGCCGGCATCCTCTTTCCGGTCATGGGCCCCGCCATCCGTAACGCCATCAGCGACAGCCTGCGCAAGATAGTGGAGTCCATCAACCGCTCCATGGAACACAGCCTCTCCTTCAAGGGGCTGAGCTGGCGCCTGGAATCCCTGCGCAGCGGCGTCCCCTTCGCCGAGGTGGTCCTGCGCCACACCATCGATTACCGGGTGGAGGAGGCGCTGCTGGTGCGCCCGGACAACGGCCTGCTGATCCAGCATGTGGCCGATCCCAGCGTGGAGACCCACGACCCGGACGCCGTCTCCGCCATGCTCACCGCCATCTGTAGCTTCGTGCGCGACGCCTTCCTGGCAGGCTCCACCGAGCAGGGGCTGGAGGAGGTGGAGATGGAGGGGCATACGGTGCTGCTGGTGAACGGCCCCCATGCCTATCTGGCCTGCGCCGTGCGCGGCATCCCGCCCCGGGACCTGCGGGAGCGCTGCCGGGAGGTGCTGGAGGGGATCCATCGCCGCCACGGGCAGGACCTGGCCCGTTTCGAGGGCGACCAGGATGCCATGTACTATCTGCGGGACCCTCTGTCTGCCTGCCTTGTCTCCCAGGAGCGCCCCGCCCCGGCGCGGCGGGGGCCCTCGCCCTTCCTGCTGCTGGTGCTGGGCCTGGCCCTTCTGGCGGGCTGGCTGGGCTACAGTGATTGGGCGCGGCGGCAGGCCGAGGCGGAACACCTGATACAGCAGGAACGGCTGCTCCAGGCGAGGCGGCAGGCCGAGGCCGAACTCGCATCGCGGCAAGAGCGGCTGATCCAGACGGTCGGCCAGATCCCCGGCATCGTCCTGACCAGGGTGGAGCGGCTGGCGGACCGGCTCCTGATCGACGGCCTGCGCGATCCCCTGGCACGAGACCCGGCCCCGCTGGCGGGCGAGCAGGGTTTTGCCGCCGGTCAGGTCGAGATGCGCTGGACCCCCCACCAGGATATGGGCCATGACTTCGCCTTCAAGCGCGCTCAGGCCCGCCTTCACCCCCCGCAGGGCGTCAGCCTGACCCTGGACGAGGCCGGGGTGCTCCATGCGGCGGGGATCGCGCCCCTGGAATGGCGCGGAAAGGCCGGGCTGCTGGCCCTGACCGTGCCCGGCGTGACCGCCTTCGAGGATGGTGGCCTGCAAGATAGCGAAAGGCTGGAACTGGCGGCGCTGAAGCAACGGCTGGAGTCCCGTCACATCTTTTTCAAGAGCGGCAGCCAGTTGGAACCTGACCAATACCAGGGCCTCGATGCGGTGGCGGCCGACTCCCTGCGTGCTATGGAGCTGGTCGGCAAGCTGTCCCGCACCCTGACCCTTGTCCTCGTCGGAAGCACCGATGTCATCGGCAGCGAGAACCGCAACCAGGCGCTGGGCATGGGCCGGGCAACGGTGGTGCGTGACTATCTGAAGGGGCGCGGCGTGCCGGCCGGGCGCATGCGCATCGAAACCAAGGCCCCGCCCGCTGATGTCCCCCGCGAGGATCTTTCCCTGCGGCGGGTAGAGTTCCAGCTCGACCTCTGGCCACCACTGGGAGATCGCTGAGGATGCAGGCCCGCAAGATCTGCATGATCGGTGACTTTGCCGTGGGCAAGACCAGTCTGGTGCAACGCTACGTGCGCAACCAGTTCTCTGACATCTACCAGGCCACCATCGGAGTGAAGATAGACACCAAGGAGTTGCTTCTCCCCTCGGGGGACCCGGTCAAGCTGGTGCTCTGGGACATCGCCGGGACCGACGAACTCACCACGGTCGGTCAGAACTATCTCAAGGGGGCGGCCGGCTATCTCCTGGTGGTGGACGGCACCCGCCTGGGCACTTTCGGCACGGCCATCTCCCTGCAAAAGGAGACGGAGCGGCTGTTGGGGCGGGTTCCCTTCACGCTCATGCTCAACAAGCTGGACCTGGGTCCCCAGTGGGAGTTGAACGCCGACGAGGTCAAGGCCCTGCAGTTGCGGGGCTGGCAGCTTACCCATTGCAGCGCCCGGAAGGGCAACGGGGTGGAACAGGCCTTTCAATCCTTGGGTGAACGGATGGTACTGGGGGTGCGCCCGTGAATTTCGCGATAAAGACCCTGAGGGATTATGTGGTGCAGCGTTATTTCAAGGATGCCAGGACCTTCTATCTGCTGGTTGACCCCAACCTCAAGGTGGTCTCCTGGGAGGGCTCCGGCCAGCTCTACGGCCTGGGCGAGCTCCACGCCGGGGATGATCTCGGCGACACCCTCAGCTTTCTGACGGGCCTCGATCAGGAGGGCTCCCCCTTCACGCGGTTGTCCTTCGTGGAGACGGCCTCCGGGGCCTCCGCGCACGTCCATGTTGCCTATCTCAAGAGCGGCTGGGGCCTGGTCTACATGGATGCCACCCAGGACCGGGACGATCTGCAACGCCACCAGCAGAAGGCCAACGAGCGGGCGCTGACCAACCTCCGCCACGAGTCGGTGCTGCGCGAAGCGCAACGGAGCCAGCAGGTCTTGCAGGAGCGGGTCGAGCAGCTCAAGCAGGTCAATCGCTCCTGCACCGGCTTCATCGAGCAGATCGCCTTCGAACTGCGCACCCCCCTGATGTCGCTGCTCGATTCCGCCAAGCAGGCCAGGGCGATCGGCCTGGTGGCCTGCGAGAACGAGGCCCTGCACAAACACCTGCGCTCGGTCGACCGCGGTTCCAACTACCTGATCACCCTGGTGGACAATCTCCTGGACCAGTCGCGGATCGAGAAGGGGCAGTTGTACATGAACCCCTGCAACTGGCATCTGCAAGAGATCCTGGAATGCCTCGATGAGATCTTCGTGCCTGTTGTGGAGTCGAGGGACCTCTCCCTCTCCTGGTGGGTGGACGCGGCCGTGCCCGAGGTCCTCTTCATCGACGGCATGCGCTTGCGCCAGGTGTTGTTCAATCTGATCGGCAACGCGGTCAAATACACCCTGGATGGGAGCATCACGGTCGCCATCGAGTGGCGGGAGAACCGCCTCCACATCGCCATAACAGATACAGGCATCGGCATGGACAAGGCGACCCTCGATAGACTCTTTCAACCCTTCCGGCAGGGAACGGGTCCTTCGGCGGGGCTCAGGACAGGCCCTTCGGCGGGGCTCAGGACAGGCAATGGCTCCGTCCGTCTGGGGGCTGGGCTGGGGCTCTACATCAGCCGGGAGATCGCCCGTGCCATGGGTGGCGAGATTGAAATCGACTCCCGCCTGTCCCAGGGGACCAAGGTGATTCTCGCCATCGACGCACCTCCATATCAAGCGGGGGCTGAGGCGGGTGCGACGAGCCTGCCCGATAGCTGCATCCTGGTGCGGGACGACGACGAGAGCGTCTTCTTCTGATGTCGGCGCCTGAGGACGCGGGCCATCTGGCCTTCATGGCGCGCGCGCTGGAACTGGCCCGCTGCGCCGAGGTGGAAGGGGAGGTGCCGGTGGGCGCCGTCCTGGTGCTGGATGGGACTATCGTTGGCGAGGGCTGGAATCGGCCCATCGGTGGAAACGACCCCACGGCTCATGCGGAGATCCAGGCCCTGCGGGACGCGGGGGCACGCCTGGGGAATTACCGCTTTCCCGGTTCGACCCTCTACGTCAGCCTGGAACCCTGTGCCATGTGCGCCGGGGCCATCGTCCATGCCCGCGTGGCGCGGGTGGTCTATGGTGCCGCCGACCCCAAGGGCGGCGCAGCGGGCAGCGTCTTTGACCTCCTTCCTTCCGATGAGCGCTTCAACCACCGCACCTTCTGCGAGGGAGGGGTGATGGGGGATGAATGTTCCGAGGTCCTCAGAACCTTTTTCAAGCGCAGAAGGTAGCGCAGTAGAATCCGGGAAATCACAACGCCACGGGGAGGACGATCTCCGGGGTGGTCTGTTTGGGTTTCTCGGCCTTTTCCTCCTCTTCGAGGCGGATGATCAGGTCGTAATAGCCGCGGATATTGTCCACATAGGTCACAGGCTCCAGTCCCCGCGCGTAGCCGTGGCGGGTCTGCTTGAACCACTGTTCCTTCGCCAGCAGGGGCAGGTAGTTCTTGACCACCGACCACTTCTCCGGTGCCTCGTCCAGTTGCCGTGCCAGGTCGCGGGCATCCTCCACATGACCGAAGCCGACGTTGTAGCCCGCCAGGGCGATCCAGGTGCGATCGGGCTCGACGATCTCCTCCGGCACGATGTCGCGCAACTGCGAGAGATAGACCGCGCCGCCAAGGATGCTTTCCTCGGGATCTGTGCGGTTCGCCACACCCAGATCGCTGGCGGTGCCACGGGTGAGCATCATCAGCCCTTCCACCCCAGTCGGGGAGACCGCCGAAGAATCCCAATGGGACTCCTGATAACTGACCGCCGCCAGCAGGCGCCAGTCGATGCCGGTCTTGTTCTCGGCGCAGTAGAAGAGCTCCTTGTAGCGGGGCAGCCGTTCCCGATAGTGGCGCCTGAAAGTGACCAGATCGACGAATTTCAACTGCTCTACATGGCCGTAATAGCGTTCGATGAGCTGATCGAGCCGCCCGTCCGTGCGTATGTGGTGGAAGAACAACAGCATCTCGTTGTAGAGGCTGTCGTCATTGGAATGGGGGAAGGCCCAAGCCAGATCCTCCGGCTGGGTGAGATCGAAGGCCACCCCCAGGTCCGGGTAATAGCGGCGCGCCACCGCAAAGTGGTTGGAATCGGTGATGCTGTAGTCGATCAGTTTCTGATTGACCAGATCCAGGAGATCATTGGGCTCCAACTCGCGGTAGGCGTTCCAGTCCAGGGCCGGGTGGCGTTTCCGCAGGCGCTTCAACTCTTCCTCGTGACTGGTGTTGGCGGTGATCTCAAGGGTCTTGCCGATCAGATCCTCAACCCGCTTCGGCCGCCTGTTACCCTCGCCCATACGGAAGATCACCTGCTGGGTGATCTTCTGATAGCCGGGACCGAATTTCACCAGGGGTTGCCGGTCAGGGGTCACCGTCAGCCCGGCGGCGGCGAAATGGACCTTGCGCTCACGCACCAGCGGCAGGATCTCGCCGAAATTCTTGACCACGACAAATTCGACACGAACCCCCAGCCGCTTCGCGAACATCCGCGCCAGATCATATTCGAAACCGGTCCGTCCATCGGGACCCTCGAATACCGTGGTTGCATTATTGAAAGTGGCGACCCGAAGCACCCCCCCCGCCTTGACCTGCTCCAACAGGGGGACGGGCAGTCCGCAGGCTGTCAGCCAGCCAACCAGCAAGAGTGAAAGGCTCCATCGCACCAAAGGCATCGTTTCTTATCCAAATTCCTTGCGGGTTTGCCCCTCTTCAGGGGAATTGTTGAACTTGGCAAGGGCGCCTATGCGGGGGTCAATCCGCCGGCGGATGAGACTGGGTGCGGATTGAAACATGGGTTACGAGTTGAGCGCCTGCTCGTGTAGAATGTGCGTCCCGCCAAGACTAACAGGCGCCGGCTTCCTTTTTCTTGCAGTTTATCAAATTAAGGGGCCGGAACGCCCGCCAAGGTTCCAGTGCCGAGCGATCCAGGCGATATCACCGGAGAGGTGGCTGAGCGGTTGAAAGCGCACGACTCGAAATCGTGTTTACGGTAGCCCGTAACGAGGGTTCGAACCCCTCCCTCTCCGCCAATTCGCTGTTAAAATGTCTTATGAATCAGTGTGTTGCGGATTCTGGATCTTTGCCGTTCCCCAATTAGCCCCCCATCTTAGGAGCTGTCCGGAAATAAGTTGGCAATATCGCGCCCAGATTCAGGTCGGATTTGGTCGATCTGATTGAGCAAAACCGCCTATTTTCGCGGCAGAGCCGCTCCCACCGCCGTGGGAGCGGCTCTGCCGCGAAACAGATCGATTGAAGATCGGGCTATAATCCGAAACCCTCACCCTTCCTCCGCCCCGACTGCCATGCCCAAATCCAGCAACAGTGTTGTCCACATCGAGGGAGGCGCCAAGCTGGCGAAGCTCTCGCCCGCACAGAAGAAGTTCAATACCCTCATCAAGCAGATCGATAAGCAGAAGCAACGCCTGGCCGCCTGGCGGGAGGCAATTCCCCATCTACACAGGCTATCGGCCGGGGAGTATGAGCCGCTGATCAAGACCTATGTCGGCCATCGGGCCGAGCTGGCCCATCTGTTGGATGAGCAACAGGCCGCAAAGGGCTTCACCGCCAAGCAGCGGGAGAAGATGACCCACCTGATCCTCGGCATCTGTGAGGAACTGATAACGCCGCATGGCATGGACGAGCTAAAACCTCTCTACAACAAATACAGCGAGGTCGATTTCGACACCGAGGCGCGGGAGATGAACGACTTGTCGCGCGATTTCATGAAAGCCATGTTTGAAGATGGCCTGGGCATCAAGCTGGATGCGGATGAGATCGATCTGGACTCACCGGAACAAACCGCCGAGCGGCTGCGGGAGCGGGTCGAGGCGCAGCAACGGCAGGCCGAGGAGCGGTACGCCAAACGCAAGAAAACCGCCAAGCAGTTGAAGCGGGAAGCCGCAAAACAGGAGGAAGAGGCCAACATGAGCAAATCGATCCGGGAGGTCTACCGCCAATTGGTCACGGACCTGCATCCGGACCGTGAGCAGGACCCGGAGGAGCGCAAGCGCAAGACCGAGCTGATGCAGCGCGTGACAGTCGCCTACAAGAAGAAGGACCTGCTGCAACTGCTGGAGTTGCAACTGGCGGTCGAACAGATCGACCAGCAGCACATCAACAACATTGCAGAGGGTCGCCTGAAGCACTTCAACAAGGTCCTGCAAGGCCAACTGGACCAAATCCGCGGCGAGATCGAGGCAATCGAGGAGGCGTTCAAGATGAACCTGGCCATGATGCCCTTCGAACAGCTCTCCCCCCAGCAGGCGGTCAGCGCCCTCAGGCGGGACATTCAGGAACTGCACATCGATATCAAACAGATACAGCAGGATCTCCAGCGCTTCAAGGAGGCGAAGCACCTCAAGGCCTGGCTCAAGAATCAGCGCATTGACGACGGCATGGATGACCTCAACGACTGGCCGTTCGGCGGGCCGGGGCTCGTCTTCTAGTCCCTCGCCCGGTAAATAGCCGATAAATAGGGCGAGTATAAATTAGGCGTCGAGCAAGAATAACTTGAGCAATATTGCGCTCGGATTTAGGTCAGATTTGGTCGAACCGATTGAGCAAAACCGCAGGCGTAGCAGCGCTACGTCGAGGATTTTGCGATTGAGGTTCGGCCAAATATGGCCTGA
>JAHJDE010000006.1 GCA_018812525.1 Gammaproteobacteria bacterium
GGGCAGTTCGATGAAGATCAGTTCAACGTCGTCGCTGTATTCAATGAAGCGCTCCCGTTCGATCAGGCGGAAGCGGCTGAGGTGTTCCGACCCCTCTTCGAACATGCGGAAATCAGTGAAGGTGATGGCAATGACGGGGTTGAGCAGGCGATAGTCGTCGCCTTTCTGCAACTGGGTGGCGTATTGCTTGGCGGCATTGTGCAGGATGCGCTTTTCGAAACCGGCGACGTTGAGCACCTGCATCTCGATAATGACCCGCTTACCGTTGCCCAGGGTGGCCTTGACATCGACATAGGTGTCTTTCATGCCCTTGAGCAGGGGGATCTGGTAGGGATCGACGATGGCGAGATCGACGATGGCCTGCTCCCCTTCATATTCCAAGATGGCGTTGAGGAAACTGATGAGGATGGGTTTGGAGCCCTCAGCGCCGAAGACGCGCTTGAAGGCGTAGTCGGTCTTTACATCCAGAAAGCGCATGGGGGGCCTCGAACCGGTACAGGATTACTCGGGTAATTAGAGGAACTTGCAAAATGGCCTTCCTGACCATTTTGCAAGTTCCTCTCGGAAGGTCTTTTGGTGGATGCGCTATCGCTTATTCCCCCTACATAGACTGGGATTCCTGGGGTCATGTCCCATAGAGCCGGCTGACCTTGTAGCGTTCCACGGCGTGGCGCACCCAGACCATGGCGACGGCGGCCACGGGCAGGGCCATGAGGACGCCGAAGAAGCCATAGAGGTGGCCGCCCGCCATTACGGCAAAGATGACCGCCACCGGGTGCATGCCGATGTTGCCGCCGACGAAGCGGGGCGTGAGGACGGCCCCTTCGGCCAACTGGCCGACGACGAAGACCAGGGCCACCCAGGGCAGGGATTCGACGCCCTGGAACTGGAGGACGGCGGCGATGCCGGCCAGGATGATCCCCAGGATCAGGCCCAGGTAGGGGACGAAGCTGACCATCCCGGCCAGCATGCCGATGAGCAGGGCGAAGTCGAGCCCCACTAGCCAGAGGCCGAACGTATAGATCAGTCCCAGCCCCAGCATGACCAGCAGCTGACCTCGCATGAAGGCGCCCAGCATGACGTCCGACTCCCGGGCCAGCCGGGCGATGGTGGGCTCGAAGCGCCTCGGCAGCAGGGCATGGATGCCTCGCACCAGGTCGTCCCAATCGCGCAGCAGATAGAAGGTGATGACGGGGATCAGGAGGAGATTGGCCAGCATGCCGAGCAGGGAGATGCCGGACTGGGAGACAGAGACCAGGGCGCCCTTCACGAAGCCGCCGGCATCCTGCCAATGCCTGGCCAGGATGTCCTGAAACCAGCTCAGGTCGTTCAGTTTGCCCTCCAGGCCCAGGTGCTGTTGCAGCCAGGGTAGGATCTGGGTCTTGAGCCAGTCGATATAGAGGGGGAACTGCTTGAAGAGCAGGGATATCTGCGCCTCCAGCCGAGGCAAGATCACCAGGGCAACGGCCAGTGCCAGCAACAGGAAGGCCGTGAACACAAGTGCCACCGCGAGGCCACGGCTGATTTTGAGCCGCTCCAGACGGTCGACCAGGGGATCGCCCAGATAGGCCAGCAGGGCGCCGGCCAGGAAGGGTGTCAGGATGGACGACATCAAGGCGATCAGCCACCCCGCCAGGAGGGCCAGTGCCAGGTAGTACCAGTGACGCGCGTCAGCCGCCCTTTCTCTCTCGTTCCGTTGCTTCACGTGCCCGCTTTCCCCAAACCCAGACGTAATCCATGCCGCTCGACAGGGTGGTGGCGAGCGTGATCCAGACCAGTGCCTCGATGGAGCCCGGCGGCAGGAGCCCCAGGGCCTGATCGGCCACCACCGAGACCACCAGGACGATCTGGGTGAAGGTATTGATCTTGCTGATAATGGTCGGCTCGGCCACCAGCTGGCCGATGCGCAGGGTCCAGGCGCCCGCCCCGCCGATGATGATCAGGTCGCGCAGCATCACGGCGCCGACCAGCCAGGGGGGCAACAGCCCCAGCCAGCCGAGGGAGAGGAAGCTGGAGACGAGCAGCAGCTTGTCGGCAGCGGGATCGAGCAGGGAACCCAAACGGCTCTGCCAGTGAAACTGCTTGGCGAGAAAGCCGTCCACCCCGTCGGAGAGGCCGGCGATCAGGAACAGGGTCAGGGCCAGGCCGAATTCCAGGTACAGCAGGGCGACCACCACCGGGATGGTCAGCAGTATCCGGGCGAGGGTGATGATGTTGGGGATATCCCGGGCGCGCAGCATCGGCTTCAATCCCCGCCGACCGGCGCAACAGGGCGAAGAACTACCGCCACTCGGGCGGACCCGGCCAACCGACTCATCATTCCCATTTGGATAACCTCTTTACCTGGCCCTGATTACAGCATAGAACAGGTCGGCCGGGGGAGGGGGTTCCGCCGCCAGCGGGGTAATGCGCGCCACAGGTTCGGGTGGTTTTCTGGGGGAAGGCCGGGCCCCTTGCGGCAAATCAAACAGATCGAGCGGATTCGGGGCGCCCCTCGATGCCGGCTGGGCCGGCGGCTCCACCGGCTGGGGGTTCGGCTTCCCCGAGGGCTGCGGCGGGGGCGGCTGGTCTGGCCGGAGCAGCCCGCCCGAGGCGATCGCCTGTTCCAGGGCAGACTTGCCGCCCCGGACGCTGAGCTGGAAGGTCAGAAAACCGGGACCACTCTCCATGACCTTGCTCCTCACCACGGGCGGCAGTTGGCGCAGGTGTTCGGCCAGACGGTCCCGGTCGTCCGTCCCCCCGGCGCCCGCTATGCGGATAACCAGGGGTTCGGGGGCCTGTTGGGCCACCTTCGCCTGCCCCGAGGCCAGGCTGTCTGCTGCCCTGTCCGCGCCCATCCCGGCCGCCTCGGCCGGGGTCGGGGCATAATCGGTCCAGTCTTCGCCCTGGCCGCCCCGATAGAGGGTCCAGCGGGACTCCCAGCGGTCCTCGGCCAGGAATGCGATACGCCCCACCAGTACGGCGTCGGGCTGGTAGCGCTTCGACAACGCCAGTATTTCCGGTCCGGAACCCGACCAGAGTTTGTCGGCCAGACCGTTCGACCGCTCCTGCAAATCCATCAGGGGGGTCAGGAGCGGCAGGCCGCGTACACCGGCCGCCTCTTTCAGGGCAGTGTAGGGGCTGTTCGGGTCCTCTGGGGCGATGATCCAACGCTGCCCGGCCTCTTCCTGCACCAGCCAGACCAGGGGGCTTGGACGATCGCGCTCCCATTCCGGCAGACCTGTCTTACGCATCCAGGCGCTCAGGCCGATCCCATCGAACGAGACCCGGATGCGCCGCTGGGCCGAAGCGCCCGATCCGGCGCTGAAATAACGGAACTGGCGCACGTATTGCCCGGCCGTCGCGGCGGCCTGCCGGACATCGGCCCGTTCCGCCAGTTTCCGATCGCCGCCCATCTTCACCACAACTTGCAGGAATGCCTCGGCCATGGCCTTGTCCCGCTGCTGCGGGCTCTCGTCGGGCACGGCGGCCTCGCCCTCATACAGGTCCGCCACCGGCGCGGCCAACAGGAATGCGCTGGCGGACCAGAGCAGCAATAGGGTGAGGAATGCGCGAAAAGGGCCTGAGATCATGCCTGGATTCTACCCCGCACCCCTTAACCTGTCTAAAATAGGCGGCCTACCTCCATCAGCCCAGGTGAAACCATCGTGGACCCCACCCCCCCCTCCATCAGCTACCGCGACGCCGGGGTCGATATCGACGCCGGCAACTCCTTTGTCGAACGCATCAAGCCCATCGTCAAGAAGACCTTTCGCCCTGGGGTCCTCACCGGGTTGGGCGGCTTCGGCGCCCTGTTCGAACTGCCGCTCGACCGCTATCGGGAGCCCGTGCTGGTCTCGGGTACCGACGGCGTCGGCACCAAGCTCAGGCTGGCCATGGAGGTCGGTCGCCACGACAGCATCGGCATCGACCTGGTCGCCATGTGCGTCAATGACATCGTCGTCGCCGGGGCCGAGCCGCTCTTCTTCCTCGACTACTACGCCACCGGTAAGCTGGATGTGGACATGGCCACCGCTGTCGTCTCCGGCATCGCGCGCGGCTGCGAACTGGCCGGCTGCGCCCTGACCGGCGGCGAGACGGCGGAGATGCCCGGTATGTACGCAGAGGGGGATTATGATCTGGCGGGCTTCGCCGTCGGCATCGTAGAGAAGTCCCGCCTGCTGACACCGGATCGGGTCGCCATCGGTGATGTGCTGCTGGGGCTGGCCTCCTCCGGTCCCCACTCCAACGGCTACTCCCTGATTCGCAAGATCATCCAGGTGCGCCAGCTCGACCTGCAGGCCACTGTGGACGGGGTCAGCCTGGGGGAGGCCCTGCTGGCGCCGACCCGGATCTATGTAAAGCCCCTGCTGGCGCTGATGGAACAGATCGAGGTCCACGCCCTGGCCCACATCACGGGCGGCGGCCTGACCGAGAACCTGCCGCGGGTGTTGCCCCAGGGCTGCGACGCGGTGATCGACATCGACGCCTGGCCGCGCCCCGGGCTCTTCCGGTTCCTGCAGGAACAGGGCAATGTGGTGGAAGAGGAGATGTTGCGCACCTTCAACTGCGGCATCGGCATGGTCATCGCCCTATCCGCCGATCAGGCGAATAAGGCGGAGCAGGCGCTCAGTACCGCTGGCGAGACCTGTTTCCGTATCGGCCGGATCATCGGCAACGACGGCGGCGAGCCCAGGGTCCGCAGGGTTCGGGGCGGAACGGCCTGATGCCGAAGATTCCTCTGGTGGCGATGATCTCGGGCAACGGCAGCAATCTCCAGGCCCTGATCGATGCCGCGACCGAGGACGCCCCCTTCCGCATTGCCGCCGTCATCAGCAACCGGGCGGATGCCTTCGGCCTGGAACGGGCGCAGCGGGCGGGCATCGAGACCCGGATTCTCGATCACCGCGAATACCCCGACCGGGAGTCCTATGACCGGGCGCTGATGGCGGCCATCGACGGCTTCTCCCCGGAACTGCTGGTCCTGGCCGGTTTCATGCGCATCCTCGGCGAAGGGTTCGTGCGCCACTACCGGGGCCGGCTGCTGAACATCCACCCCTCGCTGCTGCCAAAGTTCAAGGGCCTTGGCACCCACCGGCGCGCCCTGGAGGCCGGTGAGCAGATCCACGGGGCGAGCGTTCACTTCGTCACCGAGGAGCTGGACGGAGGTCCCGTCATCATGCAGGGGGAGGTGGCAGTGAGGCCGGAGGATACCGCCGAGTTGCTGGCCAGCCGCGTGCTGAAACGGGAACACATCATCTATCCCCTGACGGTGCGATGGTTCGCCGAGGGACGGCTGCGGCTGGAAGAGGCGAAGATCCTGCTCGATGGCCAACCCCTCGCCCGTCCGGTGGTCTTCGATTACCGGTAGCAGGGATATTACGGAAACAAGTGGGTTGCGAAGCCGCTCGGCCTGTAGCTTAATCGAGCTACACAAGCCTGAAACCCAAGGGGAATTGAAGATGGCCGCCTCTGCCTTTGTCCGCGCGAGAATCGATGAATCCCTGAAAGAAGAAGCCGCAGCCGTGCTGGCGGAAATGGGGCTGACCGTATCCGACGTGGTAAGGATCGTGTTGACTAAGGTAGCAAAGGATAAGGCGCTGCCTTTCGAGATGCGCGTACCCAACCGGCTCACGACCGAAACGCTCACCAAGAGCGAAAGGGGTGAGGATGTCCATCACGCCAGAGACGCGGACAACCTGTTTGAGCAGCTTGATATCTGATGCGCCAGCCGGGGTACTCGGGCCAGTTCAAGCGCGATCTGAGGCTGTCGCAAAAGCGCGGCAAGGACATGTGTGTGAGCATGGGGTCAAGTCTAATACTCCAACATTTGTTGGAATGTTAGACTTGACCCCGCGCCTGCTTCGCGCCTGCTTCGTGCTTCGTGAGGGAAGGAAACCGTGGTCTGTCCCCTGCCGTAGGCGTTTCAAATGGAAATATTCTATGGTTTACCATGATCTGCCCACGCGAAAATCTCAAGTCCGGCTTGATAAACCCTGTTTATCAATTCGGTTGATCTTCGCGTTTCGGCGATCA